>JACRIR010000153.1 GCA_016215705.1 Candidatus Poribacteria bacterium | reverse complement strand
GCGGTTTTTCTTGCGTCGCAAGCGCGAATAGATTGGCGCCGTCAGAGTTGTCGGACAGATTCACAGACCCATAGCGTGGGGTCTGTCTCTGTTCTCGCCCGCGCTCATTAGTTGTGCGACACGATCTCTTTCAACACAAAGAGCGCGACCGCGACCGCCAGTCCGTACAAGGTCGATCGCTCACGTCGCAACGCTTCGAGCCAAGGGGAACAGTCAAATGTGCGTAAGACATGTCTGAAAGATACCCAACGAGGGATTCCACTCACGTATTCGGAAAACTCCTCTCCGAAACGTTGTCTGAGAAGGTCCTCTTCGTACATGACGATACAAGAGTAAAAAATGAATGCGAGTCCGAGTGCCACCGGCAAGAACCACAATAGTTCGGAAAGGACACAGAAGCCCGCCAGCGTCAGGTGATTTCCAATATATAGAGGGTTTCGCGTATATGCGTATGGGCCGGTAGTCACAAGCCTTCGCGCCTTGTCCTTTCTTGTGCGCGCGCTCCTGCCGATGTGGCGCATCGCCCATATCCGCGTGGACTCGCCCGCGAGAATCAGGGCGACGCCAAGTGGCCAAGTGACCGCGTCGTTTTCATACTCCAAGCTAAAGACGCCAAGCATGACAAGAAACAGGGGAAGCCCTCCGTAGTTGCGTGCCTTGAAGAAAACGCGGCCAACCCTCACAGCGAGCCGCTTCGCAGAGAAATCCTCCGCATCGAGTTCATGCTTCTCAACAGACATCGGCTTTATACCTCCTCAAGAATTTGGTTTCTCCGAATAAGCGCCGGTTCCTTCACTGAGAGTTGGGCAGATTCTCAATGGATGATTTTTCTTTTGAGTTCCGCCAGTTTCGCCAATGCCTCAAGCGGTGTAAACCGGTTAACATCGAGGTTCCTCAACTCCTCCTCCACTACGGATTGAGGAACCGGCGCAAACAATTGAAGCTGGCTTGAGTCAGTGTTCCGCCTGAGCCTTCGGCGTGGGTTCGCCTTCTCCAGATCGAGGAGTACCTGCCGTGCTCGGGCGACGACCCCGCTGGGAAGGCCGGCAAGCTTGGCAACATGAATGCCGTAGCTATGGTCCGAACTCCCATCGACCACCTTGTATAGAAACACAACCTGATTATTCCATTCGCGCACCGCAACGTTCAGGTTCTTCACGTGCTTCAGTTCCTTTGCGAGATCGGTGAGCTCATGATAATGGGTTGCGAACAGGGTCTTGGCGCCTACATTGTTATGGATGTATTCAGCCACGGCCCAGGCAATACTCATCCCATCGTATGTGCTCGTTCCGCGTCCGATCTCATCGAGGATAATGATGCTTGCGCGAGTAGCGTTGTTGAGTATGTTGGCGGTCTCGTTCATCTCCACCATAAACGTGCTTTCTCCACTCACAAGATTGTCCGACGCGCCCACGCGCGTGAAAATCCTGTCTACGACTCCAATCCTCGCGCGCCTGGCGGGAACGAAACTTCCCATCTGCGCCATCAAAATAATGAGCGCAACCTGCCGCAGGTATGTCGACTTGCCGGCCATATTCGGACCGGTTATTACCATGAGGGCGCTCTCTTCACCAATGTGTGTGTCATTTGGAACAAACGCTTGCCCCAGATTAAGTTGCTCAAGGACCGGATGCCTTCCCTCCTCGATCTCCATACCGAACGAAGTCGTCAACTCGGGCCGGCAGTAATCGCTTGTCGCGGCTACATGCGCCAGCGACTGGAGCACGTCTGCCTCGGCCACGAGGTCCGCGTTCGTCTGAATCTGTTCACCGTGGGCGCACACTTGCTTACGGAGCGCTTGAAAAAGCTCCGCCTCGAGGCCGGTCATCTTTTCCTCGGCCCCGAGGATGGCGCTCTCGCGCTCTTTCAACTCCGGAGTGATAAACCTCTCCGCGTTTACAAGCGTCTGTTTGCGGATGTAATCGGGTGGCACGAGCGAAAGGTTTGACTTTGTGACTTCGATATAGTATCCGAATACCTTGTTGTACCCGACCTTCAATGAATTGATGCCGGTCCGCCGAATTTCTTGCTTCTGCAGCCGGGCAATCCAGTCCTTTCCGTCTCTCACCATGCTCCTGAGAGAATCCAGCTCCGGGCTGTAGCCGTCTCGTATGATGTTGCCTTCGGTTGTGCTTGCGGGCGGGGCATCCACAAGCGCGTTGGCTATCAACGCGGTTACTTGTTCGAGAGGGTCAAGCGAACGGCCTATCGATTGAAGCAAATCTGCATTGCTTTCGCGTAGAGCCTGCTCGAGAAACGGTATTCGCAACAAAGAATCCTTGAGGGCGACAACATCGCGCGCGTTCGCGGACGGGCCGGATATTCTGCCCAGCAGACGCTCGATATCATGGACGTCTTTCAGGGTATTACGGATTCTCAATCGCAGGCTGTTCGAATCCACTAGCGCGGAGACGGCATGCTGTCTCGACGCAATACGCTCGACGCTCATGAGTGGATGGGTGATCCATGCCCTCAGTTTCCTGCCACCCATTGAGGTCACCGTCGAATCAAGTACCCCCAGGAGCGAGCCCCTCTTGCTTTTGTCCCTAAGCGTAAAGACCAACTCAAGGTTTCGTTGGGTATTGGCGTCCAGGATCATATGTTCCGAACGCACGAAAGGAGCCGGCCGTTTAAGATGCTGAAGCGAGCCGCGATAGGTTTCCCTGAGATAATGGATAATCGCCCCTACAGCCGATGTTGCGAGCGGCATCTCATCGAGACCCAATCCGGTGAGCGAGTGAAGCCCGTAGTGAGAAGTGATAAGAGAAACAGCCTCCGGCAGCGAAAACACCCAGTCTTCAACCGGTCGCAATGGGATTCCCGGACAATTCTTATCAAGTCGCGCTTTGAGACTCGAGTCCATCGCTGAAGCAGGGAAAAGAAATTCCGACGGGCCTATCCTCAGAAGTTCCTCGACGACGAGGTCACCCGTGTTGACGCCGTCCCTCTGTGTCGCCCTGAACTCGCCCGTCGAGACGTCAGTGAATGCGACCCCGATGCCGTTCTGACAAATATACATGGCGGCGAGGAAGTTGTTCAGGTCTTCATCGAGGAGCTCCGGCTCGAGGATGGTCCCCGGCGTGATCACCCGGACCACTTCACGCCTCACGATTCCCTTGGCCAGCCTCGGGTCTTCCACCTGCTCACAAATTGCCACCGTCTTGCCCGTGCGCAACAGCTTGGCGATGTAACTCCTGGCCGCATGGTAGGGAACACCGCACATCGGGATCCTGTCCTCTTTGCGGGTAGAGTCACGAGAAGTCAGGGCGATATCGAGAATGGCCGACGCGGTCTTTGCGTCCTCGAAAAACATCTCATAGAAGTCGCCCATGCGAAAAAACAAAATGGAATCCCGATGTCTCTCTTTTATCCGGGTGTATTGCTTGAGCATCGGGGTTAGTTCATCAGTCACATGATATCTCCGTAACGCGGCAATCCGACGCATGACCGACATGCGCCGGCAATTTCCATCCTGTTGGTTGGTCTTTCGACCAGAGGCGTCGCATCGAGTTTCTTTGAGAATCGCGCATTTCGGTCACGCCGTTGTAAGTGCGAGATTCTTCGAATGCCATTTCCGGCATGTTCCTGCCCCGCCTGTGCCGATAGATTTTCGTCTATAACGCTTCTGCGCCTTTGCCCACCAGTGTCCAGCGGCTCACACGGGCAATGTGAACGCTGACTTCCTTGCCGATTTGGCTGCCGTCCCCGGGGAAGCTTGCAACGCGATGGCCTCTCGTACGGCCCGTGAGACGACCCTCACGCGTTGTGTCATATTCTTCCGCAAGCACGCATTGATCGCTGCCTGCGAGCGCTTCCAGTCGCCTAATGCTTATGCTCTTCTGGAATTCAAGCAACGCCTTGTGCCGCTTCGCGATTATCATCTCGTCAACCTTCCCCTCGAAATGCTCGGCCGCTGTGCCCGGCCGTGAAGAATACTTGAAAATATAGGCCCCATCAAATTGGACCCGCTCAACAAGTGAACGTGTCTGCTCGAAATCATCATCGCTTTCGCCGGGGAACCCTATTATGATATCAGTGGTCACGCTGATTCCCGGAACGATTTCCCGTAGCATGTCCACTTTTCTCACGTATTCGTCTGCTGTGTATGCCCGGTTCATTCGTTCGAGAATCCGGGAAGAGCCGGATTGCACCGGCAGATGCAAGTGCTCGCATACCTTTGGCAAATCACGCATCGCCTCCATTAGCTCTTTGGAAATATCCTTGGGGTGAGATGTCGTGAACCGGACTCTGAGAAGACCGGAGACATCATTGAGAATTTCGAGAAGTCTCGAGAATGAAACCCCGCCATCAAGGTCTTGTCCGTATGAGTTCACGTTCTGCCCCAGCAGCGTCACTTCCACAACGCCTTTGCTTGCCAGACTCCTCACGTTCCCGAGTATTTCGTCCGGCGGCTTACTGCGCTGGGGTCCCCGCACATATGGAACCACGCAGTAGGAACAATAATTGTCACAGCCTCGCATTACCGAAACCCATGCGTGAATGCGGAGACGGTCGGAAGTCGCCGCCAATTCGGAGCTTGGCGCAGAGCCCTCCTCGGGGACGTGGATGATTGGCCGTTCACCTTGCTCTACCCTCTCGACAAGAGAAATGACATCGGCGACCGCGTTAGTGCCAAACACGACGTCAATGAATGGGAATCTGTCCGTCAGGGCTGCTTTTTCCCTCTGTGCGACACAGCCGCCGACCCCTATGATGAGATGCGGCTTCCTTATTTTCAACGGCTTTAGTTGTGAAACTCTGCTGTAAAGCCTTTGTTCTGCATGCGCTCTGACGCAGCATGTGTTAAAGAGTATTACATCTGCGTCTTCGATGTCATCTGTCGTGAGATACCCGGACTTCTTAAATAGACCGGCGACTATTCCGGAATCATGCTGGTTCATTTGACAGCCGAATGTGGTGATGTGTACCGACTTTCCCGCTCCATCACGTTGTCGGGAGAGATGGCTCATTCCCAGAAGTCCTTCGTCAGTCTTTTCCATACTCAAGGGATTTGCTTCTTTGAAGCGAACTAGACAATAGCAAGCTCGGGTAGCTGTAGCCTAGCCGGTGTGAGCGTTTTTCGGCCTCGTTTGAAGTCTACCATAGCGCCTTTTTTTTTGCAACCGAGCCTGTGCCACGAAGCGTCCGAAGTTACCATTAAACAGCGACACTCTCGTTTTGACTAATAGCCTGCTTCATGGTAATATAGTTATCAGTAAAGCACTTAGGAGTCCTCTACGGGGCGCGGGTTGTTCTTAAAAAGAAAAAACGGATCGATTCGGAATCTTGAAATACGAAACCCTCTCCCATGAGTGGTTTCCGGAAAGTTTTCTCTTCAAAGTCTCGGACGGAGGCGCACAATGAAATGTCCCGCACACAGCGACAGGGACGTTGTCGGTTATTGTACGGAGTGTGGCGCATTCGGCTGCGATCGCTGCCTGGTGGCAAAAGGCAAGGGAGAAAACCTTTGCGTCAAATGTGACAAGGCAAGAACTACGGCAAGCCAGGACGTCAAGAAAGGGCTGTTCGGGGGGCTGCTCGGGAAAAAGAAAACTCCAGCTCCCGCGCCACCTGCTGCGCGCGCCAGCGTTGCCAGGAAACTTGGGGCGGGACGGAAACTTGAAATACACTATCGAAATAACAGGATTGTCAAAGGAACGACCTACAAGCTTGATCCGCAATCACTCGGCTTCTATCTCGTTCCGATGGAACCGGCGAATCCTCAGGACAGAGTGTTCGTCTATTTCTCCGAACTGAAAGCCATCTATTTTGTGAGAGATTTCGAGGGCAAGTTCGATTCTATGGCCGTTGTTCAAGACAACCCGGCGGAAGGACAAGAGATCAAAGTGGCCTTCCAGGACGGGGAAGTGCTCGAGGGTCGAACACTCCACCATTTTGATCCCTCCGCCCACCGCTTCTTCATTGTGCCGAATGAGGGTGGGAGCAACATCATCAGCGTGCTGCTCGAAAAGTCGGCCCTGAAGGGCGTTGAGATGGAGGGACTCAAAGAGGGTTGCTTTCTGGAAGAGGAAGAAACCCTCGGCATTGCCGGAACCGAAAAGAAAGGCAGAGCCCCGCTCAGCCAAAACGAATCAATGGGCGACCTGTACTTTTCGATGAAGAACTACGACGCCGCGCTGACGGAATACGAGAAAGTCAGGGCCGAATACCCTGACGACAAACGATTGGCTTTGAAGATGTCCGTCTGCAATTTCAACCGCGGCGTAAACTTCATCAAATCGCGGAAGTACGTTGAGGCCAAAGCGGAGTTCGATAAGATAAACGAGGACGATCCCATTTATGACAAGGCCAGAAAGAAAATCAAGAAAATAGAAAAGATTCTCAAGGAGGTTCAAAAGATGGGAACATAGCGCTGCGATTCAGGCCGTCGCAGACCGCACGCCGGAGCGCAAAGGGATGTGCCACGTCTTCATTCATGGATAATAAGCCCCATTGACAGATACTCTTCCTTCTCACCTTTTTGCGTGTGCCGGTCGTCGCGAACCTGTGGTGGTGCGGTGTAAAGAGTGGTGGCAGAAAAATCCAAGTTGAGTTTGCCGGGTAGTGTGTTATAATTACCTTTTATGTGGAGCGGATTCATTCAATAAACTCAGTTCATTCGGACACGCTGTTCATATCGAAATCACCTCGTGAATGCATTCCGGATGAAAGGGGAGCGAATGGGGAGCACAAATGCGGTATGCGATAATATGCGACGTTCATTCCAACCTTGAAGCGTTGGAAATCGTACTCGCTGAGATAAAGCGACAAAAGGTAGACACCGTAGTGCATTTGGGCGACATCGTGGGCTATAACGCAAACCCCAATGAGTGCGTGGAAATTTTCATGGCGGAGAATATCACCTCCATAATGGGGAACCATGACGCCGCCGCCTGCGGCCTGGACGACCCGTTATGGTTTAACTCTGCCGCCAAGCAGGCGGTCATCTGGACCAGAAACAGGCTGGACGCCAAGAAGAAAGAATACTTGCGAAACCTCCCGGATAAACTGGTCCTGGGCAAAATGCTCCTGCTTTCTCACGGCTCGCCTGAGAATCGTGACAACTATATACTCGACTGGATGGACGCGATGCGTCAATTTGCAGTCATGGAAAAGATGGCCGTGAACATCTGTTTTTTCGGGCATAGTCATCTTCCGGCGCTCTTTGCCTATCGAGGTTTCAACCACGACCTGGAGCAATACGGCAAACATACGCTCGATTCAAACAATCGGTACCTGGTTAATTTCGGGGGCCTGGGGCAGCCTCGTGACGGCGATCCGCGCACTTGCTTGGGCATATTCGATTCCGAAGAAATGACCGTTGAGTTCTTCAGACTCAAGTACGACGTCCTCAAATGCGCAAGAAAGGTCGAGAAAGCAGGCCTTGACACTTATCTTGCCGAGCGGCTCATTGCAGGCGTATGACATCGGATGCGGCGAATCCGTCCTGCGGCTATCTAAGTGCGAATTCATTTGCACAAATCTGCAAAATTCGGCAATGGTGATCCGGAAAGAGGATTCGATGAGGAAGGCGCAAATCAGTCGCAAGACAACCGAGACCGACATCGAGGTCAAGCTTGTCATAGAAGGCAAGGGTGACTATCAAATCGAGACTGGTGTCGGGTTCCTCGACCATATGCTCTCGCTGCTCGCGCGTCATGGCCTATTCGACATATCAATAAAGGCCACGGGTGACCTGCAGGTCGACAGCCATCATACGGTCGAAGACGTGGGTCTGTGTCTGGGCAAAGCTTTTGGCGAGGCGCTCGGGAGCAAAGAGAAAATAGCCCGCTACGGATCCTCCAGAGTGCCTATGAACGAGGCGCTCGCGGAAGCGGACGTTGATTTCTCTTCCCGGCCCTTCATGGTGTTTAATGCAAGCCTGGCCGGAACAAAAGTGGGGGAGTTCGACGTCGAGCTGGCTCGAGAGTTCCTGCAGGCTTTCGCAAATGCGGCCATGCTTACATTGCATATTAATCTCCTTTACGGCCACAATGTCCACCACTGTATAGAGGCGGTTTTCAAAGCCCTGGGGCGCGCGCTCGGGCAGGCCGTCCGACTGGACGACCGGATACAAGGAGTGATGTCTACCAAAGGGGAGTTGTAACGTAAATGATTGCGATAGTTGACTATCAGATGGGCAACCTGCGCAGCGTGCAGAAGGCCTTCGAATATAAAGGGTGCGAGGCAGTGATCGTCGACGATGTCAGGGGCATCAGAGACGCAGAAGCCATCGTGCTTCCCGGTGTAGGCGCTTTCGGAGACTGTTACCGGGAGCTGGAGACGCGAGGCTTCATCGACCCTCTGCTCAAGCATATCAGCGAGGGCCGCCCTTTCCTGGGAATATGTCTGGGACTACAGCTTCTTCTGACTTCGAGCGAGGAGAGCGAGGGCACGTCCGGCCTCAATGTGGTTCCGGGTCATGTCAAACGCTTTGTCGACGGCGAACTGAAAGTCCCGCACATGGGCTGGAATCGCGTGCGATATCCTGCGGCCGATCGGGATAATGGCCGGCAATGCCCCCTCTTTGAGGGAATCCCCGACGGCACATATTTCTATTTTGTGCATTCTTACTATGTTGCGCCCGAGGATTGTTCGGTCGTGTCCGGCGTGACCGATTACGGAGTAACCTTCGCCTCGGCAGTTTGGCGTGGAAACATGTTTGCCACGCAGTTCCATCCCGAAAAGAGCCAGGGCGCAGGACTTAAGCTGATTGAGAACTTTGGAAAAGTCGTCAAGAATGCGGCGCATGCGAGCGTGTGAAGGCAAAATATGAACGAACAAACGTCAGCGCGAAAAAGACCGAAGATCAGCCTGCGCGTGAAGATATTCCTTGCGCTCTTGATAGTAGGCATTCCTCCGCTCACGGTTACGCTGCTGGCAGCGTACTTTGCGGGCACCGATATCCGCCAGTATTACGTCGGCACGAGGTTTCAGAATCTCGCTGGATGGATGTCGGACGAAATTCGGACGAAGCTTACGTCAGAGATATCCGAGGCAAAAGTCCTTGCGCTTGCGCCCACGCTTCTTGGCGCCGTCGCCGACGCAAACCAGTCTTACAAAGGAAAGTCCAGTCAAGAGACTCTCTCGGGAATAATGCGCCTTGACAATGAGTGGCAGTCTCTCCAAGGGATTAACGATACAATCCGCGGTTACCTTGCCAACCCGGTGTCACGGTATCTTCAGGATATCCTTAAGTTACAGGCGAACAAGTATACCGAAATATTTGTGACGGACGAACAAGGGGCGATCGTGGGCGCAACCGGCAAGACGACCGATTTCTATCAAGCCGATGAGAGCTGGTGGACCGATGCCTTTAACAGCGGCAATGGTCGCAACATTGCGCAGGGCATGACTTTCGATGAGAGTACGCAGATGCGTTCGATTACGATAGCTGTGCCGGTTCGCGACCCTGCAAGCAACACCGTCATGGGCGTTCTGAAAGTCGTGGTGCAAGCGGACTATCTCTTCCACTCGGTAAACACTCTTCGCACGGAAGATGGCGGCTACGCCGGCCTGATGTCTGCCGACGGTACGCTCCTCGCCACGTCTGCCCCCGACAAACCGGATAGGGTTGCCGAAGATTTCTGGCGAAAGATTGTAAAGGAAGGCAGCGGATGGACCAATGCCGTGGACCGGAAAAATGAAGAGAATGTCCTGGGATTCGCCGTGGTGGACACACGCAATATCGACGGCGAAGCCCGACTCGCCGGCGGAAAATGGCACGTGTTCTTTTATCAGGGGGTACACGAGGCCTATGCGCGCATTTCGGAAATGGCCTCGAAACTGTTTGCTCTCGGCCTCGGACTTGTTTTGATTCTAAGTGTGCTCGGCTTCTATGCCACCAACTGGATAGTCATGCCCATCCGGCTTCTTCGCGAGGAAGCGCAGTATATCGCACAGGGCGACCTGGGCCGCCAGGTCGAGGTCCATACGAATGACGAAATCGAGCTTCTGGCCGACGAGATCAATATAATGTCCCAAAAACTCAGGGAGACTCACGGGAATCTGGAACAGAAAATCGAGGAACGTACGGCCGAGCTTTTTGAGGCCAACAAGAAACTCGAATCTCAACGAGGCGTACTCTTGAAAGTGAATAAACAGCTCATGAAAGCCAGCACGCTCAAGTCACAATTTCTGGCCGATATCTGTGATGGATTGAACAACCCCGTCCTCAACATAATCAGCCTTGCGGAAACGGTTCTGCAAAAGGGAACCGAGCAACTGGACTATGCCCAGAAAAACTACCTGAATGACATAGTCGGCAACGCAAAGCATCTGCACCAACTCATAAATGAAGTGTTTACCCTTGCAAAGGCGACATCCGGCAAGATGGAGTTAAATGTGTCGCAGTTCCGGATTGACCGGGCGCTTCATGATGTATTTGACACTGTCAGAGCGCTGGCCTCGGAGAAGAACATCAAGTTTGAGTTCAATATCGACGGCGCCGTGGGGGATTTGAACGCCGACAGCAACCTGTTCAGGCATATTGTCTTCAACTTGTACACGAACGCGATAAAATACAACAAGATCAACGGCAAGGTCTTGGTAAACGCATCCCTTGCCGACAACTCGATCGAGATATCGGTGGCCGACACCGGCATCGGCATACGACGTGAAGATCAAGAGCGAATCTTCTACGAGTTTGAGCGCGTGGAAAACACGCAGGAGCCCTACTATGAGGGCACCGGTATGGGGCTTGCCCTCGCTCAGCGGTTCGTCGAAATGCACGGCGGCAAAATCTGGGTCGAAAGCGAATTCGGCAAAGGAAGTAAATTCGTATTCAGAATACCTTTAGCGCAGGAGTCTTGACAGTTTTCGCCCCACCCGAACCATGGACCAAAGGAATGAATCCGGCTCTGCGCGTCGAGTCGGTCAAAAAGCTGTCACAACTCGCCCGTGCGCTGCGGCGGCGCCGCGAAAATACCTGACTCTGCTTCTCTGCGGTTTCCTTTCAGTGGCCTCATCATGGTTCATCGTTCGAGCCCTCAGAACAATCTCCTATCCGTACGAGTGGTCCACCATGGACGGCTATTTCCTTTATTACGGCTCTCGCCTTGTCAATGGGCTACCCATCTATTTCAGTTACGAATTGCTGAGTATGCCGTTCGAATATGTACCGGTCTACCCGGCAATTATTGGGATACTTGCCAAGCTTTTCGGCTTGGGTGTCTGGTATGAACGGGCCTTCAGCCTTGCGTGCTCCTTGGCGGTTGCGGCCCTTATCGGCCGTGTGGTCTTCAAGACAAACAGAAATCTTCCCTCTGCATTCTGTGCCGGACTTCTCTTCCTTGCCCCCGGTCCCTTGGCCGTCTGGCATTTGGTTCGTGGAATTGACGCGCTTGCGGCGCTCCTGGGATTGGCGGCGATTGCGCTCGTGGCCGGCGCGAACCCCGACCGGATGACATGGCGAGTCTTCGTGGCCGCGGTCCTCTTGGTTCTCGCTTTCTACACGAAACAGACCGCCTTGTTTGCCGCGGCGACTGTGATAGCATACTTGCTGAGTCAGAGATTCAGATGCGGAATAGTGACAGGGGGGGCGTTCGCTGTCGCATGCGGGTTGCTTTTCCTCCTCTTGCAGTCGATAACGGGAGGCTGGTTTTATGAAAACGCTTTTGTCACTACCTCGAGCAACCCTTTTCTACTCTCCCTCCTCATGCAGCTATTGCGCGATTTCTGTCTGGTTCTCTTCGCCGCGATTCCTGTCGCAGCAGCGCAGGCTTTGAGAAGTGTCAAGCGCGCGAATACCATTTGGACGTATTATTTTATTTTTGCGCTGTTGGCCGCGTTGCTTGCGGGCAAAATGGGCGCAGCGTTAAGCTACTTCATTCCACTCTTTACGGCAGTCTGCATTAACACGGGGCTGTGGCTGGGTGATACGGCGTTATATGAGCGAAGACCACGAGTCTTTGTGGCCTCGCTTGTTCTTCTCATTATACAAGCTCTTGCGTTCCTGCGAAATCCTATTCCGGCGCCGAATGAGGAGGATTATCAGAAAGCCAGGAGTGTCGATGCATATATCAAGGAACGTCCCGGACCTATTCTTACCGAGCGAATCGACAGTTTCGCCGTGCTGAACGGGAGAGAGCTAAGCGTGGAAGCTGTGCAACTGCCGTTTCTTGTCGCCCGGAGAAAATACGATCCTATTCATCTTATCAATACCATTGAACGGAAGGAGTTTTCTCTCATTATTTACAGCGGCGTGTATTTTGGCGGCATACCGGCCTTGAAACATGCGATATTTGAAAACTATCGCGAGATCGACCGTGTCCCGATCGGGCTGTTTGTCGGGCCAATGACATTCAGCGTACTAGCGCCGGGCTCCGCGCCCCTGCAAACAATGTCTCATTGATTTTCCCGGCGTGTTCCCCCTTTACCTCCCTGGCGCGCCAAGCAAGGCAATTCATTTGTAACAACCGCAACTTTACTCTTGACTTGATTTCGAAACCTACCAATGGTAAAATTATTCGAAACTCCTGCCAATGCAGGGAGTAGGACACGGCATGAACGAAAACGACAAACTGCGCGAGATCCGAAAGGTCGAGTTTCTGGACACAAAAAGGCACATGAAACTCGGTCTCTCCTTGTTCAAGAAGGGCGAATACGAGCGCGCGATCGAGCAGTTCAAGTTGATACTGCTCCACGACAAGGGCTGTGTCCGAGCATATAACAATCTCGGGTACAGCTATCGAACAATCGGAGACTATGAGAAGGCGTTGGCCGCATGGGAGGAGGGTCTCAAAGTCGATTCATCATACAAGCGGCTGCAAAAGAACATATTGAGTCTTCAGACGCGCCTGAAATCGGCGGAAGAGAAAGCCGGACCACTGCCGGTCGGGATCGAGGATTTTGAAGCCGAGATCGAATGGATATCAGAGAATGCGGAACTCGTCGAACTTCGAGAAGGACGTTTCTTTGACGTGTATCTTCTGGAGGACGGCGGTGACCGGTATGCCCTTAAGACGCCGAAGAGGCCGTTCTCCGACCGATCGGAGACACTGAAAGCTTTTGAAAGATCTTGTTCAGGATGGCTGCGACTCGATCCTTGTGAATACATTGTGAAAGCATCCTCGATCGAGCGAGTCAAAGGAAAGCCGTTTCTCACAGTGGAGCATTTGCGCGGCGGATCGCTGCGACGGTTTCTCCAAGGGCTCCCGGGGGATTCTCCCTATGGAAAGCGGCCCCCAGCCAAGACCTCCGGAGACGCCAGCCTTTCGCTGCCTCGAATGCTCGATCTTGGCGTCCAGGCTTGCATCGGTCTGCAGTTCATACACAAACAACTCGGCGCCGCTCATGGAGACATCAGGCCGGAGAAGCTTCTGCTCGAAGTTACGCCGACAGACCCGAAAGAGCGGCAAACCGAAACGAAATCCGACCGCTACGTTCTCAAGGTCACAGACGTGGGATTGTGGGCGACATTTGCCGAGAGTCAACTGTACTGTGATGCCAATGGGCAACTCCTTCCCGGTTTCTCGGATATGGGACTTGTCCGCGCGCCGTCAGGTTTCTTGACACCCTCGCCTTCATCATGCGCGCCGGAGTTGTTGGAGTCGATTCGCACGCCTAATATCTTGACCGACGTTTACTCGCTTGGGGTCGTGCTTTATGAGATACTCACAGGCACGGTTCCATTTGTCGGTTCGCGTTCTGCCGAAATCCTCGACGAAATAAGAAACCGCCCTGAGCACCCGTCAACTGTCAACCCCGCAGTCCCTCGCGTAATAGGCGACGTGGCCATGCGATGCATCGAGCGCAATCCTCGAGCGCGATTCGACAACTTCATTCAGATAGCTGACAGTCTCATCAGTTGGATGGATGTGAACGGAACCGCCATTGAAAATATGAAGGAACTATGCAAGCGCTACAGGAAAGTATCAACGCACCAGTTCAAAGATGAAGAGAAAAGGGCCTCCGTGATGATCGTGGGCGGGACGGAGTTCTGTTCCGAAACTGACCAAATCTGGGAGATACTCAAGCGCCGCGCAAATGATGAGCGGGACGCCGGTCTGACGGAGCGCCTCGACGAAATCGAAAAGGCGCTCCGTGTGCCCGGTCTCTCAATCGGCGAGTTATACCCCACTGCGGCAAGCATAATTGACGCAGCGACGCTCACTCCGCCCGGCGAATACAGAGACCGCCTCGTTGCGTTGGCAAGCGCAGAACTTGCCGAAACCTCGGAAACAATGTCAGAGCCCGGTTCAGCAAGAACAGATGAACCGGTGAAACGGAAAAGCGCCGACACCGATAATATCGAAGCACGGATATTTGGTCCTGAGATTGCGGAAAAGCATATTGCATTCATGAAGGAGGGCCAACGCGATTTGGCCGCGCGCCTTCTGGCGGACGCCTTGAAATTCCGGGCTGAGTTGCTGCTGGAATCGCCGAATGGCCGGAACTTGCTCTCCGCTTTCGATACGCTCCGGAGATTCGAGTCGTTCCCGGCGTGGGTGGCCGCGCTCATGCAGGAATTGTCCTCGCGCTCCTCATGTCCGGCGCCCGTCGAGTTCCTGGAAAAGGGCATGGAGACGCCCAGGGAAATGATTGCCGCTGTTTGCGGTTTGCTGTTCATGCTCGGTGGTGAGTTTGCCGCATCGCTTGAAACATTCAATATGATTTCGGAAGAACGATACTTGCCTTCCCTTGACATCTACCTTTGGGCTATGGCCAAATTCCAATCGCAGAAGATGGAAAAGATTAGACTCAATAGCCTCAAGAATGCCGGTCGAATGCTGAGAGAGGCGATAGTTTCCGCAAGAGACCGGCGGAAGCGGAGCACCATCGTCTATACGTCGCTTCCCGATGCTGCGCTCGCCGACGCCTTCTTCCTCCGCGGTCTTGTCCTTGAACAATCAGGTGAGCACAGGCATGCCGTCGACCATTTTCGCGCTTGCAAGAGAATCGTTGACTTGAATGTCGGTCTCCCGAAGAAAACGATTGCATGGGCGAATCTTGTGCAGGGAAAATGTATGTACGATCTTGGAATGCCGAGTGAGGCGTTGTTGCGATGGCAGAGAGTGCTCACACTCGATCTGGCGGCGCCGTTCCTTGCTTCACTTGAGGTCGGCCGGCACAGCCCCAGGTCTCTCATGTCTGCGCATCTGCTGAAGTGCTGCGAAAGCGCCCTGTCACGGTTCGGTGACAACCCGATGCTTTGGACCCTGAAAGGTAAACTCCTCAACTGCTGCGGGGAGACAGATGATGCCCACATGTGCGCCTCGCGTGCGCTTACACTCGATGATGGTTTCTATCCCGCACATTTCATAAAGATGGAGTCCTTATTGACTCAGCAGCGGAACTCGGAAGCATTCGAGGCTGTTCACATATGCGCTCTGCGCGAGCCACATGATCCTCTGTTCATGCTGCGGGAAGCGGAGCTTCTTTGTCGGCTCGGCGAGCCCGAGAAAGCTCTTCTCGAGCTGAGAAGAGCCATTGGACACGCTCTCGACGTGTTTGATCTCAGGGCGGCTATTAACGAAGGGCGACTGGCAGCCCTCGAAAGTCATGATGACTTCAGATCCATAGTCGAACACCTGGGACTGCATTCTACATAGACATCATTCTGACCCCATCATCATCTGAGTCCGCGATGTGCGGCATCTGTGTCACAGGGCTGGCGGGAACAGTTGACTTGCAAATTCTGACATTGTGTGGTATAAGTAATACGAGATGGCGAGACCAAAAGAAATCCCTGCCATGCTCGTGTGGATGCGATAAAATTGAGCCAACATTTGAAGAAGGGGAGCCTTAGATTTTCAAGTGAACTGCACGCCGCCTCGGCGCGGAAGCACAAAGCTTGAATGCGGGCGCCCACGTGGACCGCAAGGTTCAGAAAATCAATTCTCACGGCATGTCGCGGGGATTTTTCTTGTTTGCATCCTCAGCCGCTTTACAGAGGGCTTCTCACCCGCAACGCTGAACCTCAAACCATCCTCGAAACTCACGGACCGTAGATCAGAATGACCCCGTCATACGTTGTCCCGTCGGGCAATGGCCTGCTCGATTTCTTTTTCAGGCGGGTGTCGTAGTCGAAATCAGGTACCCCGTCGGGTCCATCAAGGGTGCTTGTCGATCCGCTCACGGCTGCTTCTTGTGTCCCGGCGGGGACTGCGTAACCCGTTTCGCGAATCACCACCGACGAAGCGAACGCTTGTGATGTGCCGTTGTTCTCATCGGCGTCCCATTCGAAAAAGACTTTGTCATTATCCCTGTCGGCAGGGTCGCTTACAAAGGCATCTGCCCCAACGTCTTCGCCGTCCTGCATCGTAATATAGTAGTTGTGAAGACAATGGTCCTTTCCGTCCGGACCCACGCTGTAGAGCACATATCGATTATAGTATGGCGGTGGGTCGGCGGCGTATTCACCCAACGCATCACTCCCTGCGTCTGCTCCGTCAGTATAACGCTCGTAATCCATCATCCCCACGCTTGCATAGCCCTTTACGTAGCCGGCATAATAATGGTAATAAGCGTATTTTGAAAATATGTCGATCATCTTCTCACGGTCGGCGCGAGATATCATGTTCTCGATTCTATCCAAATAAGTCCCATCAAGCTTGTTGTTTCCTTTCGTAGGATCATTTGCGCCCAGCCATGGATACACCCCTACGTCCTCGCCGGCGTCCAGTTGAAAATTCCCCTCAGTTCCGTTGGAATCGGGGCCTCCCACGCCGCCGTTACTCGTCAAATAGTTTGGGTTAACCGTCCAATCTTTGGGCGATGGACCGCTCCATGTGTAGGGCCCTATCCCATCGGCGCCGATGTCCTCGGAAGCAAAGAAAGCCAGGTGGCCCTCGCTGTCCCATGCCCAATCATTACCCATAGGGGGATATGTGTCGTGATCGGCGTAGTAAGACTCCACTGCAGTCCTTATATGCGCCAGTTGCGCCTTCGCCGCGCCTATGTTTGCCTTTGCCCGCGCCTTGAAGACCGCCGGCAACGCAAAGCTTGCCAACAAACCTATGATTGCAATCACAGCTAGCAGTTCAAGAAGCGTGAATCCGGAGGCTCCTTCGCTGACTGCACGATGGCGCGCATTTGCCCCGCTGAGTTTCATTTGGCGATCTCCTTCTATTATTGTGTTCACAAGCCATATTGTGATTGCACGATTGCCAAAAACAAAAAATCTTATCCTTTTTCCCCGGATAAGATTAATAAACATTTTCCTAATGTTCAATTTCTATTTTACACTACCCTCTCATTTGTGTCAAGCCATTTTTTCGTTGATTTGTCGGCGCATCATGAGCTATACTTGATATGGATAGACCCGACGTGCGGGAACAGACCCGTACTTCGGGTCTGTCACTATCCAGAACCAAGAAATTATGGATGATCTACTCAAGAACCTGAACGAGCCGCAGCGTCTGGCTGTCACCACAACCGAGGGGCCGGTGCTCGTCATAGCTGGAGCGGGCAGCGGGAAAACTCGGGCGATAACTTACCGCGTAGCCTATCTCATTGGCGCTAAACGCATTCCGCCGCGCAACATATTGGCCGTCACCTTCACAAACAAGGCGGCGGAAGAAATGAGAAACCGGATATATAAACTCCTGGGTGTGACAGAATTGGAGTCATGGATCGGCACCTTCCATGCCACGTGTGCCCGATTATTGAGACGCGAGGCTGACCGCCTCGGGTTTACTCGCGATTTTGCGATATATGACGAATCGGACCAACTGCTTCTGATCAAACACTGTATGAAGAAGTTATCCCTGCCGGAACGGGAGTATAACCCCCATGCGATTCTCTCCAGGATAAGCCTGGCTAAGAACAAGATGCTTTTCCCCGATGCATTTCGGGAGAAGGCAGGGGATGACTTCGAAGCAACGGTCGGCAACATTTACAAGCTTTACGCGGAGGCCCTTCGCGAAAACAACGCGATGGATTTCGACGATCTGTTGTGCAATGCTTTACTCTTGCTGCTTCAATATCCCGAATGCTCCGAGAAATATCGTTCGTTTTTCAGGTATGTTCTCGTGGATGAATTTCAGGATACAAACCGCGTCCAATACGAACTTGTGCGCGAACTTGCACGCGAGCATCATAACCTTTGTGTGGTCGGAGACGACGACCAGAGTATCTACAGTTGGCGCGGTGCGAACGTCGACAACCTGTTCGACCTTCAAAAAGAATTCCCCGAGGCAACCGTGGTCTTCCTCGAGGAAAACTACCGCTCAACACAATCGATACTCGACGCCGCGAATGCCGTCATAGCGAACAATAGCAAAAGAAAGCCGAAGAAGCTCTGGACAAAAAACGATCGCGGCAAGAACGTAATGTGGTGTTCAGCGCCCGATGAGCATAGCGAAGCCCGCCGCATTATCGGGGAGATACGGCGACTGAGACAAGAGAACCCGGAGATGGGCAACAGCGACTTCGCTGTGTTCTATCGCACGAATGCGCAATCCCGCGTTCTTGAGGACGAATTCCGTGCCGCCGGCATTACCTACGTCATTGTGGGAAACGTGCGATTCTACGACCGCAAAGAAATAAAGGATACACTTGCTTATCTCCGGGTATTGGCAAACCCGGCCGATAGCGTAAGCCTCAGAAGAATAATCAATGTCCCACCGCGTGGAATAGGCAAGACAACACTTGAGCGAGTCGGTGAATTCGCATCCGACAGGAGGACTGCCTTGCTCGAAGCCCTCGGCCACGCATCCGAAATACCTCAGCTCCGAGCAGACGCACGGCAAAGCTTGCTCAAATTCCACGAGTACATTTCACGGCTTATTCGACAAAAGAATGATCTCTCCGCCGCCGACCTCGTAAGGGAGGTTATCAATACGAGCGGATACGCCGAAATGCTCACGCAGGACCCCTCTTTTGAAGCACAGGCGCGAATCGAGAACCTTGCTGAACTGGTTTCGGCAGCCGCCGAGACCGGAGAGAAACTGAACGACTTCTCCCTCGACGCGTTCCTGCAATCCGTATCGCTGCAAAGTGATGTCGATGGGTGGGATGAACGAATGGACGCCGTGACTTTGATGACCCTTCACATGGCAAAGGGGTTGGAGTTTACCGCCGTCTTCATGGCGGGAATGGAGGAAGGTCTCCTTCCTCATGCGAACGCGCTCTTGTCCGAAAAGAGTCTCGAGGAGGAACGGCGACTGTGCTACGTCGGCATAACACGCGCCAGAAAACACCTTGTCTTTACCTCGGCTGATGTGCGCAGGATCAGGGGAGAAATCGAAGTAAATGAACCATCGAGATTCCTTGCCGAAATTCCGGACGAGTTGATGGATGCGGAAGAATCCGTTCCTGATTCCCGCTTGGTTCGCGATGAGCACTATCAGGAAATGCCTGACTACGAAGATGGGTTCAGGGTGGGTGATATAATAGAGCACTCGACCTTCGGGACAGGCGTCATCAACACCGTGAGCGGCAGCGGAGAATCTGCGAAAGTCGGCGTCCGTTTCTATCGGGACAACAAGCAGAGAGACATAGTGGTAAAGTACGCCTCCCTGAAAAGGCGTTGAAAGGGCCCCTTGCTATGTCGATTGATGAAATCCGCCGGAAAATCGATGAAATCGACACTGAATTGATTCGTCTTCTTAATGAGCGCGCAAAGGCTGCGATGGAAGCCGGCAAGCTCAAGGAACAGGCGAATACCCACATCTATGCCCCCGGCCGGGAACAACAAATCCTCGAGCAGATATGCGCCAGGAACAAAGGCCCTCTGAAGAACGACGCCCTGAAATCCATATACAAGGAGATAATCTCTGCAAGCCGAAGCATGGAAAAACCCCTTACGGTAAGCTACCTCGGCCCGCTTGCGACGTTCGCGCACCTGGCGGCTCTCCAAAAGTTCGGAAGCTCGACCGGCTATATTCCGGCCCGGACAATATCAGAGGTTTTCAACGACGTGCAAAAACGGCGCGCCGATTACGGAGTGGTCCCCATCGAGAATTCCACGGAAGGAATTGTGAGTCATACGCTCGACATGTTTATGGAATCTGACCTTCAGATTTTTTCTGAGATCATGCTGGAAGTTTCTCATAATCTGATGGGAAAGGGCTCGCTGAGCGATATCGAAAAAGTGTATTCCCATCCCCAGGCTCTCGGCCAGTGTCGCCAATGGCTCGAGGCAAACATCCCGCACGCTGAGCTCATTGCAACATCGAGCACGGCGCAAGCCGCAGAACTGGCTCAGAAAGACCCCACTGCCGCCGCCGTCGCGAATGAGCATGCCGCCGAAATATATCATCTGAATCTTCTCGCGCGCAGGATCGAGGACAGCCCCAATAATTGCACGCGCTTCCTCGTCATCGGTCACTCAACCGCTGAAAGGAGTGGACGCGATAAGACCTCCATTATGTTCTCGATCAAACACAAAGTGGGAACGCTCTTCGAAGTTCTTAAGACTTTTGCAAATCATAAGATCAATCTCACCCGCATCGAATCGAGACCCTCGCGACAGAGGGCATGGGAGTATGTGTTCTTCGTTGATCTGGAGGGACATTCGGGTGATCCCCATGTGGCCCTTGCGCTCGAAGAGGCCGCCACGAATTGCATTTTTCTGAAGACCCTCGGCTCCTACCCGAGCGGGCGGCAATGAGTTTGACCTCAGGATTGAGCAATGGGAAGAAACTGAGGCTTGCGATGGCGCACAATGCCAAAATATGCAGGATACTCGACGCGAACGCCAACCGTGCCCGTGAGGGCCTGAGAGTGGTGGAGGAATACCTTCGGCTTGTCCTTGATAACGCCGAGTTTACGGCGCGTCTGAAGGCGTTTCGCCACAGGATTACCGGCGCGGTGAGCGTCATGAACCTCGACGAACAGCTCATAGCTTCACGCGAGAGCGCTTCGGACGTGGGCGCCACGAACTCGACGGCATCCGAAAGCAATCGGAATGGCTTCGACCACGTTGTCATGGCCAATCTCCGAAGGTCCCAGGAAGCGTTACGAGTGTTGGAGGAGTATTCAAAGCTGCTGTCTACAGCGGCCGCGGCGGAGTTCAAACGGTTGCGCTTCGAAACATATTCCCTCGAAAGGGACATAAGACTCTGCTCTTTGCGGAAACCGCGAAAGAGTGGAAACAAACGCCCATGACACTGCAAAGCATGAAACCGATCATTCAAATCAAGAACCTGACAAAGGTGTTCGGCGGCGCGAAGGCCGTTGACAACCTCAGCCTGGACGTCCATGAAGGAGAATTCTTCTGTTTCCTCGGACCCAACGGGGCCGGGAAGACGACGACTATAAAGATACTCGCCGGATTGTTGCGGCCGACATCCGGAACCGCCACTATCGACGGCAACGATGTCACACTCAATCCCGTAGAGTCCAAACGCGCGATCGGCTACATCCCCGACCATCCGTACCTTTACGATAAACTCTCGGGCCGTGAATTCATGAAATTCGTCGCGGGCATGTACCAGGTCAATAGCTCTTCACTCAACGGCAGAATCGATGAATTGCTCGATCTGTTTGGTATCCTCCAATATGCCGACCAGCTCACGGAAGACTACTCTCATGGAATGCGCCAGAAACTAGTCTTCAGCGCAACCTTCCTTCACGCCCCCAAGGTTGTAATCGTTGACGAACCATGGGTCGGCCTCGATCCAAAAAGCATACGCTTCGTCAAAGACTATCTGAGGTCGAGGACACATGAAGGCGTAAGTATATTCATGTCCACTCATACGCTCGGCATCGCCGAAGAGATTGCCGACAGGATAGGCATAATCCATAAGGGCAAACTGGTCGCGCTTGGAACCGTCGAAGAAATCAAGGCCAGTGACGTTCGCAACCTGGAAGACGTGTTCCTTGATCTGACCGCCGAGCAGCCGGAAATATCCGCAGGCTAGTGCCCTGTCATTGTTTCAACGGTTCTTGCAAGGGCGCATCATGATGCGCTCCCACAAAGGTTCCGCGGTGTCATACACATCGAGAATACCAACGTGACAATGGGAGGATATTCATGAAGCCATTTGCGGCTCTTGGACAAACCCAAAGATTTGTCGCCGCTGGTGTCCCCAAAATCCGCACGTAAGGAACGCTGATTTGGACATAATGCCCCTATCAGCCTTATTCTACAGCGTTGTAGCTGTTTTTGCCCGGTCGAGGTATCGTCAAGGAGCGCATGCTGAAGGCCTGACTGATGAAAAATGAGAATATTCAATGTTTTCCGTGCTATGAGACATATCGGTCGAGCAGTGTCTTTTCTTACGTGCGGATTTTGGTGTCCCTTCCTCTTTGGCGTGTTGCACCCGCGTTATGATATAATTCTTCAAAACTATGAATAGGTTCATAACATGGGCGACTTCCTCATTGATTGCAACGGCGCTGGTGGCGTCTGCCGGCGCATCCGTCTTGGCGCAGCATGACGATCCGACGATTCTCGCGAGAGCGATTGAGAAACAACTCGGGAAAAAAACAAACACAGGCGCGCCGCGGGTAGTCCAAATAAAGAAAGGCGTCAAAAACGGCAAGAATGTACTGGGTATATCTTTGAACGCAAACAATAGCCCTACGCGGGCCGGCCTCCAGATCGGTGTCTTTAACGACGCTGCAAAGGTTTGCAAAATACTGAAAGGATGGGGATGGCCGGCGCGTGTTGAATCCGTGATGATCGGAGAGTATTATTCTCCTCCAAATACGGGCACAAACAATCTTACGCATCTGATTTTTGCGGCGCGTATCGCATCCGGCAAAATCTCGGAAACAGATTGGGATGCCTTCGATGCGAGAAACATCCCGGAGATTATGGACGATGTCGAAGTATATGAGCCGATAAGATAGCCATTCAGAAGAGCAACCAGGTCAATCGTTGGGTCCTAATCATGAAAGGAAGGCGAACGATGAAGTCACAAAAGATTACAAACATTCTCCTGGCGCTTGTCACTCTTGCCCTCTTGGCGAACCTGCTGGTTTCCCTGACGCGAACGCGAGAAGCAGGCGCAAATCAGGACTCGATTCCACCGGCCGTCGAGGCGGCCCGCATTGCCGAGCACATTGCGCCGGACAGGCTGACTGCGGAGATTGCCAACGGCCTCAAGGCGGTCGCCCAGGCCAACGAGCACATAGCAGCAGCCATCAAGGAACATGCGCGCTCAAACGAGCGGGTTGCGTCCTCGATAGAAAAAGTCGGCAGAGATATGCGGGCCCAGCAAGTCAACCCATAATAACAACATCATGGCGCGAGCCCATGCAGTCAAACGTCGGCGTTTGCGCTGCGAAGTAGCATTAGGCCCACAAACGGAGTGACCATTCATGAGAAAACTTTGTTTGGCAGGCGGCGTAATTGTCATGACCCTCGTCACCGCCTGCAGTTCAATGAAAACCTTGAAACCTCCTCGGCTCTCAGACATTGATGTTCTCGGTTCATCAGAGAACAGACGCGTATACCAGGCGGACTATAATACCACTTTTCGAGCCGCCGTCGACTCGCTCAGGCAAATCGACAGCAGCAGCGCCAAACTTGTCAAGCACGACTCGGGCATCATCGTCTTCAAGACAGGCAAAGGCAACGGAACGGTAACGGCCAACGTCAAGAAGATCGACGAGCAAACCACCCGCGTCGAGCTCAGCGCAAAGACCGACCGCAAATATTGGTTCGACAACGCGGACGCCAAAACAAGAGAGAAGTTCTTCAATGAGATGGACACGCTTCTGAAACCGGCCGCCTCCGTGCAACCCGTTGAGACACCGGTTCACGATGAATCGTCCGCCCGGCCTGAAAGCCAACCTGTCCAGGAAACCTCTGCGGCCCCTGAGACGGCTCTGCTCGCCAAAGTCAAACAGGCTCTGGGACTCGGGGAACACGACAAGTTTCTGGATGGACTCGCCAATGATGACCTCGCTCTGCTGGATCAGAGAATTCAATCTCTGAATGCAAGCGCAGCGGAAAGGAACGACTTCGCCCGTAAATGCGCAAACTGTTATGTCGATCTGGCGCGCGTATATCACGATGGAGGCCAGTATGAGCGAGCAGCCGAGGCGCTTAAGGCCGCTATAGCAACAGCGCCGGAAAATGCCGTCGCACACTGCAATCTGGGGGAAATATACAAACACCTCCGCCTTTTCGACGACGCGATTCGCGAGCTCAATGAAGCAAGGAGACTCAATCCGGACCTTCCCGACATCTACATCAATCTCGGGATCATCTATGATGACTACGTTGTTGACGATCAGAAGGCGCTTGAATACTACAAGAAATATCTGGAACTGGGAGGCCCCGACAAGCAAGTGCTGGACTGGGTCAAGACAATCGAGAAAGGCTCGTGACAAATTCTCCTGTCACGAGTGCCACAGCGCAAGAATCAGAGCGGCCATGTCTTCCACGATATCCGTTTCTTCGAACCTATGACATACTTACCAAAACGGGGCAGGGGAGTGGAACCAAAACGGAGGTGAAAAATGGCGGTAGCACGAGTTACAGAGATCATCGCGTCATCACCGAAAGGCTTTGACGATGCAGTGAAAGAGGGGCTGAAGCGCGCAGCCAAGACCCTCAGAGGCATCACGGGACTGGAAGTTATCTCTATGAAGGCAAAAGTGGAGGACGGGAAAATTACGGAATTCCGGGTCCAGATGCATATCACATTCATCCTGGAAAACTAAACTGGAAAAAAGAGCCGCGAGTGGATGAGAAACCACTCCCCTGTGATTCACTTCCCCGGACTCGCGGCAGAAGCTCTTCTCAAGACTCTTTCATCCGCTCCGGCTGAATCTCTTATACCCGGCCGGGGCGGACTGTTCGTAAAGAGAACAAACGCTCTCGACCAAAAGCCTGAAACTGCAATCCGCGACTTGTGAACTTCGACTCCGAACCATTTGTGACGGCCTTCAGGCCGTGTGGATGAACTGGTAAAGCAGAAGCAACAAAAGAACGATCGAAACTGCCCCGAAGCCCATCGCATAAAGAGGCGGTATCGCAAGAAAAACATGCTGCTTCAAGATATAGTAGTTTGCATAACACAGCGCAATTCCGAATGCAAGTATAAGACTCGCCTTGAATCTTCTGCGAAGAATCAAGAAGAACATGACGCCTGCCAGAAGAATCCCCTCAGGGTAATTCTTCCAATGCTCGTAAAAGGAAATGAGTTGCTGCCAGCCTGAATCCCATAGCGTCCAAATCATACGCACACCCTCTTCATTTGAATCCCTGCCAAACCTGTCACCAAACGAATTTTCGCATTATTTGTGCCAAAAAAAGTCACAATGATAAGCCTTTTGCTATAAGATACTTATGGCTTCTGAGAAATTGTGCGGACCAAGAAGGCATTGCAGTCGTGTCGGAGGATTACAGTATCGTTATGCAGAAAGAATCAAACCTAGCCGAACAGCCTTTTCGACAACGCTGCCACGCGTCTGCCAAGCGCCTGGCATTGAGACTTTACTCGATCGTCGGGCGAGTCGACGGAAACCGGCCCGTAATGATCGCCATCGGCGGTTCCTTGCACAATCATCCCGTGTATCAGCATGACCTGTAAAATGCTCAAAACAGTGGTCTCGTTGCCCCCGCCGATATTGGCGGAAGAAGCAAAGGCGCCGCCCACCTTGCCCTCGAGCTTACCGTGATGCGCTACGCTAAAATCAAAAAAATCCTTCATTTTTCCAGCCATTCCGCCGTAATATGTCGGTGAGCCGGCTATGACGGCGTCGAAGTTGAGCATCTCGTCAGGCTTCGTCTCTTCGATATCTCGCAGCGCCACATGTGCGCCTTCTTTCTCGGCGGCGTCAGCGACAAACTCGGCCATCGCCTTCGTATTGCCGGTTCTTGTGAAGTAGAGCACGAGGACCTTAGCCATCAGATTCCTCCTTCCTTCTTAGAAAACCGTCATTTCATTAGATAGTCCGACATAAGTCTCCAGCACTGTCTTGAACGACTTCTCCGGCATACCGAGCACTCTTAGAGCTTCCAGTGCCCGCTCATCAAAGATTGCTTGCTCAGCCGTTTTGGCGGCGTCCGCCTTACAGAATTTGTTCGCCAGGAATATGATGCTTGCAGGCCCTTTCGGAGCAGGCTCGAGTTCCGGCATGTGATGGTATCTGATCGCTTTGGTCAACTCCGCAGGCAAAAGCCAATG
>JACRIR010000152.1 GCA_016215705.1 Candidatus Poribacteria bacterium | reverse complement strand
TATCGCAGCCCCCGGAGCAATCCTCTCCCGGCCCCGTGCCGGTGACGATCCCGGGGTTTTTATTTTCTGCTTCCTATCTCACATTCAGTGCGTTTTTGCTCTTTCTTGTTGCCATGTGCCCCATTCTTCCTGGATGTATCGTTGGCTGAATAGGTGATTAAAGGTTCCTGGTGCCTTTGTCGTTCCCTCGTAGTCTCAAAAAGTAGAATGTCCCCATTGTCCCGTTTCTCGCACCTGGCGCATTTTTATCCCGCCGGCATTGTTATCAAAGGAGCCTGCGATACAACGGCGGCTTGCGGCTTGTTTCGACGTGAGTGCCTCTTGTGCTTTCTTTCCTTGCGTGGCTTTACATCCCTCACCTCATCGACAATTACTCTAGTGATCGCTGAGATGATGTCATCATCGCTAAATTTTGTTTTGAATGTCTTTTTAAGTTGGCGTTTGAGATACCCTATTATCCTGCTTGAATACAGCAACTTTGAAAAACTCGATACTTCAAGAGCCAAATATCTATTCCATAAGTGGTCCAAGCCGCGCTTCGGAAGCAAGTATTTTGTCATGTGTTGAAAATCTTCCACAGCATTTTTTAATTGAGATTCATCACTAAGATCGACTGAAAGTACCTTGCGAGATTCAATGGGTTTATTAAAGAGAACTCTATATAACTGAAATTGACGGCCATTTGTCAGAAGCGCCCAATCTATGCCTTCGTTTGCAGCATAATTAATTACTTGTCTTAAATGTTTTTCGGACAACTCAATCGACATTGCCTTGACTTCAACGATGAAGTATCTCTTTCCCTTAATTTGAATAACATAATCGGCATAGGTTCCACGAATCATGTATTCAGTTTTAATTTGTTCAATACTGATAAACCCCAATACATCGGAAAGAAACGAGTTGATCATCAAGCGAGTTGCGGACTCATCCAGCTCCGTAGATTTTCCAATAAGAAATTTCTTTCTGTATTTCTTGAGGGTAACCAGTAGCTTCTTTTTCCCCGAGACAGATAATTGCTTCATAACGCACTCCTTTTGAACACGTTAAAGATTCCTGACACCTTAATTGGGCTCCCGATACCTGTTCCTTCTCGCAGCTATTATTTCGTTAGTGCGCTAACGCGCGTTTCCTCGATTGCCACCACATTACAATTACAATAACAGCTGCAAAACTAGCAATTGGATATCCTGCATAATTTATCCATGAATACGCGAAATCCGGCAGCCATGCCCCGATAGCTCCAAAGAGTGCGGCTAGTATCAAAGCGCCGATTAAGCCATGCAAGTCAGAACGGTTTCCTGCGCGAATTGCCGGAAGATATAGAAGCGAAAACAGCAGCCATGGCGCAGCACCTGCCAAAGCCTTAAGCCACTCAACGCCAAGAGTCAGAACCTCAACTCGTCTTTCGGTGAAGTTCCTGAGGTCATGCTTGAGGGCGCCTAGCGTCGCGGACAGATTTGCATCCTGTTGGATGGTAGGATTTGATTGAAGAGCTTGGATTGAATTCAAAAGGGCAGCTGCGCGCTCAATGCGAGAAAGTCGCCCGTAGCCGGTATAACTTTCAAATCCCCAAAGAACAACAACGATAATCAGGAGAAGCGCGATGGAGAAAACCAACCGCCGCCAGCTGAACTCACTAATCAATTTCTCGAATGATTCGAACAGCCGATCAAACATCGTTCTTCTCCATTAACGCTTTGTCATTGGCACTAAAGCAGCAAGCAATAATCTCATCGAATTTCTTCTCATACTCCCGCATCACCGACACCGCGATCTTCGCAGCTTCCTCTTTCGGATAGCCGTACGCGCCGGTGCTGATGGAGGGAAACGCAATCGTCTTCACACCGTTTTTAAGCGCGAGTTCGAGCGAGTTGCGGTAGCAATTCGCGAGCAATGTGGCTTCCTGAGATTGGCCGCCGTGCCAGACGGGGCCGACGGTGTGGATGACGTGCTTCGCGGGGAGTTTGAAACCGGGGGAAATCTTGGCTTGGCCGGTGGGACAACCGCCGAGCTTGGCACAGTAGGCTTTGAGTTCTGGGCCGGCGGCGCGGTGAATGGCGCCGTCCACACCCCCGCCACCGAGCAGCGTCGAGTTCGCGGCGTTGACGATGGCGTCCACCTTGAGCGTGGTGATATCGCCCTGCATCACCCTTATCATCCCTGTTCCCTCCCCGCAGGAAGGCTCTATCCTAGCGACCGACCTATGATTGGTCGAGAAACTGCTTATTTCCCTGCTATTTCACGATCTTGAGCGCGGGGCCTTTGCGCGGCGGTTTGCCGGGCGGGGGTTCTTTGGACGGCGGCGTACCGGCCTTGGCCGTCGGCATGGCCGCGGCTTCCGGCGGGAAGGTGATGCCCTGGCCGTTTTCCTTGGCGTAGATCGCGAGCACAGCGTTGAGCGGCGCTTCGACGAAGAATTCCTTGCCGCCGAAGCGCGCGGCGAAGCGCACGCCGCCGTCGTCAATATCGAATGCCTGGATCGCGCGCGGGGAAGTATTCAGCACAATCTTGCCGTCCTCGATGTGGCTCGTCGGCACCACCACGCCGGCGGCGGTGGCGTCCACCAGCAGGTGCGGCGTGAGGCCGTTGTCGAGACACCAGTCGCGCGTGGCGCGCAGCAGGTAGGGTTTAAGCTGGTTCATGCGACGACTCCGGGTGGCAGGCGCCACCGGGCTTAATTTTAACGCATCGCCTTTTCGGCTTCGGTCAACGACAGCTTGAACGACTTGCGCGCGAACACCCGCTCGGCGTAGTCGAGCGCCGGCTTGGCCTGGCGCGGCAGATGGATGCCGTAGAGTTCCAGGCGCCACAACAGCGGCGCCAGCGAGCAGTCCACGAGCGAGAACTCATCGCCCAGGGCGAAGGTATGTTCCTTGAAGACCGGCGAGATGACGGTCAGGCCGTCGCGCAGTACGGTGCGCGCCTTTTGCGTGGTCTTCTTGTCGCCGGCGCCGCCGAGCTGCGGCACCAAGCTGTACCAGTCGCGGTCGAAGCGCATCAGCATCAGCCGCGCCTTGGCGCGCGACACCGGGTCCACCGGCATCAGCGGCGGGTGCGGCAGGCGCTCGTCGAGATATTCGTTAATGATGTTGGATTCGTACAGCACCAGATCGCGATCCACCATCGTCGGCAGGGTGTTGTACGGGTTGAACTCGCCGAGCTCGCGCGGCTTCTTGCCGGGTTCGACGTCCACGACCTGGCACTCGATGTCCTTCTCGTACAGGACAATGCGCGTGCGGTGGCTCATGGGATCGGTGGTCCCGGAATACAACGTCATAACGGGTTTACGTATCGCGGTCGTTGCCATGCTGTTCTCCACCGGCGGACGTCAGTGGACGTCCTTCCAGTATTCCTTCTTAAGCAGATAGGCGAATACCAGGAACACCAGCAGGAACAGGATCACGAAGACCCCGATCCGGTAGCGCTCCAGCTTCGCCGGCTCGCCGAGGTAGACCAGAAAATTCGTCAGGTCGCGCATGGCCTCGTCGTACTTCTCC
>JACRIR010000154.1 GCA_016215705.1 Candidatus Poribacteria bacterium | reverse complement strand
TCATCAAATGGAACCCGAAGGGATTCGGGCCCCAGAAGGCGTAGTCGATTGCGTACGTGAGCGAGATGAGCGGCCGGTAGTAGCCTCGCGCGACAGGCTGAGCGGAGCCTGACCAAAAATGCCCTGAAAAGAAGGATGAGATACCGGAAAGGCTGTGAACTGCGGGATTGTCGACGATGAGTTCGTTGTCGTCCCAGACGAAGCCGTTCTTAAGCGAATTCGAGTAGACCACAAGCGCGAGAATGGCGGCGGCAAGTGGAATCAGAAACTCTCCGCCGTCTACCCTCTTACCCATTTCATGGACTCGCGACTCGTGACTTGTGATTTCTATCTATTTTCGGCCGCGCAGTTTCTTCTGCCATTGCCAGGCCGTCGTGAGTATTTCCTCGATGGATGAATGTCGGGGCTCCCATCCCAGTTCATTCCTTATTTTCGCGGCGCCGGCGACAAGTTCCGGCGGATCGCCCGGCCGGCGAGGCGAGTTGATGCGCGGTATGACTCGACCGCTCACGCGCTCGGCGGCATCTATCACCTGCTTCACCGAGTACCCGCGCCCCGCGCCGAGATTGTAGGAGTTGCTCGGGCCGCCGTCCAACAGGTATCGCAGGCAGCGGATGTGCGCGTCGGCGAGGTCGCAAACATGGATGAAGTCCCGGATACAAGTGCCGTCGGGCGTTCTATAGTCGGAGCCGAAAATCTCGATGTGCAAAATGCGGCCAAGCGCGACGTCCAGAGCAATCGGTATAAGATGCGTTTCCGGATCGTGTATTTCTCCGATCTCGCCTTCCGGATCGGTCCCCGCCGCGTTGAAATAGCGGAGAGCGACGTGGCGGATGCCGTGCAACCGTTCGTGACTCCGGAGAATGTCCTCGAAGAGGGACTTGGTCTGGCCGTAGGGATTGATGGGCAGTTGCGGATGCTCTTCGGGAATAGGTATCTGAAGAGGATTGCCGTACACTGCCGCAGTGGACGAGAAAATGATGTGCCGAACGCTCGCCTCAGCCATCGCCGCAAGCAGGTTCAGGCCGGAAAGAACATTGTTCTCGTAGTATTTCATCGGGACTTTGACTGATTCGCCGACATAGCACGAAGCGGCAAAATGCATGACTGCGTCGACGGGATACTTCGCGAATACGCTTCGAAGGGCGGTGAGGTCCCGAAGGTCGGCCTCGACCAATTCGCCGCCCAGCACGGATTCACGATGTCCGGTGACAAGGCTATCAACCGTCACAGTATCATAGCCCTGCCGCAGCAACTCTTTGACGACGTGGCTTCCTATGTAACCGGCGCCACCGGTGACAAGAATTGTTTTCACAGTTTCACCACTCTCGCATCATTTATGTGCTGGATTTTTTTCACCTGTTCGATGAGGTCGGCGCCCAGTTCCGCATCCAGATTCAGAATCGTTGCGGCCGCTCCTCCCCGGTGAGTCCTGCCGAGCGTCATTGCGGCAATGTTGATGCTGTTCTTCGCCATGAGTGTCCCGAGGTTTCCAATGATGCCCGGCTTGTCCTCATTGAGACATATGAGCACGACACCTTCGGGCAAAGCATCGAGGTGGAAATCATTCAGTCGGACAATTCGCGGCGTTGTGCGGCTGAACAGCGTGCCTGCCACCGAACACTCGCCCCTGTCAGTGATCGCCCGGACCGTTATCAGATTGGCGTAATCCTTCAGCATCTGTCCCTTGCGTTCGGTTACCGCAATCTTTCGCTCGGCGATGAGTACCGGCGCGTTCACATAATTGACGTTCTCCTGCAGGAACACTTCGAGAAATCCCTTTATCACCGCTGTCCTGATCGGGCGCGCGTCGAACTCCTCGATATCACCGAAGACCTCGACGACCAACTCTCGCACGGCGCTCTGAGGATATTGCGCCTGGAACCGGCCCAACTTCTCCGCCATCTCGAGGTACGGTTTGAGCTCCCTGTATATCTCGGGATCAATCGGCGGGACATTCACGGCAAAGGGAACCGGCTCCCCGCGCAGGGCCCTGACCACCTGATCGGCGACATCGCACGCGACGTTCACTTGCGCCTCTTCGGTTGATGCGCCCAGGTGCGGCGTAACGATGACCGAATCCATATCAAGGAGGGGACTTTCGAGGGGCGGCTCCTTCTCAAACACGTCGAGCGCGGCGCCCGCGACTTTTCCCGACTTGAGCGCGTCGAGGAGAGCGGCCTCGTTGACGATGCCGCCACGGGCGCAGTTGATGATGCGCACGTCCTGCTTCATCATCTCGAACTGGCGCACAGAGAGCATATTTCTCGTCTGTTCGCTCATCGGCACGTGCACCGTGATAAAGTCCGACTTGCTCACAAGAGTGTCCAGGTCTACCGGCTCGACGTTGATCGCGCGGGCTCGGTCCGGCAGAAGAATCGGGTCATAGCCCAGCAGTTTCATCCCGAGCGCGTGCGCCCGGCGTGCGACCTCGCTGCCGATGCGGCCGAGACCGATTATGCCAAGGGTCTTGCCGTAAACCTCCGCGCCCGTGAACTGTTTGCGTTCCCATTTACGGTTTTTCAGGGATGAGCAGGCCTGCGGAATATTCCGTGTGAGCGACAGCATCATCGAAATGGTGTGTTCCGCGGTCGAGATAGTGTTGCCGCCGGGAGCATTGAGAACAATCACGCCCCGCTTGGTGGCGGCCTGAACGTTTATATTATCGATTCCCACACCCGCCCGGCCGATGACCCGAAGCTTCTTACCTGCTTCGATGACTTCTTCGGTCACCTTCGTCTCGCTTCGGACTATGAGAGCATCATATTCGCCTATTGTCTGAAGCAATTCCTCGCGGGACATCTTTGTCTTGACATCCACATCGAAGTCGCTTTGCCGCTTGATGACTTCGATCCCCTGTTTCGCGAGAGGATCGCTAACCAGTATCTTCATCTCGTTACTTTCTCCTGCAACTTATTCCGGATTCTGGATTATTGCAGCAACACCTTCTCTGCCGCGGCCACGCCCGCCCCCGGCTCGCATTTGTGGCCGAACTGATTCAGCAACATTTCGAGTGCGGAAATCACCGTTATGACGTCGGACTCTTCGCAATATCCCAAATGGGCGACGCGGACTATCTTCCCTTTCAATTTATCCTGCCCGCCCGCGACCGTTATGCTGTAGTCACGGGTAAGCTTCTTTCGGAGCGCGTCGGCGTCAATTCCGGCGGGCATCAAGATGGCCGTGGCCACATTGGACGGCGCCTTGGAGAAAAGCTCGAGCCCGAGAGCGCGCGCTGCCTCGCGAGTCGTTTTGGCCAGACGGGCGTGTCGCTTGACGACATTATCCACTCCTTCAGATTTGAGGAGCGTAAGCGATTCCTTCAGGCCGTAAATCAGCGAGACGGAGGAGGTGAACGGCGTGTCAGTCTTAGCCAGGCTTTTCAGCGCCTTAGCAAATGAAAGGTAAAATTTGGGTAACGTCGATTTCTTCATCAGCTCCTGCGCCTTCGGGCTGACGCTTACAAACGCAAGACCCGGCGGAAGCATAAGCGCCTTCTGCGAGCCTGCCACCACAATATCCACACCCCACGCGTCAGTCTTGAGTTCGTCCGCGCAGAGACCGCTGATCGCGTCGACAACCAGGACCGCTTGATGCCCGGATGCAATCTTCCCGATTGCCTCAATGTCATTGCGGACGCATGTGCTGGTCTCGCAAAGGGTAGTAAATATTGCCTTTATCTCGGGATGTTTCTTGAGGGCGGATTCGATCTGAGACGGCTCGACGGCCTTCCCCCACTCGACGTCGAGCATCATCGTCTCAACGCCATATGCCTCACACAGTTCGCCCCATCGCTCGCCGAATTTGCCGCCTCTCACGACAAGCGCGCAGTCGCCGCGCGATAGCGTATTGACAACAGCCGCCTCCATCGCGCCCGTGCCGGACGATGACATCGTAACGACCGGATTGGCGGTCTGAAAAACGTATTGCAGCCCCTCATTTGTTTCCTTGAGGATAGCCTTGAATTCGTCCGTCCTGTGATGAATAATGGGCTTCGCCATTGCCAGAAGCACTTGTGGCGGAAGCGGGGTCGGCCCGGGCGCCATAAGCAGATATTTCTTCATGTCAATTCCTCTTCTTCTCCTGTAAGATACTTCTTACTCAGAGACTTTCGCCTTTCACAATCTCATCCGGGATGCTTCTTGCTCAACAAAAGTCTCTGATCCGTTCTTGTCCGCACTCTGCACACCGAAGTAGAAACACCTAAATTATCAAAAATGCCGCGCTGTGTCAAGCCCATCGAGAACCTATTGACTTTTGATTTTGCCGATTGCTATACTTCCCTCAAAGCAAACAACATATCGTTCATGAGTTTGGGCTTTGTCCGGAGGCGCCGGGATTGGGAAAAGTGGCGGTTGTCTTGAGTGGAGGCGGCCTTCGAGGTCTGGCTCATATTGGCGCGCTAAGGGCCATTCGCTCGCTCGGAATCCCCATCCATGAGTATATAGGGACGAGCATGGGCTCCCTTATATGCTCGCTGGCGGCCGGCGGCATGGACATCGAGGAGATGGAACGGCATGCGCTCGCGTTGCGGAGCGAAGACATCCTTGACCTGGGGCTCCTGCACATGGTCCGTAAAGGGCTCGGAGCGTCCAGCCTGTATCGAGGCGAAACTCTGCATCAATATATCGAAACCATTGTCCCTATCGACAGTTTCAAACTGCTTGACAAACCTCTTCTCGTCAACTCGGTCGAGCTAAGCCGCGGCGAAGAAGTGTACTGGGGGAGCGAGGGCCTTAACGATGTCCCGGTCCACGAGGCAGTCTATGCCTCATGCGCCGTTCCCGGCATTTTCCCGCCCTCGAAGATTGGCGGATCATATTATGTGGACGGCGGTGTCGGCACAAATGTGCCGGTTCATGTAGCCCGCCAGCGCAACGCCGACCTGATAATCGCGGTGAATCTGGGATTGCCTGCTCTCAGCCGCCCCGACGAAGTGCCCGAGCAGAAAGGGATACTCGACATCATACTGCAAAGCAACGGACTCATGATGCGCCGCATTCTTCAGCTTCAACTGCGCGAGTTCTACGAGTATCCGTTGATTCTCATTGAGCCGCATTTTCCGAGCCGCCGGATGTTCGATTTCGGAGAAACCGACCGCTCGATTCGAGCGGGTGAGCGCGCCGCCCTAAACGTGCTGCGGGACCATCCGCTGCTTGCGCTGGCGTGACGCGCCCTGAGCCAGTGATCAGACGGTTGATGCGTTGCCCCTCTTCCTTCTGCAAAAAAAAGGGGGGGCGGCAAGAGATTGTTCCACAATTGACTAACCGGCATTGCCTTTAGCAGTCGCCAGTTCATTCGCACGCTTTTTCGCGGCCTGCTTTCACGATGCGTATGCGAATAAGTCGGCAACTGCAGAATTGCGGGGCAGATTCGCAAGGGGGATTTGTAAGGAGAACGCATTCTCATGTTTGAAGAAATCGAAGTTTCCAGCAAATCGCGCGAAGAGTTTATAGACATCACACGGTCTGTTGAGAACGTAGTCAAGAAATCCGCCGTGCATGAGGGTTTCTGCATCGTCTACGTTCCGCATACGACAGCGGGGGTGACGGTGAACGAAAACGCCGACCCGAGTGTATGCCGGGATATACTCGGGATGCTTTCGCGGCTGGCGCCACGAGATGACCCCCAGTACCGCCATTCAGAAGGAAACTCCGACAGCCACATAAAATCAGCGCTCATCGGTTTTTCACATATGATCCCTATTCATGATTCACGCCTTACGCTGGGCACATGGCAAGGCGTCTTTTTCTGCGAATTTGACGGTCCCCGCCGAAGGTCGGTTTTTGTTAGCGTGATTTCCGCCAAAATGTGAGGGAACGCCGGGGTTAGTTCTTGTCGGCGTGTTGCCTGAATGTCTTAGTGGTCTCTTTCAGAACTACGGCTGCTTCTTTCTCCGGGTTGCGAATGTAGAGGCGACCCGGCGGGTAATGATGGCTCAGAATTCCGCAAAAAAGCTTGACCTGCTCGGAATGCTGCCCGAGGAGATTAGCGAGTTGATGGCCCGACGAGGACTCGAGGCCTATCGCTCCGCGCAGGTGACGGAATGGCTCTACCAGCATAATGCGCGCTCGCTCGACGCGATGACGAACCTGCCGAAGCGGCTTCGAGACGAATTGGCGGAAGAGCTCTTCATCACTGACATCCGTGCGCTGAAGGTTCAAGTTTCGCAGCGCGATCGCACGAAGAAGATTCTCTTCGAGTTGAGTGACGGAATGACGGTGGAAACAGTTCTTATGCCGGAGGCCGGACACAGCACCGTCTGTGTCTCGACTCAGGTCGGCTGCGCATTCGGCTGTGTCTTTTGCGCCAGCGGCGCAGGCGGTCTCGCGCGTAATCTTTCCACGGGCGAAATAGTCGACCAGGCCCGATGGGCGCAATACGATCCCGACGCGGGGAGACTGACCAACATCGTCTTGATGGGGATGGGCGAGCCGCTCGCAAATTATGAGGCCACCGCGAAGGCCGTCCGCATATTCATTCACGAGAGATGTTTTGCATTGGGAAAGAGGCGCGTCACCATTTCAACGGCAGGCTATGCGCCCGGAATACGGAGGCTGGCGGATGACGATCTACCGGTTCGGCTCGCGCTTTCGCTGCACGCAACCGACAACAAGACGCGAAGTCGCCTAATGCCGATCAACCGCAAGTATCCGCTCGAAGAAACCCTCGATGCGTGCCGGCTCCTCGCGCGTAATCGGCGCACTCCGCTGACGATCGAGTATATGCTGATGCGCGACGTGAATGATTCCTTGCCGGAAGCGGCAAAATTGGCTAAGATATCTCTGTCCCTGGACGCGAAAGTCAACTTGATCGAGTGTAACCCGGTTTTGTCCGGCAGATTCGCGGCGCCCCCGCGAGAACGGATTCTGCGATTCCAGGCGACGCTGAGAAACGCAGGCGTTCTGGCATTTATAAGGCGTTCGCGCGGCCTCGACGTCGAGGGCGCCTGCGGCCAGTTGAGAAACGCCGGCTTGGTAGCGGATAGTGGATAGTGAGAGGAGAACTTGATGGGGCGGGACCGCAATAAACCGGCAGTTCGAATGACTCAATTGATGCTGCCGACGGATATCATAAACCTGTCGTTCGTTCTTGCTCTGCTTGTTATGAGCGTGCTGTTCAATGAGAGAGTGCAGGCATGGCGCTTGCTGATTCTCCTTTATTCGGTCATGTTGGCCGTGAGCGGCTGCCTGATCTGGTTCAGCCGGGGCAACCCCAGGCCGTCGGATGCTTTCCTCAGAAGATGGTATCCTGTGTGCTTTGTGATCCTCATCTTCTTCAGCCTGGGAAAGATAGTGCACCACTTGCTTCCCTATGAGGTTGACAGGCATCTGATCGCGATCGATTATGCAATGTTCGGAGTTCATCCGACGGTTTTCTTGTCGCAGTTCGTGAACCCGTACCTCGTGGATGCGCTCGAGATGTGTTACGCAAGTTTCTATTTTCTGCCGGTGATCCTCGTGTCCGTTCTGTACAGAAAGAGAAGAATGCGGGAATTTGAGGCGGTCGGGATCGCAGTGTGTCTCGGCTTCTATCTCTCTTACGTCGGAAACCTGTTTTTTCCCTCGAGCGGGCCCTACCTGAACCTGGAGGCATTCCATTCGATCCCGCTTGAAGGCAAATGGGTGGGTGGCTTCATCCGCACCACACTGGCCGGTCTCGAGCCGTATCGCTACGACTGTTTCCCGAGCGGACACGTGGCAGTAACGCTCATCACACTCGTCTGCTGTTACCGGTACGAGCGGCGGCTGTTCTGGATAATGCTTCCGGTAGGCACGGGATTGATTCTCTCGACCGTCCTGCTGCGATATCACTACGTGATCGACGTTCTGGCAGGCTCCATCCTTGCCATCGCGGCTGTATACATAGCCGGCCTCATTCAGAATGCGTGGGACCGAATTGTGCTTCAGTCGGTCAAAGGAAGCTCGTAAATGCGGTGGGTCTTATAGATTTTTCCGCCTATCATCTCGCATACGGTGCGAACGGGGACGTTGTCCTCAAGAATCCACGAGAGCTCTGCGCCTTTGAATCCTTTGCGGATGGCGGTGTCGCAAACCCTCGCGAGCATCGCCGCCGCCACGCCCGTCTTTTGGTAGTCCCTGTGAACCCCCATCATGAACAGGCGGCCTTTCTTGATGCGGCTCTTGTACCAGAGGAATTGGAGTATCTGGATCGGCCCCATCTTCCCGTTCATTTTCTTGGCGGCTACATTATAGTCGGGCAGGAACATAAGAAAGCCGATGGGATTGTCCCCGATTTCGCCGATATACGTCAAGTCCTCTATCACGAGGTCCTTCATGTGATGGGCAATGTCCTCGATCTCGGCGTCGGTCAGCGGCACGAAGCCCCAGTTCTTGCTCCAGGCGTTGTTGTAGACGTGCTTCACTCGCTCCATCTCGCCGCGCATATCCCTGAGGTTTACGGTGCGAGCAGTCACATGGTTCTCCTTCGCTTTTTCCACGAGTTTTCGCACGTATGAGTTATTGAGCGCGAGGTCGGTAATATAGTAAGAATACAGATCGCGCGCCTTTTTCAGGCCGTACTTCTCCACCAGTTCGACGTAATAGGGCGGATTATACGTCGTGAGCATGACGGGGTCCGTATCGAAGCCGTCGACGAGCAATCCGCACTCGTGGTTCGTCGTAAAGTTGAATGGCCCCCTCATGACCTCCAATCCTTTTTCCTTAAGTCGATCCCGGGCCGTATCGAGCAGCCTGGAAGTGACCTCGAAGTCGTCTATCACCTCGAGGAAACCGAAACACCCCATCTTCTCCTCATGGAAGTCGATGTAGTTTCGGTCGATGCTGACGGAGATACGACCGCATGTCTTTCCCCCTTTGCGCGCAAGGTAATACTCGGCTTCGGAATGTTGAAAGAAGGGATTGGCGGGGCCCAGAAACTGCTTCTGCTCCTTGATGAGCGGCGGAACCCAGTGCTCGTTCCCGCGATATATTTCCCACGGGAATCTTATGAACTCCATCAGGCTCTGCTCCGAATCCACTCGCACAATCTCAACTTGTTGCCGCGAACTCAATGCACTCACCTCGCCTTCTCGATGACCACGACCCGATGAGTCCCGCGTTTCATGTGCCGCCTGCGTGCCAGTCTGTCAGCATTTAAGCGAATTGGCAACAGTCACGATGACTTCAGAGACCAATCGCAATTCGTAGCGTACCACGTTCCCGATGCGGAGGTCAAATCGAATGCTTGACTGAAAAAACGGACGTCTGCTAGAATTACGCCAATGCAGCGTCACAGGGACTCCACTGGCTCGGCTTAGTCAAGGCGTTGAGAATGCCTTGTTTTCTATGGAAGTGAGACGGCAAAATGCCAAGAGCGGCTATATTGGGACTGGGACAGTACCTGCCGGACCGCGTCGTTACTAATCATGATCTCGCCAGGATGTTCAACACGAGCGACGATTGGATTCAACAAAGAACGGGAATCGTCGAGAGACGGTATGCGAACGGAGATGATGTCGGCGGCTCCGACCTCGCCATTCCGGCCGCCGAAGAAGCGGTCAAAGCGGCCGGCATGCGGATGAGCGACGTCGAATTCATTATTTTCGCCACGCTAAGTCCGGACTACTTCTTCCCGGGTTCTGCCTGCGTGCTGCAAGATAAACTCGGCCTGCCCGGAATAGGCGCCCTCGATCTACGCAACCAATGCTCAGGTTTTATTTACAGTCTGTCGGTTGCTGACGCCTTCATACGAATGGGCAAGTACGAGCGCATACTCGTCGTTGGCGCCGAAGTTCATTCGACCGCCCTCGAGTATACCGACAGGGGTCGTGATGTGACGGTCCTGTTCGGTGACGGCGCAGGCGCGGCCATCCTGGGCGCGACGGAGGAAGACAGGGGCATACTCTCGACGCATCTTCATGCGGACGGAAGATTCGCGAAGGACCTCTGGCTCGAGATTCCGGCGAGTCGCTATAACCCCCGGCTCTCAAAAGAGCATCTGGAGCAAGGTCGGCACTATCCCCGGATGAATGGCCGAAAGGTGTTCAAGATGGCGGTCGAGAAGCTACCCGAGGTCATCAACGAGGCGCTTACCGCAAACGGCGTCACCCTGAGCGACATCGCCCTGTTTGTGCCGCACCAGGCAAATTTGCGCATCAACGAGTTCGTGGGTGAAACGCTCGGTATCCCGCCGGAGAAAATCTACAATAATATCCAGAGGTACGGAAACACTACGGCTGCCTCGATTCCCATCGCGCTGAATGAAGCCATTCATGAAGGCAAAGCAAAAAAGGGCGACCTGATAATGCTCGCGGCCTTCGGCTCAGGCTTCACATGGGCCTCGTGCCTACTCAGGTTGTAGCGAGGCCGACGCCTTCGCGTCCCGTCCGCCGGATTTCCGGAAAAAGCGAAACGCACCGAGGAAGTCGTATTCCCCGATGCGTTCGCGCAAATATGGATAGACGGTGAGTGTTCCCTTCCGCCTTTGCCCTTTCGCCTTTTATTGCCCGTAGCGCTCCTGATAGAATTTCCGGATTCGCTCACGCTCTTCAGGGCTCAATCCCTGCGTCCATTTGTGGAAATCACTGTTCATGTACTCAGCGGTGACGCCGGGCAACAGGTGTTCGGCCTGCGGCATGAACTCGATGTAGAACCTGTGCGCGACCTCGTAGAAACCGTGCCACTGCGTGTAGTCGGGTCCCATCATTGACGCGCCGTGACGCGCGCGGCGTCCTTCGTGATGCCAGAGGAAGAAGTACGTCCATTCGATCTCTTCGTCAAACGGAGTCGGATTGATCTTGCCGGCCTCTCTCAGTTTCTTCATGACGGCCTGAGCGGGCTTCGCAAACTTCTCGTTGTACAGTTCGATCACGTCGTCGAACTGTTTGTAGAACCCATCGACGTATTCGGACGTATGACAGTTCTGGCAGACGGTTTCCATCTTGTCGCGCCGGCCCTCCCAATCGGCCAGCTTTATGGACACCTCCGGCCGCAGGTTCCAGCTTATGCGTGTTCCGATGTCGTGCGTCAGAGGGAGGCCCTTCGTCGCGCTCATATGACAGGTGGCGCACGTCGGGGCGGCGTCGTAATCCACGCCGAGAACCCAACTGTCGCTCGACAGATTCATCTTGTGTATGAACGCGCGGAAGGCGATCCCATGTTTCGACTCGTTGTATATCTCATATTGAGGATGGTCAGGACCAAGGTGGCATTTGCCACAGTTCTCCGGCTGCCGGGCCAACATGGGCGAGAACGCATGGCGCGAGTGACATGCCGAACATGAGCCCTTGCTCCCGTCGGGATTCAGCCTGCCGATACCCGTGTTCGGCCACGTCGTCGGGTCTAGCTTCCCATTCCCGATTACCTTCACCTCCGAGCCGTGGCATTGTTTGCAGCCGGCGTTCGCAGCGGGGACGCCCTCCACGACTTCGCCCAGGACGTTATCGAGCGAGCCCAGTATCTGGCCGCCTTTCGCATGATGGCTGCCGTCAAACTCCGCGACCACCTTCGCGTGACAAGCCCCGCAATCTTTCGGCGAAACAATTATGGATATGGTCGCGCCATAATGATCGAACGCGTCCGAATCGCTCTTCGCCGCCTTGTGACATTCGTAACAACCAACATTGTTCCTGGCATGCGCGCTCTGCTGCCATTGGCTGACGATTACCGGCGCAACTTCGCCGTCACGGTGGCAGTCAATGCACTTCTGCGACTCCTCCGATACGCGTGGCGGAGAAGCTCCTTTCGTCTCATCCTTGCCATCGCCCACTGCGCCCTCGGAGCCGACCACTCCCATCGTCGCCATGATTGCGCAAAGTATTGTAACTGACCGTAACCTCTTCCACAGAGTCCCCCGCATAAGACCAATCATTTCGTACCTCCCGCGTTAGTGTTTCCGGTGTCTGAGTATGGTCGAAGAAAACTGAGACAAGTATAGCCAACCCTTCGTTCAATGTAAAATGACGTAAGTCACAAACGGGCTATATTCCCCCTTTATCGGCAAATTTCTTGCTCTCTCAGGTATCCGCGGAGAGTATTGTGATTTTTTTCTAGATAATGTGGTTTTTTCTCTTGACAGCTACTATATGTCGTGGTATAATTACGTGACACTTGGGGCCAGTGAGATCCACTTGACCCATGATCCCGTCAGTAGCTTAAGTTCAAGTGCCATGAGGAGGAAATTGTATGGCCGAAAAGAAAAAGGCAGCGAAAAAAAAGGCTGCTAAAAAACCTGCGAAGAAAACCACGAAGAAGAAGTAACAAGCAACGTCATTGGAAACATCTGAAAAGTAGCCTCATCCACTGGCCCCAAGTGCCTTCACAAACCCTACCAGTGGAATTGGTTAACTGAAAATCAGTATCCGCACATTCGTCTTCTCATATAAGTCGTCATTCTGAGCGAGGCGAAGAATCTCTAGTAAATCCTTCCTTTATTCCGCACAATTGCCCCGTGGTCTTTCCTTTTGTCTCTTCCGACGGGGAATCGCAAATTCTGAAACCGTTCCTTGAACCCATTTTCCGCGTGTGCTAAGATATTGTGGAGTTGTCTTCAGATTTCATTCAGGAGAACCATGCCGAAAATAAGCATATTGACGGAAGAGACTGCGAACAAGATCGCGGCCGGAGAAGTAATCGAGCGGCCCTCTTCGGTCGTCAAGGAACTGGTTGAGAATTCCATCGATGCAGGCGCGCGCAAAGTATCCGTCGAGTTGGTCGGCGGGGGCAAGACACTCATTCGTGTGACGGACGACGGCTCCGGCATGTCATACGATGACGCGCTCCTGTGCCTCGAGCGTCACGCCACAAGCAAGATATCCAGCGCTTCAGACCTTGATTCCATTACTACGTTCGGGTTTCGCGGCGAGGCGATACCGAGCATTGCTTCAGTCTCAAGGATGGAGATTATTACACGGACTGCCGACAGTATTTCCGGGACACGCGTGGTCCTTGAAGGCGGCATCCTCAGGAGTGTCGGCGAGCAAGGAGCGCCGGTGGGAACTCAAGTGACGGTGCGACAACTCTTCTTCAACACGCCCGCCCGGCACAAGTTCACAAAATCGAATGCGACCGAGTTGGGACACGTGATCAACACCTTGCAGCGTCAGGCGCTCGCTCATCCGGGCATCAACTTCCGGCTGGTGAACGGCGAACACGAAGCGCTCAATCTTCCTCCCGCGCCTTCAACAGCCGACCGGCTTGCGGTCGTGTGGGGCAATGAGTTCGCAAGGGAGCTTCGCCACGGGCGTTCCGTCACCGATGGTCTCGCGGTGGCCGGCTATTTCGGAACGCCTGCTCTCACGCGCTCCAACCGTGATCACCAACTCTTCTTTCTTAACCGAAGGCCGATAATGAACAGGTTGCTCGGAAAGGCGCTTGCCGACGCATATCGAGGCGCCGTGATGAGCGGTCGTTTCCCGGTGGCGTTCGTGTTTGTGGAGGTTGACCCGCGCATGGTGGACGTGAACATACACCCGACCAAGCGCGAAGTGCGCTTCGCCGAGCCGGACAGGGTGTGTGACGAGTTACAGAGAGCGTATCGCGCCGCGTTCGACGACGCGCCGGAGAGGTCCTTTGAAGAGCGAACCCATGCAAGCGCCGGCAACGGGGGCGAGAGCGCGCCTGTAGGAGGAATAGCCGTCGGTCGCGCTTTTGTGGAAGTTCCTGAACGCTCCCGGGGCAAGAGATCCCTCGGTGAGGAGCCTCTCTTCAAGAGCATCCGGATCGATGAGAGCGACATGGCCTTGTCGCTGCCCCGGTTGGAACGCGAGGAAAAGCCGGTCGCGCAGATTTTCCCTGTTGTGCGTCCGGCGGCGGACTTTTCCGCCGTCTCGCAGGGTATCAGACTGATCAACCGGCTATTCAACTCGTATTTGCTGTGCGTCGAAAACGACGACCTCCTGATCGTCGACCAGCATGCGCTCCATGAGAGGATTCTCTACGATGAACTCGTCGAGCGAAGCAGTCGCTCCGGGGCAGTCACACAGAAGATGCTGATACCTCTCACGCTCGAGTTGTCGCCCGACCGCGCCGAAATACTTACTGCCCATCTCGACAAATTTTCGCGCGTGGGCATAGAAATCGAGCCATTCGGGGCCAGAACCTTCGCAGTGACGGCGCTCATGAGCATTCACAGCGAGAAGCGAGTATTGGAGATCGTGCGCGAGGGCGTCGACGAACTTTACCTTGGCTTGAGAATGAAGGCGCCGCGCGAGATTCTGGAGCGACTCATGACTATCTCTGCCTGTAAGAATTCGATCAAGGCCGGCGACGCCCTCAGCGACGAAGAAGCGGAAATGCTCCTCGACGGTTTGAAGAGACTGGCGCAGCCCCCGACCTGCTTGCACGGCCGACCTCTCGTGCTGAAACTCTCCGCGCCGCAGATCGCGCGCGCCTTCGGGCGCAAAGGCTGAGAGCGGATGAGCGAGTTGCTGGTAATTTGCGGTCCGACTGCGGTGGGTAAATCGAGTGTCGGCGTCGAAGTAGCTGAAAAGCTCTGCGGCGAGATAGTCTCAGCCGATTCGATGCAGGTGTATCGCGGACTCGACATCGGCACGGATAAGCCTTCGGCAGAGCTCAGAAATCGCGTGCCGCACCACATGATCGACGTCGTGGAGCCGGAAGAAGGTTACAGCGCCGCGAGGTACGAACGCGAAGCAGGCGAGATTATCACCCGCCTGCTGGCCGAGAATAAGATCCCCGTCGTTGTCGGGGGCTCCGGTCTTTACATCAGAATCTTGATAAACGGCATTTTCCCCGCTCCACCGGCTTCCGCCTCAATCAGAAAGCGTTTGAAAGAGGAATCCCGGGAGCATGGCGTGAACACTCTCTATGAAAGGCTCAAGGCCGTTGATCCCGCGTATGCGCGCGTGGCGGCGCCGACGGACCTTCGTCGAATCGTACGCGCCCTCGAAGTGTTCGAGCTAACGGGCGCGCCGTTTTCCGGGTGGCACGGCCGACATCGGACCGAGCGGAAGACGCGCGATTCATTCATGGTGGGACTGATGCGCTCGAGGGAGGACCTGTACGCGCGAATCGACCGCCGCGTCGAAGAAATGTTTGCGCGCGGCCTGGTTGATGAAGTGCGGCGATTGTGCGAACAGGGGCATGGCCGCGCTCTTCTCCATCTGAGGCCATTGGGATACATCGAGGCGCTGGATTGTCTCGATGGGCGGATCAACGTGGAGGAGGCAATGCGCCTGACGAAGCGCAACTCCCGCCATTACGCGAAAAGGCAGATGACGTGGTTTCGCAAGGAGGCCGTTAGATGGATCGATCTCGAACCGGCGGACGAAGCGAAGCAAACGCTGTCAAAAATAGTGGCCACGCTCCCCGAATCCTTCCGCGGGCGGTTGGGAAATTGAGGCGCTTCCCTATTCCAGGAACGTCATGCGGCATGGTGTCCCCGGAACGGGTGAGTAACGGATTCCCTGACGGAATCAAATAAGGAACTATTCTATTGGGAGGAACCATGCGCGACAAGTTGATTACTGCCGTAGCCATCATTCTGGTCGTGGGTTTGTTCATAGTTCTCAATAATCGAATTCGCCCGCCTGAGAAGCCGCGTCCTTCGATTGCCAAGGACTATGCCGACATGATGGCCTCGGCGCAAACAAAGGGGAACACAATGACTGCTACTGTAGAGACAAACAAAGGAACTTTCTCATTCGTGCTTTTTCCGGAGGATGCGCCGAACACGGTTGCGAATTTCGTTGATCTGGCAAAAAAAGGCTTCTACGACGGCACTATCTTCCATCGGGTCATTGCCGGCTTTGTCATACAGGGCGGCGACCCGACGGGGACGGGCATGGGCGGGCCCGGCTATACAATAAAGGCGGAATTCAACAAACGTAAGCATGTTGCCGGAACCGTAGCAATGGCCCGCGCGGGTGATCCCGACAGCGCCGGCAGCCAGTTCTACGTTTGCCTGGCGCCCGCGCCGCATCTGGACGGCGGCTACACCGTGTTCGGCAAGGTTATTGAAGGCATGGACGTGGTGCAGTCCATCGGTTCCGTTCCCACTGACAGGGATGGGCGTCCGCTCGAGAAGATTGTCATGAAGAAAGTCTCCGTCAAGGAGGAATCCGCCAAACCGAAATGATGCTTTCGCAGAGCCAAATCGATGAGAGGGCAGAGAAAGCGTTTGCCCGGCTTGAGAGCTGCGACCTGTGCCCGCGGAATTGTGGGGTCAATCGCATCGACGGCGAGCTCGGATTCTGTCGAACCGGCAGGCAGGCGCTCCTTTCGAGTTACGGTCCGCACTTTGGGGAAGAACCTCCGCTCGTCGGCTCGCACGGCTCGGGCACAATTTTCTTCGCCGGATGCAATCTCGGGTGCATCTTTTGCCAGAACTACGACCTCAGCCATTTGCTTCATGGCGTCCCCACAACCGCTCTCGAGCTCGCCGGCGTGACGCTCGAGCTGCAGCGACGCGGCTGCCATAACATCAATTTTGTGTCGCCCTCCCACGTTGCCGCTCAAATACTCGAGGCGCTCCCTGCGGCATATGACGGCGGACTCAGGATTCCCCTCGTGTACAATTGCGGAGGATATGATTCCATCGAGACGCTCAAGCTCCTGGACGGCTTGATGGACATCTATATGCCCGACGCCAAGTATTCCGACGAGAAGTCGGCCATGGAGCTGTCCAGCGCGCCCAACTACCCTGCCGTCATGAAACAGGCGCTCAAAGAGATGCATCGCCAGGTGGGAGACCTGGAGATTGACGAGCGCGGCATAGCGAAGCGCGGCATGATTATTCGACACCTTGTGCTGCCCGGCGGCCTTGCCGGGACCGAAGAAATCATGCATTTCATCGCAAGAGATCTGTCGGTGGACTCCTATGTAAACATAATGGAGCAGTATCATCCGGTGTATAAGGCGTTTGACCACCGGCTTATTAACCGTCGCATAACACGGACGGAGTACCTTGAGGCCCTCGACATGGCTCGAGCGCAAGGGCTTCACCGCGGATTCTGAAAAAGGGAGAGCGAGAGCAATATGGCAGAAATCGAACAGATAGCGGCAGAACTCAAACAGGTGCCTTTTCTATCGAAGCTCGGCGACAAGCCGCTCGGAGAGATTGCGCGGGTGGCTCGACGGAAGCAATTCGACAAGGGACAAATGGTCTTCTTCGAAAGCGACCCCTGCGAAGGATTCTTTTTTGTCCGAAGAGGCGCCGTCAAAGTTTACAAGATGTCACCCGGCGGCAGGGAGCATATTCTTCATACGTTCAAGAACGGCGAAACCTTCGCCGAAGTGCCCACGTTCGACAACGGGCTGTGCCCGGCCAACGCGCAGACACTCGAGGACTCGGAACTCTTGCTGATAAGGAAGAACGATTTCGAGAAGATCATGCGGGCGTATCCTGAAGTGGCGTTCGGCTTGCTCTCTCATTTCGCCCACTGGCTGCGTCGGTTTACGCTCCAACTGGAGAACCTCTCCCTCAAGGATGTGAACGCGCGGTTAGCGGGCTACCTGTTGCGGCTGGCAGAGGAGAGCGGCGTGAAGGTCCCGGAAGGCGTCGCCGTCAACTTACACGAAAGCCAGCAGGAGATTGCCTCTCATATCGGCACGGTTCGCGAGATCGTCTCGCGCACCTTTCGCAAATTCCAGGAGATGGAACTGATTCGCCTCGAAGGCCGCCGTCTCGTGATCCTCGACCGGGAGGGACTCCGGGAGTTGACATAAACTCCATAAGGAATGGGCGGAACATCTCGCATCGAAGATAGCGCACAGTCAGGCGCGAGGGGTGCGGTTCGCCTAAAGACTTCTCTCACAGCGTAGTCAGCGGCTCGACTTTGATGCCGGCGCGTGTGCATGCATTGTCGCCATTGCTGAGGTCTACGACCACGACGATTCCGTCCATCTGGCATCCGTGAGCTACCAGGATGTCCCGTGCCTTAAGGCTCGAGTTGCCGGTCTCGATCAGATCGTCAATAAGAAGCACGCGCGAGCCCTTTTCAACACAACCCTCGATGGCATGATGCGAGCCGTTCTCTCTCGCGTCAAGCCGCACGAAAAAGCCGTTCACGTTGAACCAGTGGTCGTAAACATATAGTATGGTTGGGCCGATAAGGAAGGTGCCGCCGACGCCGTGCGAACCGATCGCCTTGATCTCGGAATGCTTCCTCAAGATAAGCTCGCCGATTTCGGCAACAACGGAGAAGAGCAGGTCGGGCCTGCCAATCATGCCTTTAACGTCCACGTATGAGCGCGCATCGCCCGTCTCGCTCCTGCGAACTATGAACTTCTTGATCTCTTCCCGCCAGTTCATGTATGTGCTCCCTCACCTCCGGAAAAGTTGATTTCGGCCCTCCGGTTCCTGGTTTCCGGTTTTATCCCGAAACCAGAAGCCGAAAACCGATGTTTCTTCTTGGCTTCCTCATTGACCCGAGACTGGCGCCTTATTCCTCCATTTCGCCTTTCACCATCTTTACTTCCGGCTCTTATCTGCCCTTGAACTCCGGCTTGCGCTTCTGCATGAACGCCATCGGCCCCTCGATCGCGTCTTCCGACTTGAACACGGGAGTTGCAAGCTCTATCTCGTGCTCAAACGCATCCGGAAGCGACATGCTCAGACACTCGATGACCGATTTCTTTATGGCGCTCACCGCCAGCGGACCGTTGTCAGCAATCCGCCGTGCAATCTTCTCGGCGGTGGACATCAATTCTTGTTGTGGGACCACGTAATTGACCAGTCCGATCCGATGGGCCTCTTTTGCGTCCATTTTCTCGCCGGTCAGAAGAATCTCCATCGCCTTGCAGAACGGCACCTGCCTCGGCAGCCGAACGGTGGACCCACCGGCCGGAAAGATGCCCCATCTCGGCTCCTGAATGGCGAAAAAGGCGTTTTCGGAGGCGATTCGAATGTCCATCCCCAGCAGCATCTCGAGGCCGCCCGCAATGCAAAAACCATTGACTGCCGCGACAATCGGCTTCCATATCTCGAATTGCCGCAAGAGCGCCGACTGGAATGTCTGGGCCATTTCCCCTTTTACCAGGCCCGCGAGACCATCGGGAGAGCCCGTGATGCGTGGTATCAGCGTACCGAGGTCGGCGCCCGCGCAGAACGAGTTGCCGACGCCGGTTATGATCGCCACGAGAACGGAGGAATCGTCGCGGAAGTCCATCCACGTTTTGCCAAGGGTCTCGAGCGTGTCCGGATCCAGCGCATTACGCGCTTCAGGCCGGTTGAGCGTAATGTACGCAATCTTGTCCTTCTTCACGTAGTCAATCGCCATGAAACTCCTCCTTGTCTCTTAATCAAATGGCTGGACTTGCCGCCTCAAACAACCCCGCGCTTGCTCGGAGGATACGATGCAGCGCATATTCGGGGACACCATGCGGCATGGCGCCCCCGAATATGCTGCCGCTTCCGGCCCGGCTACTGCAGCAGCAACCGGCCGATAATCTCCCTCTGTATTTCGGAAGTGCCCCCGCCGATGGGACCGATGCGCGCGTCGCGCCACAGTCGCTGTATCGGATATTCCATCATGTAGCCGTATCCGCCGAAGATCTGGAGCGCCTGGTTTATCACCCGATTGGCCATCTCGCACGCGAACAACTTGCACATTGCGACCTCCACCTGGCACGGCTCCTTCTCGACGTGCAAGCGAATCGAATTGTACACGAGTTGCCGCGCTGCCTCGATCTCGGTCGCCATGTCGGCTATCTTGTGACGAGTAACCTGGAATTTCGCAATCGGACGGCCAAACTGCACTCGCTCCCGGGAGTATTCCATCGCCAGTTCCAACGCCTGCTCCGCCTCGCAGACCGCGCCCGCGGCCATGTACAGGCGCTCCTCCTGAAAATGAATCATGATGTTATAGAAACCCTGATTCTCCTCGCCGAACAACGCGCTCTTCGGGACGCGCACGTCCTCGAACGCAAGCTCCGCCGTGTTGCACGCGCGCCATCCCAGCTTGTCGAGATCGCGGCTGACCGTGAAGCCCGGGGTTCCCTTGTCAACGAGAAACAGGCTGATTCCGGCGTGTCCCCTTTCTTTATCTGTCTTTGCGGCCAGGATGACAAAGTCGGCGATGCCCCCGTTGGTTATGAAAATCTTGCTTCCGTTGATGACGTAGCTATCGCCGTCCTTGGCCGCGTTCGTGCGGATCGAGCCTACGTCGGAGCCTGCGCCCGGCTCGGTTACTCCAAGCGCCCCGATGATCTCTCCTTTCACTCCCGGCACGAGATACTTCTGCTTTTGCTCCTCGGTCCCGAGTTCCGCAAGATATGGCAGCGCAATGTTCGTGTGCAGCCCGAGTGAGGCCCCCACTCCGCCCGATTTGGCATGCGCCATCTCTTCTGTAAAGACGATAGTGGCGACAAAATCAGCGCTCGAGCCGCCGTATTGCTCGGGCACGTTGAGGCCGAGAAAACCAAGCTCCCCCATCCGTTTGAAAATCCGGCCATGGGGAAAACCGCCCTGCTTCTCCCATTCCTCCGCATGCGGCGCAAGCTCTTTCTCGACGAAACTGCGCAGCGAATGCCGCAGCATTTCATGTTCTTCCGTAAAAATGGGATGTTTTTTGCTCACAACTCCTCCCGTTCTTGACTCGTGATTGCGCATTAATGGCTTGATGGGGTGTCGGGTAAAATCTATAACATTCCTATCCGCGATGTCAAGCGTGCGGGAAGACGCAGGACCTACCGGTATTTCATTGCCGCGCGGATGTCCTTGAGTATCTGCGCAAAGCCGCTCTTTGTCCGTGTGGCATAACCCAGGAAATAGAGCATCCTATGGGCGAGCGTAAAGAGTCGATTACCCGGGAGCGAAAGCAGGGGTAATATCAGTTTCATCGTAATCGGGAACATGACAAAAAGATAGAAGAACTTGTGGAGGTTCACGACTTTTCGGATGTCTTTCTGAACCAGCAGGGTGCCGGTCTGATAGTCGCTCTTGATGTCATCAACGCTCAATTCCTTGCAGTATCCCTTCTCGAGCACGTACCGACCGCACTCGGTGCCCGGATAAGGCTGGAACACCGCGCCCCATACGTCATGAGGTCTGATCCTGCGATTCAGGTTTACAGTCTTGAGCGCCTCCTCGAATGTCTCACCGGGAAGACCAAACATGTTTGCTGTGCCGAACGGCACACCGTTCCGGCGCAGGACCTCGGCCGCCCGGATTATTTGCTCATCCGTTAGCCTCTTGTTCAGGATTTCGTTCCTGATCCGCTCGTCGCCGCTCTCAAGACCAAAATCCAGACGGTCACACCCTGCCTCCTTGAGAGCGCGCGCAAGCTCGTCGTCCACGCAGTCGGCTCTTGAATAACAAGCGAAAGACATGTCCGTCCGGGTCCGATATCTTGCGAGAAAATCCATTGTCCACCGTTTGCTCAGAGTAAACGTGTCATCCTCGAACTTGACCCTCTTCATCGTCGGATATTCGCGCGCGACCTTGGTTATCTCATCGAGCACGTTTTGCGCGCTGCGCATGCGCACAAACCTTCCCTTCCCGGCATAAAGCTTCTTTTGAGCGTGATTAAAGCAAAAACTGCATTCATACGGACAGCCGCGCCCGCTCATGAAGCGTCTTACCGGATGTGCGGCGAGATAGGCATATTTCGCATAGACTGTGCGGTCGGGAAACGGAAGTGAATCGAGGTCTTCAATCAGCGGTCTGACTTCGTTCTTGCTCAGTTTGTCGCCGGTCTTCACCCAAAGGTTCTGTATGTTCTCGGAGCCGCCCTGAGCGATACCAGCCCCTCCATCGAGCCTGTCCGCCAGTTCCGTCATCGCTTCCTCGCCCTCTCCCCGGCAAATGATATCGATGCCCTCCTCCTTGATGATTTCAGGGAAAAAAGTGGGATGTGCGCCGCCGACGACGATTGGGATGGGACCGAACGACTCCTTTATGGCCCCGGCGATTTCCAAAACGGTCTTGTGTTGTCCTGTCACCGCCGAAAACGCAACTATGTCGGGCCTGTTCCTGCCACGCATATATCGGATGACCCGTCCGGGATCGTTCTCAATGATGAGGTCCACATTGTGCCCCGCGTGTTTCAGATGGGCCGATATTGACATGACTCCTATCAACTCAAAGAATATGTTCTGGATAAAGAGGACCGATGCCACGCTCTTTCCCTTCCTGCATCCCGGGTCTTTTCGACTTCTATTTCAAGAGAATGCCTCCACTGAAGCATTATACGAAAACCCTTATTGCGTTGGCAAACGGAATCACAGCCCGCAGAGTTTGACTCCATTTACGGTATGATGTTAGAATGCGGCGCTCATCTGAAGTATCCTATGCACACTTTGGATGGCCGTAGAGGCGCAACATGACGCAATCACATGACTCGACCTTGAACCTTGGACTCTTAAACCTTAAACCTTAAACTTTAAGCTTCGAACTCCAGACTTTAGACCCGAGACCCCGGATAATGACATCTTCAACCTCTCCAAAGTCAGCCGCAAGCCGCGTCAAGCCGGGCAGAATGGCGCATGCGACTCTTGCTATCCTGTCCGCCATGAACCTGCTGAACTACCTTGACCGCAGCGTGCTCAACGGCATGCTGCCCCTCATCAAGGAGGAGTGGACTCTTTCCGACACGAAGGTGGGATTGGTGGTCTCCGCCTTCATGATAGCTTATATGTGTTTCTCTCCCCCGTTCGGCTGGCTGGGCGACCGTTATGTGCGCAAATGGATCGCCGGAATTGGAGTGGCGGTGTGGAGCGTTTCCACGGCGGCTTCGGCGCTTGCGCGCAATTTCGTCCAGCTTTTCTCGTTGAGGATGGTACTTGGCGTTGGCGAAGCCAGCTATGCCACCGTCGCGCCCACGATAATCACGGACCTGTATCCGCGTCAGAGTCGCTCGAAGATGCTTTCATTCTTCTATGTCGCGATACCGGTCGGTTACGCCCTCGGGTACATTCTTGGAGGAGAACTCGGAATACGCTTCGGCTGGCGGATGGCCTTCCTCATGGTCGGCCTGCCGGGCTTGCTGATGGCGCTTGCGATTTTCTTCATAAAGGAGCCGGTCCGTGGCCAAAGCGAAGAGGTCAGCGACGCCGAGCTCTCGCAGTATTTGAGCACCAGAATTCCGCTGAAGGCTTACGGAGAATTATGGTTCAACAAGTCGTATGTGTATGACACGTTGGGAATGATCCTGATGACATTTGCGACAGGCGGGCTGTCGGCATGGATGCCCATGTACTTCTATCGCGTCAGAGGAATCGAACTGGCGAGCGCCGACAGGTACATCGGCATAGCCACATTGGCCGCCGGCATCATCGGCACCTTCTTCGGTGGTTGGCTTGCCGACAAGTTGCAGACACGCTACAAGAGCGCCTACTTCACGGTCTCAGGCGTCGGTATGCTCCTGAGCGTGCCATTCACCGTCGCAGCCGTGTATGCGCATGCGCCGCTTCTGTGCTGGCTGTCGGTATTTTGCGCCGAGTTCTTCCTCTTTCTCAACACGGGTCCGGCCAACGCAATACTCATCAACGTGACGATGCCTAAAATGCGAGTGACCGCCTTCTCGATAAACATCTTCCTTATCCATGCGCTCGGCGACGTGTTCTCGCCGACCGTGATAGGACACGTTTCTGACAAGACGAACCTGCTCTTTGCCCTGCTGATAACCATGCCGGTCGCGATGGCGCTCAGCGGCGTCTTCTATCTCATGGGCGCGCGTCACGTCGCGGCTGATACCGACAGAGTGGTCGAGAGAATGAAATCCGGTGAATGATCCGTCCCCAATCTTTGCCATTTGATTCGTTCATATGCTAAAATGAAGGCGATTTCGTAACAGGCGTTTCATGTGGGTTCAAGCTCTGGTTCACCAAAGGTTCGAAAGGCAGTCAGGCTCAATTCGTGGAACTGATTCACACTTTTGTTGACGTCATCCTGCATCTCGATAAACATCTCGATGCGATTATTCGTGACTTCGGCAACTGGACATATGTGATTTTCTTCGCCGTGATCTTCATGGAAACCGGATTAGTGGTTACTCCCTTCCTTCCGGGTGATTCCCTGCTCTTTGCCGTGGGCGCCTTTGCCGCCATCGGATCGCTCGATGTAAGATTGCTCCTGGCTCTTCTGATAGTTGCCGCCGTCGCCGGCGATACGGTGAACTACTGGGCCGGTTTCTTCGTCGGCCCGAAAGTTTTCAACAAGGAGAAATCGCTTCTCTTGAACAAGGAACATCTTCACCGAACCCACCGATTCTATGAAAGATACGGCGGGAAGACGATCATTCTGGCCAGATTCGTTCCCATCATTCGCACGTTTGCTCCTTTTGTAGCCGGAATCGGCAGCATGAATTACAGAACATTCATTGTGTACAATGTGACGGGAGGAAGCGGATGGGTCGCACTGTTCGTTCTGGGTGGCTATTTCTTTGGTAACATTCCCATAGTCAAAAACAATTTTTCGGTCGTCATCTTCGCCATCATTTTCATTTCCATTCTGCCCGGCGTCATCGAGTTCCTTCGACATCGAAAACAACCGCTGTAGGACAATTTCCGGAAACAAATGAGCAGAGCCAAAACAAAGAAAAGGACGATACTGGTCACCAATGACGACGGTGTCCGGGCCCCCGGTCTTGCGGCTCTTGCCGCGAGCCTGACCGACCTCGGCGAGGTGTATATTGTCGCGCCGGAACGCGAGCAAAGCGCCGTCGGCCATTCGCTCACGCTCCATCACCCTTTGAGGATAACGCAGATGTCGCCCCGGGTGACTGCCGTCGAGGGAACTCCCACCGATTGCGTGCTGCTGGCATACTACCGGCTTCTGCCTGAAAAACCCGCCATTGTTTTCTCGGGAATCAACTTCGGATATAATCTGGGTGATGATGTCACGTACTCGGGCACGGTTTCCGCCGCCTTCGAGGCGGTTCTCCTGGGCTTGCCCGCAATCGCAGTTTCGATAAGCAGGGAAGGAAAGAAAACCCATTACGACACGGCCGCCAGGTTCGCTGCAAAGCTCGGTCGAAAAGCGCTCAAGGAAGGAATGCCGAAGGACACCCTGCTGAATGTGAACGTTCCCAATCTATCCGATGACAGGATTAAGGGTGTCGCTCTGACGAAACAAGGCAGACGCGCATATGATGACGTGATTGTCGAGAAAGTGGACCCGCGCGGCAGGCCCTATTTCTGGATCGGCAACGGCGAACCTCGGTGGGCGGAAGGTAACGGAACCGACATCGAGGCCGTGCGCAAGAAGAAGATTTCGATAACTCCCGTTCACCTTGACCTTACCAACCACCCCGCAATAGAAGACCTCAAGCGCTGGGAAATAACGGTTTAAGATATTCTCTTTGTCATCTGAGGCAGGCGAAAACCAATTCGGGGACAC
>JACRIR010000148.1 GCA_016215705.1 Candidatus Poribacteria bacterium | reverse complement strand
TTCGCGTTCCAAGTGCTTCCTTTTTTCTTCTTAATCCGTACTACTCCATTGCATTTTCTTTAATTTCTGTCGTGATTTTCATGAACATGAGGACATAACTCATTGTTATTAAACGGATTCGAGCTTTAGCGGGAATGACACTGAGGAGTCTGTGTTCGTGTAATTTGTGTAATTCGTGTTCCAAAGAAAGTCTTCCTCTTCTTCTTGGATTTGATTCGCATAATTCGTCTCGCGCCTTGCGCGATTCGTGACATTCGTGATCCAAAGTTTTTTCTTTCTTTTGATTGGTTGCGGCTACGCTGCGCCGTGAAAATCCGTGTCAGTCCGTGGTTGAGACAGCCTCTTCCTTTTCTCTTCTTCTTTGATCCGTGTTCTCCGTGCCCTCCGTGGTAAAATCCCTCTTCGGGTCTTGGTGATCTTGGTGGTAAGACTCTTCCTTTCGTCTTCTTCCATCGGCGTCTATCGGCGTTCATCGGCGGTTCCAATAGTGTTGTCTCTTTATTCTTTCATTCGTATCCCATTCGCATGATTCGTGTTCCAACTTTCGCCCTTTTTGTTAACAAAAAGTTCGTTGACCAATTTTCCCCCACCACGTACCATAAACATCAGATATCGGAGCAGTGCTCCAAATGTCGTAGTTCTCAACCACAAACGGGAGCACATGACCCACCCGTCGTGGGTTAATCATGGAAGAAAGGTGAAGATCGGGAACCAAAGACGATTGTTTTCTCCTTTGTTGGTTTTCCCTTTCGCCTTTCGCCTTTTTCTCAGGAGGTTTCCCATGCAAACAGTCAATCAGCCCACTCAACCAGAACAAATCAACACAGTCGTCGTCAAAAAGACCCCGACGACCACGGGCGCTTACAGCCTCAATGACCTCTATCACGCCCGCAAACTCGTCGAGTTCCACGGGCAGCACATTCGCCACTGCCCCAAGCTCGGAGGATTCTTCATCTGGAACGGCCGGCACTGGACACCCGACGAAGAAGGACAGCTCTGGAGATGGACCATCCAGACCGCCGCGCATGCATACAACGCCGATTTCTCCAAAGCCGCCAACAATGAACGCGTGCGCCTCAACAAATGGATCACTCGCGCCCAATCAGGCGCCAGCGTCCAACAAACTCTCAAGCAACTCCAGAATCAGCCCGAGATCATGGTCACACCCGACCACTTCGATCGCGACCCCTGGCTCTTCAACGTGAACAACGGCGCCATCGACCTGCGAACCGGCAAACTGCGCGAACATCGCCCCGAAGACATGATCACGAAGCTCGCGCCCATCGACTTCAACCCCGCCTGTCCTCAGCCCGGTCTCTGGACAAACTTCCTCAAAGAGATATTCGGCGGCAATCAAAACCTGGTCAATTTCATCAAGCGCGTCTGCGGATACGCGCTTACCGGCTCCGTCGCCGAACAGAAACTCTTCCTCCTCCATGGGGCAGGAGCCAACGGCAAAACCACCTTCCTCGAGACACTAATGTTCGTCATGGGTGATTACTCTCTGCCACTCTCCTCCGAACTCCTGTTCTCTTCCCGTCGCCGCACGCATCCGCCCGAATTCGCCGACCTCAAAGAATGCAGGCTCGCGGCAGTAACCGAAGTCGAATTCAACAAGTCCCTCTCCGAACCAGCCGTAAAGAAACTCACTGCCGCCAACCCGCTTGCCGTCCGGCCCACTCGGCGCGACCGCCTCGAGTTCGATTCGTCCCACAAGCTCTTCATCTGCGCCGACCACATCCCCATCATTCAGACCACTGACCACGCAATCTGGCGGCGCATCACCATGATACCCTTTAATGTCACGATACCCGAAGAACGACAGGATAAAGACCTGCCCCAAAAACTCCGCGCCGAAGCCCGCGGAATCCTCAACTGGCTCGTCGCCGGCTGCCTCGAATGGCAAAAGACAGGACTCGACTCTCCCGCCGAAGTAACCGATGCCATCAACGCCTACCGTGGCGACATGGACCCCCTCGGCGCTTTCCTCGCCGACCGCTGCGACATCGCACCCGAAGCTCGCGAGAACTCAGCCGACCTCTACAGTTCCTATACCGATTGGTGCGAATGCAACGACGAACGCCCCTTGTGCCCCCGCTTATTCGGAATGCGACTCAGAGAGCGCGGCTTCAAACCCGAACGCACCATGTTCCACAGAATCTGGCAAGGACTAACCCGAAAGGAGATAAACCTGTGAAAGCTATGACAACAAGTTCGACTGATTTGTTCTCCCAAAGCTGTACTACTCACGTTCAGAATCGTAAATTCCTGACACGATTTTCATTTCTTCTTCCTTTTTCTTATCTTCCCCGTGTTCCCCGTGGTTTCAAAATCCTTTTCTTTTTCTTTTTCCAAATCCGCGTTCATCGGCGTTCATCGGCGGTTCCAAAAGCAATTGGATACGTCAAGCCCGAAAATTTCCAAACGAAATACGATTTCTTGTGTCATTTGCGTCATTTGTGTCATATCTCTTCAAGAAACCGCGCAAACGCACTTATCCAGCTATTTCACAACTCTTTGGCTTCGGCCTACTTATGTTTCCCCTTTCGTCTTGCTCCTTTCGCCTTTTGCCTCCCCGATCTTCATCGGGGTCTTGCGTCATGCTTGTGTCATTTGTGTCATATCCCTCCCCTCCAAAGACTTACAAAGAAAAAACGGGGAAAACGCCAATGGATTCGCGCCATTCGCACCCTGCGTTGCCCACTCTCGGCATTCGTGTTTCAGTTTTTTCATCGGCGTCCATCGGCGTCCATCGGCATGGCTGACCCCGCCTCGGCGGGGGAAGTCCCGCCCCTAGCGGGATTTCCTCGCTTTCTGTTTCAATCCGAAATCCGAAATCGCTCATTCGTCCCGCGCTTGGCGATTCGCGTTCCAACGTTTCTTCTCTTTTTCGTTCATCCTTTTCTTCATTCATCGTTCATCATCTCTGTTTTGTTCCCCCGTGACTCCCCGTGCTCCCCCTGTTTCATGCTTTTTTTTGCGCTCTTTGCGCCACGGGTCTGCGACCCTTTGCGGTGAAAACGATCTTTGATGAAAGGAGACTCTTATGATAAGCGAATTGGAAAAGCAAGACATATTCAGATTGTTTGCAGCCGGCAACACTCCCGACGAAGTCGCGGAAATACTCAATCCGCCGGACGAACATTCCGCCGACAATCAACCCGATCCACTGCCGGCCGCACCCGCCGAGAATATCGACATATCGGATATCCGAGAACTCTTCAACGAATACTTCGCAATGACCATCAGCGAGAAGTATCGGCAGACCCTGATGCCCGAGCATGTGACAAACCGCATGCATCGCCTGATGGACGATATCGCAGACCTCGAACGATTGAATGTCTCGCTGAAAAAGGCTCGCGGGAAGACGATCATCTCTCTCCTCGAACTCAAGCAGAAAATAAAAGAGCGAATGGCCAATGAAGGCGCGCTCCCAACTGAAGAAAACGGCTCGTCAGAGTCGTCAGAGGAAGACACCAAGAAAATAATCGATGAGTGTTACAACAGAGTATTCAAGAAATCCTAAAGAAAAGGAGATTCAAAAATGAAGCTGATTGAAAAGGTGGCGCGAGTGTTAGGTTATGAAAAGGCGCGGCGGGTGAGGGAGATATTGGTGGATGACTTCGAGGAGAGGCTGGGCAAGGACAGGCCGGAAAATTATGAAGACTACTCGATAGCCTACAGCCAGGTGGTCTGGGTATACGCCTGCGTAAGCACGATAGCGACGGCCATCGCGGGTACGCCGCTCAAGACCTATAGGCGAATGGCTAAATCTGTCGAGGAAGATTCCGATAGCCGACTTGCCCGGCTGCTCTCCGATGTGAACCCGCACATCTCGGCATATGACCTGTGGGAGGCGACTGCTTCGTTCCTCGAACTCTCGGGCAATTGTTATTGGGAGATCGAGAGGGACGGAGAAGGCATCCCCATAGCGATTTATCCGATGCGGCCTGACTACGTGAAGATCGTGCCCGACAAATTCAATTTCGTGAAGGGCTACATCTACGAAGTGAATGGGCGCAGCGTGTCGCTCCGGGCCGACGAGGTCATCCATTTCAAATACTTCAATCCCGCAAGCGAATACTACGGCCTCGGGCCGATTGCGGCCATTCGCAACACGATCATCGTAGACCAGTATTCGCTCGCGTGCAACAAGTCATTGTTCAAGAACGGCGCGCATCCGGGCGGCGTGCTCGAGACGCAATCTTCCTTGAGCGACCAGGCGTTCAGTCGAATCCGCAAGCAGTGGGAGGAAGGACACAAAGGGGCGACGCGCGCGCATCGAATCGCGCTGCTCGAGGAGGGCTTGACATATAAGCCCGTCGGCCTGAGTCCGCGCGACATGGAATTCCTGAAACAGCGAAAATTCTGCCGCGAGGAAATCTGTGCGGCGTTCAAAGTTCCGCCTGCGCTCGTGGGCGTCTATGAGTACGCCAACTATGCCAACGCCGAGCACCAGAACAAGGCTTTCTGGCAAAAGACGATTATCCCGAAACTGCGAAAGCTCGAACAGACACTGAACAACTCGTTCCTGCCGATGTTCGCCAGGATGCCGGGCAAAGTGGATGAGAGATGGTTCGTTAGTTTCGATACGTCGGCGATTGACGCGCTCAAGGGCAACGAGGACGGCAAATCGCAAGTGCAGGAACGGCTGGTGCGCTCCGGGATCATGACCATAAACGAAATACGGCGCATCGAGAATCTGCCGCCGGTTCCGTGGGGAGATACATGGCCGTCGCGCCAAGCGCAACAATAGAAGTCGAAGGCCCAAGGTCCAAAGTCGAGGAAAGGAACCGCCGCGCCAAGCGCGCGGGGTTCAGAGTTCATGGTTTACGGTTGAAAAGTAGAAGAGGAAGAAAAGAAGCGACATTTACCGCAAAGACACAAAGTTCGCGAAGAAAAGCCAAAGAAAGGGATCGAGAACGTCACGAACCAAAGAGCGAATCACACGAATAGAATCCGAGAGAATCTGCGTAATCTGCGGATCACCTGTAATGCCGTTTCAATTCGGAAGCGTACTTGACGCCCACCGTGGCGGCATTTTGTTCGAGCCACTTGCTCATGCGGGTGACGCCGGTTGATGGGCCGGCGGTAACAAGGAGGTTTGACATCAGGCCTTTGACCTCATCGCGTGTGAGCAAGACGTCTCCGACGAGCCATCCGATAAATTGCGAGAGGAAGTACCCGATTGAGGGCGGAACGTGAAGAATGATCAGAGGTCTACGAATGCGGCCGACAAGTATCGTAGGGGCACGGCGCGCCGTGCCCCCGCCGACTAAATTGCGCGGGGATCGGCTGCGTCCATCAGTTTCTTGGCGGCCAACTGTGTGCGCAATGAGGCGGAGGAGTTCGTCAAAAGTGTAGATTTCGGGGCCAACGGCGTCGATGATGATATTGCGGGTGTCTCTCGCAGCGTCGACAGCTATTCTGGCTACGTCTTCGACGAAGACCGGACGCAGTTGGTATTTTCCGGAACCCATGATAGCGAAAACCGGAAACTTGCGCAGCAGCCAGGCGATGTTGTTTATGAGGATGTCCTCGCAGCCGAAAATGACGGTCGGCCGGATGATGGCATACGATAGCCCGGATTCGATGATGGCTTTCTCGACAAGAGCTTTGCCCTTGAAGTACGGAAGCGGCGAGTTGGCAGAGCAATTCGTTATGCTGATATGAACGAATCTTCGGACGCCGGCTTGCTTTGCGGCTTCGATAAGGGTTTTCGTATTCTCGACTGCCCTTTCATAGGTTGACTCGCCCCGAGGGAACCGAATCCAGTACGTATTGTAGAATGTGGAGGCCCCTCGCAAGCTTTCCATGAGTTTGTCCGGCTTGTCGAAGTTAAACGGGAAGACCTCCACCTTATTGCCGAACGGGTTATCGCGATCATGCCAAGTGAGGGTCTTAACTTGTTCTCCTATTGAGAGAAGCCGGCGGGCTATGTATTTGCCCGTGTAGCCGAATGCGCCAGTGACAATGCTTGTGGGATTATTTTGTGATTTCATATTTTCTCGCTCCTTGCAAGGGCGACTCGCGAGTCGCGATTCATCTTTCCTTTGCGTGATTTGCGCTTTTGTGGTTAAGCGCAATGATGTTCAGAACGTTTAGAATTTATTGAACGCTACGTCCAAAAAAATTATTCGAGATGACTTTTTAACAAATACAGGGTCGAGAAAACACTCTGATCGATGAAGCTAAAGAAATTCTGCATGTTCTCAAGGCGCTGTTTGAGGAATTCGGTCTCCTCCGAGCCGAGGAGAGACTGTGTTTCCGTAAGACATTCGGAGACGGTCTTGAGCGCGCTGTCGAATTCCTTTTTCTCGCGCTCCTGCAGGATTCTGGTCATGATGTCCATGAATTTCGTCTCGGCGCGATAGTAGTCTTTCCTGTCGGCCTTAACCCACACTTTGTGGACCATTCCCCATCGCTCGAGCGCCCGGATATTTGTGCTGACGCTGCCCTTGCTTACCATCAGCGAGTTGGTCATCTGGTCGAGCGACATGGGCTCGCTGCTAAGATATAGCGTTCCGTAGAGTTGGCCCATGAGACGGCTGAATCCCCAGAACTTGCTTATGCGGCCCATGCTTTCGATGAATTTGTCCCGTATTCTGTTCAGGTCTGTGACCATACGGATTCACTCTTTGTTAGATATATATAATATGTTCTGAATTTTCAATATGATTGTAGCATGAGTCGAGGGGAATGTCAATCCGATGGGAAGGGGTTGATTTTACAGACGGGTAAATCAATTTTGGCTTGCGGGTGTGCGGTTTCGATTGCAGACTTTAAGTAAAGGATTTGGGCGTCGGGAAACATCTCGATGCCGGATTGGAGGTGTAGTTCAATGTATGCAAAATACCTGTTGGTCTTGGTGGCGGTGGCTGCCGTGGTCGGAATGGCGTCGCCGGCGACGGCCAAGGAAATCGACTTGTCGGCGGTCATGCAGAATCCCCACCAGTTCATGAACCAGGAAATCAGAATGAGCGCTCCGATAGCCGAGAATACTGTCCCAAAGGGCGGCGAATACCGCACATGGAGTTTCGTGTTGGATTCGTGCGGCAAGGGTGCGCTGTCGGTTCAGGAAAGCGGTTTCAATCCGGAGACAATAGAGAAAGCGTATCGGCTCGTTGAGAAAGCCCGTCTCAACGGCGACAAAGTGACTGTCACCGGCAAGCTCGAGGAAACCAAGGCGGGCACGGCGCTCATGCTCACGTCGGTCCGGCACGGCGATACTGTGATCAACACCGATGAGGGACCGTTCGTGGAAGATTATTACGGCGACGACATTTATCCCGGCAGTCCGCGATTCTATATGGGTCGCGCGTACTACGGGAGCGATTTGCCTGAGGTAGTAGCGCCGCCGGCACGTACAAGGCTTGCGCGCATATCGGGCTGCGAAATCAAGGATTGATTTCGTCCTTTGTTCCTGTGCGGATGCCGTTTGTGCCAGCAGATGACGATTTAGAGATACATGCGTGAGCAGGCGTGTCCGACAAAATCCCCTTCCCCCCTTCACTGATGGGGGGAAGGGGATTTCTTTTCATAAAAGGATCGGGGCCCTTGGATCGGATTTCTTGGGAGCGCCTGACCCCTCCCCGCTGACCGCTCCCGCAGCGTAGTTTATTGTGAGAGGAATGAGACCTGTCCCCAACTACGATCGGGGAGCGAGGGCAGGCTTTTTCGCGTGAATGACATCGAGTGTTCAGCTTCTTTGGAATTCAACCATGAACCCTAAACCCTAAACCCTAAACCATGAACCATGAACCATGAACTATGAACTAAATCTCCCGGGCGGGAAGGAAAGGCAAACTCTCCTTCTTTCGGTATACGAGCGCCTGGCAGACAGCAAGGAGTTTATCTGCCTGATTCTTTACGGTTATGTAGTAGTTGGCGGTGCGGTTTGTACGGTTGACTTCCTTGGCCTCCGCCAAGAGCATATCGCCGGGGGAGGGCGTCGCAACATATGATACGTTCATGTTCAGGGCGACCGCGATTGTGCCATGCGAGTTTGAGGCGGTCTCGAATGCCTCGTCTATGACCGCGAAGATCGCGCCGCCGTGCGCCATGCCGTGAATGTTTTCCATATCCGGCGTGAACTTCATCTTGACAAGTGAATAGCCCTCGCCGATTTCCTCCAATTCAAGCCCCATTTTTTGCGCGAAGGGTTCTGTCTTGACCTTTTGCCGGATAGCCTCGAAGACGGCTTCGCTCATTTCTTCCTCTCCTTAAGAAGTTGGTTCATAGTCCATGGTTTCCGGTTCATGGTTGAACCTCAAGCAGAACAAACCCTTGTGGCATTCCTGCGCGTATCCGCTCCATCACCAAGAATCCGCCTCTGTGGACGCGCCCGTCCTTGCTCATTGTCGATCATCTTGATAGGTGACATAAGGGCGGTCACGCTCAATAATAATCCTGCCAATAATAACCCTGCCCCGGAGAATAGTCAATAGATTCAGTGCTGTTGTGCAACGATTATATTAGAACCCTATTTGACAAGTATTTTCAAGGCGTGATATACTTGCGCCGCAAAAACAGGGGGGGTGTTATCCCTCCTGACTACCCCAGAAGCAGGCCCTTACCCCAATCGGGTTCTGCCAGAAATGTTTCGTTTTGCGTCGGTTCAGCGGGTTACGCGGAGGTGAGTTGTCGCCGGGTAAACGCATCCGTCTCTAATGGAATCCTTTTTTTGCGGACGTCTTTTCTCCGCTTCCGGCCGGCGGAGGACGTGAATGAAAAGCACAGTGACTGCGGTGGCCGGTTGTGGCTATGCCGCGCAGTGAATTGCGAAGGAAGTGACGAATATGATTTGGGATGAGAAGCATGAGTGTATGCCGAGAGAGCAGTTGAAAGAGCTTCAGCTCAAGCGGCTGAAGAGTGTGGTTCGGCGCGTTTATAAGAATGTGCCCTATTTCCGCAAGAAGGTGGATGCCCTCGGGCTTAAGCCCGCCGACATCCAATCACTCGAAGACCTGCAGAAACTCCCGTTCATTACAAAGCATGAATTAAGAGAGACGTATCCGTTCGGCCTGTTCGCGACGCCTATGAAGGAAGTGGTGAGAATCCACTCTTCGTCCGGAACCACAGGCAAGCCGGTAGTCGCCGGATACACGCGGGCAGACCTGAACCTTTGGGCCGAACTGATGGCGCGCACTTTGACAGCGGGCGGCACTACGGCCGAGGACATCGTCCAGAACGCTTACGGGTACGGCCTGTTTACCGGCGGGCTCGGAATTCATTACGGCGCGGAGAAGATCGGGGCGACGGTCGTGCCCATTTCGGGCGGGAACACGGCCAGGCAACTCCTGATCATGGAGGACTTCGGCGTGACGGTGCTTACGTGCACGCCCTCGTACTCTCTCCAGATCGCCGAGGTGGCCGAAGAGAAGGGCCTGGATATGCGGAAACTGAAGCTTCGGGTCGGTTTTTTCGGGGCCGAGCCGTGGTCGGATGAAATGCGCAAGGAGATCGAGGAGAGGCTGCACGTGCGCGCAATGGACCTCTATGGGCTCACGGAGGTTATCGGGCCTGGCGTCGCCGCCGAATGCGAGCATCGGTGCGGGCTCCACATTTACGAGGATCACTTTATTCCGGAGATCATAGATCCAGACACCGGCAAGGTGAAGCCGGATGGACAGACGGGCGAGCTTGTATTGACGTGCACCACGAAGCAGGCGTTCCCCGTCATCCGGTTCCGCACTCGTGACATAGCCAAACTCGAATATGGCAAATGCGAATGCGGGCGCACGTTTGCGCGCATGAACAGGGTGACCGGACGAACCGACGACATGCTTATAATTCGAGGGGTCAACGTGTTCCCGTCGCAGATAGAAGCCGTACTCGTGGGAATCGAGGAGGCCGAGCCGCATTACCAGTTGATTGTGCGGAAAGACGGTCCGATGGACACTCTCGAGGTGCAAGTCGAAGTCGATCAGCAATTGTTCTCGGACGAAATCAAGAGGCTCGAGCAAGTGGAACGGAAGATTGCTCATGAGATCGCCAGCATGTTGGGAATCCACGCGAAGATAACACTAGTCGAGCCGAAGACGATTGAGCGGAGTATGGGCAAGGCCAAGCGGGTCATAGACCTTCGCAAGGAGGGATGAACGGTGAAGATAAAGCAGGTCTCCGTCTTTCTGGAAAACAAGCCGGGCCACGTGCGGATGGTGGCCGAGGAGCTGAAGAAGGCGAACCTGAACCTCCGCGCGATTTCGCTGGCGGACAGCGAGGACTTTGGCATTCTCCGGATGGTTGTCGAGAATCCGGACAAGGCGTATTCCGTGTTGAAGGCGGCCAAGCACGCGGTTCAGGAGACCGAGGTAATCGCTGTCGAGGTGCCCGACCAGCCCGGCGGACTCTCCGATGTCCTCGGGACATTCGAGAAATGCGGAGTCAACATCGAGTACATGTATTCCGTCCTCGAGAGAAGAAGTGACAAGGCCGTGATAATTCTTCGGGTCGAGAGCATAGACGAAGTCATAGAGAAACTGAAGAAACAGAACGTGAGATTGCTTTCGAGCAACGAGGTTTATGGAGCGCTGTAGATGCAAATCGGGGACACCATGCCGCATGGTTTCCCCGATTTGCAGGAGTTTCGGCCGGCCCGGTCGGCAGGCCGCGAAGGAATCATCCAGTGGCGAGGGCAGCGTCGACGGAGGAGGAAAGTGAGCATGAAGAGGATTCTTGCAGCAGCAGCAATCATGTGCCTTTTGGTGAGTGGCATCGCATTTGCCCAGGCTGTAGCTCCTGAGCCCATCAAGATCGGGGCGGTTTTCGCCGTCACGGGACCCGCGTCGAAGTTGGGCGAGCCGGAGCGCAACACGGTCAAGATGATTGAAGCGGAAGTCAATGCCGCCGGCGGTATCAAAGGCAGACCGATCGAGATAATCGTAGAGGACGACGGTGGCGTCGAGGCGAACACGGTCAATGCGGTCAAGAAGCTCATCACGAACGACAAGGTTATTGCGATTGTCGGCCCGACAACAAGCGGCGCGTCATTGGCCGTAAAACCGATTGCCGAGGAGAACAGCGTGCCTCTCGTCTCCTGCGCCGCGGCTGAGAAGATTGTCAATCCGGTGGCGAAATGGGTTTTCAAGACTCCGCAAAAAGACAGCGACGCTGCGATCCGTATCTTCGAGAACATGAAATCCAAAGGCATCTCGAAGATCGCGATCATCACGAGCAGCGACGGCTTCGGGTCGACCGGCAGAGAGCAGCTTAAGAAACATTCGCCCGCCCTTGGGATCGAGATCGTCGCGGACGAAACGTATGCTCCGGCCGACACCGATATGACGGCTCAATTGACGAAGATCAAGGCAAGCGAGGCGCAGGCGGTCATCAACTGGTCAGTCGTTCCGGGCCAGGTCATCGTGGCGAAAAACATGCGGCAACTCGGGATGACCATCCCGCTATACCAGAGCCACGGCTTCGGCAATCCCAAGAACATACAGGCGTGCGGCGAAGCGGGCGAGGGGATCATTTTCCCTGCCGGCAGGCTCTTGATCGTGGATGAGCTCGGCGCAGACAGCAAACAAAAGGCGGTGCTTGCAAAATACAAGGCCGACTATCAGGCGAAATACCCGAACGATCAGGTGAGCACCTTTGGCGGCCATGCGTACGACGCCCTGTGGCTTGTGCTGAACGCCATCAAGGCTGTCGGCCCCGACAAGGCAAAGATCAGGGATTACATCGAGAACACCAAGGGCTTTGTTGGAACCGGCGGCATCTTCAATTTCTCGGCGGAGGACCATTGCGGTCTTGACAAGAGCGCATTCGAGATGCAGACCGTGAAAGGCGGCAAATTCGTCGCTCTTTCGTCGGTGAAAGAAGAGGTAAAGGCGAAGAAGTAGGCGGAATGCCGGCAAGTACAGAAGGCGAAAGACGAAAGGGGCAAAGCTAAAGGGAGAACTTAGGTCCCTGGTTGCGAGTCCCGAGGCGAGGGTTGTTCCAAGAACAAGAAACGATTATGTAGGGGCGGCTCGGGAGCCGCCCCTGCAGCAATCATGTGATTTGGTGGAGTATCCGCGCTAATCTGCGGAGAAAAATGCATTCTTTTTCGATAACGCTTCAATATATCTTCACCGGCATAGCCGTCGGCAGCATCTACGCGATGGTCGCTCTCGGTTTCAATATCATTTACAACTGCACGGGTATCATCAACTTCGCACAGGGTGAATTCGTGATGCTCGGCGGCATGTTCATGATCACCTTGACGACCACGTGGAAGCTGCCTTCGCTCGTAGCTTTTCCCATAGCTGTGGCGCTGGTGGTGCTTGTGGGAGTCGGGTTCGAGCGAATAGCGATTCATCCGCTGAAGAGCCCGTCGGTCCTGGTTTTGATCATGATAACGATTGCAGGCTCGATTTTGATCAAGGGTGTCGCGATGTTCGCCTGGGGGAAAGAACCCTGCTATTTGCCCCATTTCTCGAGTGAGACTCCCATTAATTTCCTGGGTGCGACTATTCTGCCGCAGAACCTGTGGATTCTCGGTTGTCTGGCGGCGGTAGTCATCGTACTCGCATGGTTTTTTAACCGGACCCTTGTGGGGAAAGCTATGCGCGCGTGTGCCCATAATCGGGATGCGGCCCGGCTGGTAGGCATAAACGTGAAGCAAATGGTCACGCTTTCGTTTGCCCTCTCTGCAGCTATCGGAGCCGTGGCTGGAATCGTCATAACCCCCATCATATTGATGGATTACCAGCGCGGGGCGATGTTGGCGCTTAAGGGTTTTGGGGCTGCAATTCTCGGTGGGCTGGGCAGCGGTCCGGGGGCAGTGGTGGCCGGCCTTCTGATAGGAGTTCTCGAATCGCTCGGCGCAGGCTACATTTCCTCTCATTATAAAGATGCAATAGCGCTTGTTGTCCTGCTTGGTGTGCTGTTCATCCGGCCGGCGGGGCTTCTCGGGAGCGCAGAGATACAGCGGCTGAAGAAATTCTGAGTATGAGGCATTGTGATTGAATCGTGTGGATGAAGAAACATGTTCCGCTTGCCCTGTTTGTCGTTATCGTGATGGGGCTGCCGGTTTTGCTTAAGAATCCGTACTATATTGGCGCACTGGTTTTTGTAGGCATATACTCGCTGATTACGATTTCTTTGAGCCTGGTGCTCGGGTATGCCGGCCAGATATCGCTTGGGCACGCCGCATTCTATGGGATAGGCGCATACACGTCGGGGCTGCTCACGACCAGGTGGCACGTGTCACCTTGGTTTGCGCTCGCATGTTCGATGGTGATAACCGGCATTCTGGCGTATGCGATAGGGAAACCCGTGCTCAAGCTGCGCGGCCATTATCTGGCGATGGCGACCCTTGGACTCGGCGAGATAGTCTACATTTTTTTCAACTCGGCCGTTGATCTGACTGCCGGGCCATCGGGTTTCGGACAGATACCGAGGCTTGCCATCGGTGGCCTTGTTTTCAAGGATGACATCCGGTTCTATTACCTGGTATGGTTCACCGTGGCCGTTCTTCTTGCGCTCGTGCTGAACATAATCAACTCGAGGATCGGCAGAGCCTTGCGGTCAATTCATGGAAGCGAGACGGCAGCCAATGCGATGGGGGTCAACACCGCGTCATATAAGATACAGATATTTGTTTTCAGCGCTGTAATTTCGGCGGTCGCGGGCGGTTACTATGCGCATTTTGTGACTTTCATCAGCCCGACGACGTTTGATGCCAACACTTCGATTCTTCTCGTTACAATGGTGATTGTAGGCGGCATGTCCAACGTTTGGGGAGCAGTGCTTGGCGCGGCTCTGCTGGGGACTTTGCCGGAGTATCTCCGCAGATTCGGGGACTATGATATTCTCGTCTATGGCGCAATAATGATGGTGATCATGATGTTTGCGCCGGGGGGATTGGTCAGCCTCGCGGGTCTTGTAAAACAAAAGTTTGTGGGGAATTTGAGCCGCGAGCCCGCAGCCTGACGTTTATTCGGGGACACCATGTCCCGCCCAAGGCGGGATGTCGCCGAATAAACGTTCGCTTTCGCGGGAATGATGAGAGATGATCGCTCTGCGGCACGTGCAAGAGCTTCAGATGACATGTATGGTTGAAAAAGAATGCTGAACGTGGAGGGGTTGACCAAGGAATTCGGCGGCGTTGTGGCCGTGAACGACTTGAGCTTCGAGGTCAGAGAGAAGCAGATAAAATCCATAATCGGGCCAAATGGCGCAGGGAAGACCACACTGTTCAATCTTCTGACCGGCCTGTTGCCACCGAGCCGTGGAAGAATCTCGTTTCTGGACACAAACATATGCGGGCTCAGACCGCACGTTATCGCGCGGATGGGCGTCTCGCGGTCGTTCCAGAACGTCGAAATATTCGACAACATGAGCATACTCGAGAACGTCATGCTCGGCCGCCATTGCCGGACCAGTTGTGGCGCGGTGAGCATCGCGCTCCGGCGTCGCAAAGCAGTCAAAGAAGAAGCGTTGATCCGGGAGGAAGCACTGCGTCAGATCGAGGCTGTGGGACTGGACGCCGACCCGCACTCGTCTCCGGCGGCGCTTCCGTTCGGCAAGAGACGGTTGGTGGAGTTCGCACGGGCATTGGCGACCTCGCCCCGGCTTCTCCTGTTGGACGAGCCTGCTTCGGGTTTGAACATGCGCGAGACCGAGCAGGTCGCACAACTGATCCGCAAGATAAGGGACTCAGGTGTCACCGTAATGCTCGTCGAGCACGATATGTCGGTCGTTATGGAGATTTCGGATGACGTTCTGGTGATGGATTATGGGACTAAGATCGCCGAGGGCAAACCGCGCGAAGTGCAGAAGAACCGGGAAGTGATCGCCAGATATCTCGGGCGGTCGAACGAGTATGCTAAGAATCCAAAACCTTAAGAGTTACTATGGGCGGTTGCAAGCGCTGAGAGGGATCAGCCTGCATGTTGGGAAGGGGGAGATTGTAACCCTCATCGGCGCCAATGGCGCCGGCAAGTCCACGATTCTCAACACGGTGGCCGGCCTGGTCAGCCAAAGCGAGGGTAAGATTCTGCTCGATGGGAAAGACATTCGCGGACTCCCGGCCGAGAAGATAGTGAAACGGGGCGTCGCGCTCGTGCCGGAGGGCAGACAGTTGTTCGCGCCCATGACGGTGGCCGACAACCTGGCGCTAGGCGCGTATCTCCGTCACAGGAATGGAAGCAAAGCCGAGCTCGAGCAGGACGCCGAAATGGTGTTCGGGCTGTTTCCGGTTCTCAAGGAGAGGCGCAAGCAGCTTGCCGGAACGCTTTCGGGCGGCGAACAGCAGATGCTGGCAATCGGCAGAGCCCTGATGTCTCGGCCCTGCTTGCTGTTGCTGGACGAGCCGTCCATGGGACTGGCTCCCAAGATGGCGGACGAAATTTTCAGGACAATTGTTCGTTTGAAGCAGCAGGGCGTGACAATACTGCTGGTGGAGCAGAATGCCCGCATGGCGCTCGAAGTCGCCGAGCAAGGATACGTGATCGAGACGGGCCAAGTGGTGGTGCAGGGTCCGAGCGCGGACCTCTTGCGGAACCATGACGTTGAGCGGGCATATCTTGGGAAAGGGTATGAGAAGGTTTGGGAGTAAGGTTTCCCCTGATTCGGGGACACGATGCGGCATCGTGTCTCTGAACTAAGGGCTTAAGAACGCGTTGCTTGCTACGTATTGCGTGTCGTGGGTCTTACGGTTGAATTCCGGGAAACGGTTAGAGTCCCCGGTTAAAGAAACCAGGATGACAATTAAGGAAGTTCCCTTATGACGGGAATCGACAGCGGCTATTGCGCGGCCAATCGAGAAGAGGTTGAGCAGATACAGCTTGAGCGGCTGCAGGCGGTGCTGCACCGGGTTTACAGGAACGTCGAGTACTATCGCGAGTCGTTCCGTGGTCGGGCCGTTTTCCCTGATGATGTGGTCAGCCTTGATATGATCCGGCGACTGCCAACGACGGGTCGCGCGACACTGGTTGCAAACCATCCTTACGGAATGTTCGCCGTGCCGCTGAGGGAAGTGATCCGGCTCCAGTCGACTTCTCCGGTGGCGAGCGAAGCCATCGTTGTCGGATTCACCCGCAATGATATTGACCATTGGACGGAACTGGCTGCTCGGTCGCTCCTTTCCGCCGGCGTGAGCCGTGACGACCTCGTTCATATTTGCATCGACTACGGCCTGTTTCCGGGAGCATTGGGGCTTCACTATGGAGCAGAGAAGATCGGGGCGTCGGTTATTCCCGGCTCGAATATGGCGCCCGACGCCGAGTTCGAGATGATGAGGAATTATCATACGACGGTTCTGGTCACCACTCCTCAGCGGGCGGTACGACTGGCAAATTACATCCGCTCACATCATATTCACGCCAAGGCGCTGATGCTGCGCGCATGTCTTCTCGTCGGGCAGTACTGGTCCGAATCGGTCCGCAGCAAGATTGAAGAGAGTATGGACTGCCCCGTGTATGATTGTTACGGACACAGCGAAGTCGTCGCGTCAGGCATAGCCGCTGAATGCAAGAAGAGAAACGGCCTGCACATCAATGAAGACCATTTCTTCGCCGAAATTGTTGATCTGACGACGGGTGACACACTCGCGCCGGGGCAGAAAGGCGAATTAGTGATTACGACACTCACAAAAGAAGCCTTTCCGTTGATCCGGTACAGGACGGGCGACATCACGCGGCTGGACTACCAGACCTGCGAATGCGGATGCTGTTTTGCGCGAATGGACCGTGTGTCCAAAAGGACCGATGATATGGTTTTCATCGGGGGGGTCAACATTTTCCCTTCACAGGTCGAGAGGATTATCTGCGACGTGATCGGCGCCAGAGCGCCGGCGCCTATTTTCCAGCTCATTGTCGAGGGAAATGAGGCGAGCGAGTCGGTCGAGGTGGCCATCGAGGTCAGCGAGGCCATATTTTCCGACAAGCTTAGGGTTCTCAGAGAAATAGAAGAGAAGATAAGGGGCGAACTCTTCGACATGCTGGGAGTCGCAGCAAAAGTGCGACTTGTCGAGCCCGGCAATTTGAGGATGGAGCCGGCGGGAAGAGGCCGCGTGGTTGACAGAAGAGAGGTCAACGGGGGCTGATTCTCACTCGCGCTTGTTTGCCCGGAGAAGGGGGTGGTTCACGGCACACAAGAGTATACGGCCCGGTTGGGTCGAAAGCAGCATGCAGCGGAGCTTCAAGGTTTTATCAGTGAATCATCGCAGAAAACAGACAATGTAACAGTGGAATCAGAAAAATGAGAGACAATCCGATGAGGAGTGAGGGAGGAAGCATGAAGAAGTGTGTCTTATTCCTCTCCGTAGCCGCGATGGTCTGTTTGCTCGTGTCGCCAGCTTGGGCGGATGGCTCGGAGCCCGATGAGCTTCAAGCTTTGAAGAACCAGCTCATGGAACTCAATAAGATGATGCAGAGCCAGCAGCAGCAGATTCAAGAGCAGGGGCAGAAGATCAAGGAGTTGGAGGGAGCTGCGAAGGAGCCCGTGCCTTATGCGGACGTAGAGGGGATCGTGGAAAAAGTCAAGGCTGACTTACCGAAGCCTGCGGACGGAATTACAGTTGGAGGCGGTAAAATCAAGATTACGCCTTATGGGTTTCTGAGACTCGACATGGCCTATGATGACTCTGCGGTCCTTTTGGGCGCAGGCAACATCAACGCCTGGGCTTGGCCCGAACAAGGAAGATCGCCGGTATTCCGTGAAGAGGACGATATCTTCTCCACCACGGCTACCGCGACCCGGCTCGGGTTCAATTTCGAAGGGCCGGAATTCTCCGGTGGGACACTCAAAGGCAAGCTGGAATTCGACTTTGACGAATCGGGCGCCAATGATGGTGGCGGCGACATAACAGCGCATCGCATTCGTTTGCGCCATGCATATGGAGAGCTTGCGTATCCTACGTGGAGCGTGCTCGCCGGCCAGACGTGGGACGTGGTCGCCCCGAGAATTCCGAACGAGATTGACTGCATCGTTCTGTGGGCCTCGGGTAACGTCGGATATCGGCGGCCGCAACTTCGTCTCACTAAGTGGTGGGACCTGGACGGAAAGAAGATCACCGCCCAGGTGAGCGCGAACGCTGCAGATCGAAAGGCGCCTACTGCGGGCGCTGCGTCTGCGGATGACCTGGATAATGACGGCATCCTCGACGGCACGGATTCCGGCTTCCCGGTGGGCCAGGCGAGAATCGGCTTGGATACCGTGATTATCGGCGAGCGCAAACTCGGTATCGGGCTTTCAGGCGCGGTCGGAAGAGAGCAACTCGACTTCCCCGCCCGCCCGGGCGACAAACAGGACGTGGAGATATGGTTGGTTGCCTTGGACGGCTCAGTCACGGTCATTCCCAACTTGCTCACTGTTCAGGGTGAAATCTGGACCGGGCAAGACGTAGACGTGTTCTGGGGAGGCATTCTCCAGGGTGTGGAGAAGGAAAGAGACAACTGGGAACCGGTCGAGGCTTCGGGCGGGTTTATCCACGCCATGTTGACGCCCCGAAAGGACCTGATGTTCAACCTCGGCTACGGTCTGGACAATGTTGACAGTGAGGACCTCGAGTTGGGTGATCGCAGCTTCAACTCGACCATCTTCGCGAACGGGATATGGACAGTTGTCCCGAACTTTGACATCGGACTCGAGTTCGCGTGGCACGAGACCAAGTGGGTCGCCCAGGCGAATGGCGACGATTTCAGGGTTCAGACTGCGTTTATTTACAAATTCTAGGCGAACCGTTGGTAGCGAGGGAAGGCGGCATTATCGTCTTCCCTCGACGCCTGCCTATGAAAATCGGGGACACGATGCCGCATCGTGTCCCCGATTTTCCTACAATTATGAGGCATCGCGTCCCCCGATTTCTTATGATTTTGTGATACGCTTCATGCTATAATACAATCAATAATTCTGGGATGGGAAACCGGGAACAGAGAATCTGTCCTACAAATCCCCCCTGCCCCCCTTTACGAAAGGGGGGAACAATTCCTACTCAAGAAAGGGAACAATCCTTACTCAAGATGGGGGAACAAGCTTCGCTCGCAAGTGGTCCTCCTAACCCCTCTTTTGCAAAGGGGGGCAGGGGGGATTTGCAATGGTTGTGGTGTCGCATGCGTAGGTGTTGGGCGTATTCATAGACGCCAAATTCCAATATATCCATGACATTATGCAACAAGGGAGTATAGAAGTATGAGCAAAGTCTTAATGTCAGGCAATGAAGCTGCCGCCCGGGGGGCGTACGAAGCGGGCGTGAGATTTGCAGCAAGCTATCCGGGCACGCCGGCGACCGAGGTACTCGAGAACGTCGCTACATATGACGGCGTGCGCGCCCAGTGGACTGTAAACGAGAAAGTGGCTCTCGAGGAAACGATTGGGGCTGCCGTCGCGGGAGCGCGGGCTTTGGCCTCGATGAAACACGTCGGCATGAATGTGGCCGCCGACCCTCTCTTCACCGCATCGTACATCGGAGTGAAGGGAGGTCTCGTCATCATCAACGCGGACGACCCGGGTATGCACAGTTCGCAGAATGAGCAGGATAACCGCCACTACGCCCGGGCTGCGAAACTTTTGATGCTTGAGCCTGCGGACAGCGCCGAGACGAAGGAATTCGTCCGGCTCGCCTTCGATCTGAGCGAGGAGTATGACACGCCCGTCATAGTCCGTATGACCACAAGAATATCTCACTCGAAGGGACTGGTGGAACCGGGCGAGCGGACCGAGAAAGAGGTCGAGGGTTTCAAGCGCGATATTCCCAAATATGTGATGCTTCCCGGTTACGCCCGTGGACGCCATGTGGTCGTCGAGGAGCGAATGAAGAAGCTCAGCGAGTTGTGCGACAGGTCAGAGTTGAACCGGGTCATTCCGGGCGACCGGTTTCTCGGCATTATTTCGAGCGGGGCAGCATTCCAGTACGCGCTCGAGGCCGCTCCCAGGGCGTCATTCCTCAAACTTGGCATCGTGAATCCGATTCCAAAGGACATGATCAGCCAGTTCGCAGCTTACGTAGAGAACCTCGTCATCATCGAGGAGCTCGACCCGATCATCGAAGAGCAAGTGCGCGCGATGGGTCTGCGGGTTTTCGGCAAGGACCTCGGCTTCCCGTTGTGCGGCGAGCTTTCGCCGGAGGCCGTCTGGAACATTTTGAATTTGAGATTCCCGAACATGGCGAGGCCGAGGCAGGAAGTGACTATTCAGCCGGGCAGATATAAGGACCTCCCACCGCGGCCGCCCGTTCTGTGCCCGGGGTGCTCGCACCGAATCGTTCTCAGCATTTTGAAGAAATTCAAGGTGAACGTCATGGGAGACATTGGCTGCTATACGCTAGCGGCGCAGTCGCCGCTGAACGCCATGGACTCGTGCGTCTGCATGGGCGCAAGCGTGGGGATGGCGTTCGGCATCGAAAAGGTGACGGGCAAGGGCAAGACCGTCGCGGCCCTGGGAGACTCCACGTTTATTCATGGCGGGATAACCGGCCTGATTGATATCGTCTATAATAAGGGCGCAACGCTGGTAATGATCCTGGACAACTGTACGACTGCCATGACGGGACGCCAGGATCACCCCGCAACAGGGAAAACGCTCCAAGGAGAGCCCACGATCGCGCTCGATCTTGAGAAGCTCGCGCGCGGTATCGGCATCCGCGACGCGCATACAATCAACCCATTGGAGTTTGACCGACTCGAGCAGACAATCAAGTCATGCCTCGAGAGCGACGAGCCGTCGGTAATCGTGGCCAAGCGCCCGTGCGTCCTGATTCCCGGCCAGGAGGAACTGCCTGCTTACAAGATTGACCAGGAACTGTGCAACCAGTGCGCTGCCTGCATCCGCCTCGGGTGCCCTGCGATCATGCAGTTGGGCAAAGATAAGAAGAAAGAGTTCTTTATCGACGAGTTCTATTGTCAGGGTTGCGGGCTTTGCCAGAGGGTCTGCAAGTTTGATGCGATAGGAGTGAAGCAATGAACGTGCTCATGGTAGGCGTCGGCGGACAGGGAGTGCTCACCTGCGCCGACATTCTCGCGCGCTCGGCGATGGAGTGCGGATTTGACGTCAAGGTCAGCGAAGTGCACGGAATGGCGCAGCGCGGCGGGAGTGTGTATTCGCACGTCCGCTATTCAAAACGAGTTGACTCGCCGCTCATCATGGTGGGCGAGGCGGACGTGATTATGGCGTTCGAGCGCGTCGAGTCGCTCAGGTTCGCGCATTATGCAAAGCCTGACGGCCTCTTCATCGTGAACAATCAAAAGCTCGACCCGATTACCGTTTCGTCTGGGCAGGTTGCATATCCCGAGGACGTATTCGAGCGGCTCGGCGCACTGCCTCAGAAGGTTCACGTGGTGGACGGAGAGAAACTGGCCGCTGACCCAAAGCTGCGACGCTCCGTCAATTTCCTTTTGTTGGGAGCGCTCGCTGCGCATACCCCCGATATCAGCGGTGAGATATGGGAGAAAATGATAGCCGAAGCGTTCAGTAGAAAGCCCGCAACGCTTGAAGCAATCCTGAAGGTTTTCCGGGAAGGCATGGCCGCCGCACAGTAATAAAGGGTAAAGACGAAAGGAGCAAGGCTAAAGGAAGGAGTCAAACCGGAGGGGCGCAAATAGCACAAAGAAAAACATGGGATGACTTTTCACTTCACTTTAGGCACTTTAGGCACTTCGCACAGCGTCTCCTTCATAAAGGATATTGAAATGAGCGCGATGAGGGCGGCGATGAAGCAGCAAATGAACGCGGCTCTGTATGCCGCGACGGTATATACGCCCGTTGTTCCGCTCACCTTTTGAAGGATAACCCCGAGCAGCGGCTGAAACGTCGCCCCGCCAGCGAAGGGAAACAGGTTGACCGTTCCGACTGACGTGCCGGCTATCTCCAGAGGAAAGAGCTCCTTAGTGGCCGTGAACGCAATAACGACGATTGCCGCCGAGAAGAAGCCGATGGAAAAGAAGACGACGTATAAAGCCGCATGAGGGAGCCGGTCAGTGAAAATCGCGAGCAGGAGCATAGTCGCGGCGACAGCGACTGAACTGAGAATCAGCGCTTTCTTGCGACTGACAAGAATCTTGTCGGAGAGCATGCTCAGGAACGGGCTCCCGATGATCAGTCCGAGCGCAACCGAGTTCAGAACCCATCCCGCGCCGGTCTTGCTCAAGCCGTAGACGTGCATCAAGTACGGTCCGCCCCAGAGTCCGCCGATGCCGAAGAAGATTCCGCAATTGAAGAAGAACCAGATGGCGATTGCCCAGAAATAGCGGTCCTTAAGCACTCTCTTCATGCCATCAAGAAGAGGAATCGGCTGTGCGGCGGAAGCGCCTTGTGAGCCGGGGCCGGGCGGGGCTATCGGAGGCAAGCCGACATCCTCGGGCCTGTTCCTCACCCATCTCCACACGGCGCCCGCGAGGAGAATCGTCGCGAGGCCAATCGCAAAGAACGTCTTCCGCCAGCCCAATATGTCTGTGAGGAACGCAAGCGGCGACGCGGCGACCAACACGCCCACTCCGCCCATCGCATTCAAGATGGCTGTCATCATCGAGAACTCGCCACGGGTGAACCACTGCGAGAGAATCTTGAGCGCGGGCACAAAGACCATGCACACGCCGAGCCCGACGAGCACGCGCGCGAAAATGGCGACCCCGAGGCTGGGCGCAGCGCCGAAGAGGATCGCTCCCGCCGCGGCGACCAGCAAGAACATCGTGACACTCTTTCGGGGGCCGAGTGAGTCGGAGAGTAAGCCGGCGGGCAACTGCATAAGGGCGTAAGGATAGAAATACGCGGAAGCGAGAAGGCCGACGATGGCGCCGCCCGCATTGAACGACTTCATCAGTTCGAGCGCCATCACGCCCGGCGACAGCCGGTGAAAATACACCAGCACATATCCGAGCGCCAATATCCAGAATATCAGCCAACGATATGATGCCGGCCTCTTTTCCCCGGCTACTATTTCCGCTTGGGCCAAGGTAGGAATCCTCAATGATTTAACCGCAAAGACGCAAAGGGCGCAACACAAACGGACGAATCAGAGATAAAGATGCCCCTGATCTTCCCTTTTGACCGCGTTGACCGACATGGGTGGGGGACAAAAGGGATTATATCTTCCCAATTCAGCGAAAAACAACTTGCCGGGCAGTCTTTGGCGCGGCCGGACAGACGCTACCAGCGCTTTTGCTTCAGGTAATTCTCGAGGCGGCGCATGCCTTCTTCGATGTTCGCGAGGGAATTTGCATCGCGGCCTACCTTACTGAGAAAGGAATCGGCACGAAGGTGAGAATGAAAATGATCGCGGCAAACGCGCCGATGAATTTTCGTTTTCCGTCGAGAATGATATCGGGGTGCGTCGGCGCAGGGTGCCTCAGCCCGAAAACAATGTTCAGCATGCCCCATATCGACCAGCCGAACCAGCCGAATATGCCCATCACAAGTAGAATGGCGACCACTGCGCGAGAGATGTAATAGTGCCGTTTCCCGAAAAGCGCGTAAGCTATGTGGCCGCCGTCCATCATGCCCACCGGCAACAGGTTCATCATAGTGACCAGCAATCCGATCCATCCCGCGAGCGCGACTGGATGCAGGTTGATGTCGTATCCATGCGGGATCGACGGGAAGAGGCGTCCGGCAATGATATCCAGAAGCAACGACGACCCGAAGCTGATGCCGTTCGATGCGCCCACGACCGGATATGAAAGCTTGAGCCCTATGATGAGCGCGGGTATGGAAACAATGAAACCGACGATCGGACCGGTCGCGCCTATGTCGAGAAGAGCGCGCCGATCAGGCACGTTCGAGTTTATTTTGATGACGGCGCCGAAAGTTCCTATGAAAGTGGGCGCGGGGATGAAATAAGGAAGCGTCGCATCGACCTTGTGATATCTCGACATCAGGTAATGGCCCAGTTCATGCGATAGCAATATGCTCATGAGTGTGATAGAGAAGGGCAGACCCCTGTATATGAGATGCGGCTGTGAGAACGGATCCACTTCCGCGAGCAGCGCGCCTGCAAACAGAGTCGTCAGAAGTGTGGCGAAGAAGAGGATGATATTGGTTCGGAGCCTTCGGCGTGGCCGCGCGCCCCGCTGCGCCGGGAGTGCGGGCTCACGGACAAAAGCTTCCGGTGTTTGCATTTCCATTTCCGGCTCGTAATGGCCGTTGTCACTCATGAATAAAACTCCAGACAAACCCTTTGATCCGGGACACCATCTCAGTCTAGCACACGCGGTGTGCCCCCCGCAAGGCATCGACTTTCAACTTATGATTTGTGACTCTTGTGAACGTTGCAATCGTTTTGGGGGATATGATACCATGCCGTGCGTCAAGGCGGATTGGAGCACGCCCCCATCGTCCACTCTCCGTCCGCGCAAAGACCCGTTCAGGTAAGAGAACAGATGAGCTACACACTCGAACAGATGAAGGCAATATTCACTCCCCGGAGCGTGGCGGTTGTCGGCGCGCCCCGCACTTTCAAGCCAGGCCTGGTCTTCTTGCAGGCTTTGCTGGACCCGGGATTCAAAGGCGACGTCTTCCCGATTAACCCGAGCGCCGACCAGATACTCGGCCTCAAGGCATACCCGAGCGTGGGCGCGATCCCCATGCCGGTGGACCTCGCAATTGCGCTCGTAAGCGTGGATCAAATATTCGATGTCATTGAAGATTGCGCCCGAAAGGGCGTCAAAGCGGTGATCGTTTTCACTTCCGGCTTCGGGGAGACCGGCAACTCCGCCGGGCCGGAGCGCGAGCGTAAAATGCTTGCGGTGGCGCGCGCCGGAAACGTGAGACTGGTCGGTCCGAACTGTATGGGTATCTATTGTCCGGAATCGGGCCTGGCATTCTTTCCTTCGATGCCTGCAATCGAGGGTCCGGTCGGTTTTGTATCGCAGAGCGGATCGCTCAGCGCTTTCGTGGCGCTCATGGGTTCGCTCAGAGGCATGAGCTTCAGCAAGGTTGTCAGCATCGGGAACGAGTGCGATCTCTCAAGCAACGATTTCATCGAATATCTCGGCGCCGACGAAAAGACTACTATCATCGCGGCATACCTTGAAGGCACTCGCGACGGGAAAGAGCTTCTGCGGGCGCTAAGACGAGCGAGCCTGAAGAAACCCGTCGTTATTTGGAAAACCGGAAGAACGTCAACCGGCGCATGCGCAGTCGCCTCGCACACGGGCTCGCTTGCGGGTTCCGACGACGTGTGGGACTCCGTCTTCAGGCAAAGCGGCGCGATTCGCGCGCAAACACTCGAGGAAATGATCGATATCGCAACGGCGTTCTACTACATCCCCAAGACCACGGGCAGGCGTCTGGCAATCATCTCCGGGCCGGGTGGCCCGGCTGTTGCCGCTGCCGACGCAATTGAGCACAACGGACTGGTCATGGCGCCGCTGAGTGAGAAAACCATCGCAAGGCTTCGCCGGATTGTTCCCCCTTCGGGCGCGAGCCTGCGGAATCCGGTGGACCTCGGCGTCGCTCCATGGGCCATGATTTCCATCTATTCCGACACACTCAGGGTTGTGGACGCCGATGAAAGCGTCGATGCAGCCGTGCTTATCGGAGGCGGACTCACGCCGTCGACCCAGCAGGAATATCTTGAATCGATGCTCGAGTTGAAACCGTCCCTAAAGAAGCCTTGCATGCTCATCAGCCTGGCCGGCTTCACGGGTGATATCGAATTCTGCAAGAAACTGCAGAGCGCCGGGTACCCCCTCTTTTCGAGTCCCGAGCGCGCTATCGGAGCATACGCAAAGGTGGCACAATATTACGAGTGGCGGAAAAGGATGGAATCCGGAGATTGAGCGCAACGCGGCTTATTCGGGGACAACATGCTGCATGGTGTCCCCGAATAAGCCGGACAGCCCATACCGGGCGCGATTAATCGTTTTCATAGAGGATGCCTCGGAAAATAGGGGACACGATGTCGCATCGTGTCCCCTATTTTCCCATCAATGTCCGCAAGAGCGAGACGCATTGCGCCCTTTGTTATCTCTTGCGCTCTTTACGCCCCGGGTCTGCGACCCTTTGCGGTGAAAGAACGCGGGCTTGCGACTCCACGAGCTCGCAGATGATATGGCCGATAAGGACGTGCGATTCCTGAATGCGGGGTGTGACATTCGACGGGACATTCAGAAGGACATCGGCGAACCGCTTCATTTTCCCGCCGCTGTGGCCGGTCATGCAGACGGTCGTGCAGCCGATTTTTCTTGCCCGCTTGAGCGCTCGCAAAACGTTCTGTGAGTTTCCGCTGGTGCTGAGGCCAACAACCACGTCGCCCGCTTTTGCAGCAGCTTCGATCTGTCGCTCAAATACGCGTTCATAGCCGTAATCGTTGCCAAGACATGTGAGCACGGAGGCATTAGCGCTGAGGGATATCGCTTCGAGGGCGCGGCGTTCCCTAAGGAATCTGCCCACGAGTTCGCACGCGATGTGCTGCGCGTCTGCTGCGCTGCCACCGTTGCCGAAGAGGATCAGTTTGCCGCCTTTGTCGTACGAGTCGACGATTGCTTCCGCTGCAAGCGCGATATTTTGTATGAGTTCTTCCGGAAAGCTCCGCTTTACGGCGATGCTCTCTTCGATTCTTTTGCGAACCACGTCAAATGTTTCTGTCATAAGAAAACCCTATCCGCAGGGACGGATTCATCGAAATTTGAGGATAACATTTTCCCACTCAGAATGACGAACCCATCTTCGACGCGATTGTATCAGAAATCTTCATTTTGAGGCAAGATCGCGCTCCATGAAAAGAAGGTGAAGTGTCGCTTGACTTTCATTTGCATGAATATCTCACTTCATCGCCGCCAGAACATCGCTCATGAAATCCTCATAATCCCATGTCTGATCTGAGCGGCTGAGGCCAAGCCGAACGACAACCAGTTGGCGCGATGGAATAATGGCAACGACCTGCCCGTCGTTTCCCATTGCAAAATAGGCGTCTTCAGGCAGTCGTGGGAACGGCGGTATGTTGCGGTCGCCTTTCTGGTCCCATGACACGTTTGCGAATTCCTTTGCGCCGGCGTTCAGCCAGAACAATGCGCCATAATGCTTGTGCCCGGCTGCCGGCGCCGGAGTTCTGGTGTAGTCAACCCACCCTTCAGGGAGTATGCGCTCGCCCTCCCAGACGCCGTCGTTGAGATACAAGAGTCCGAACCGGGCCCAATCCCTTGCGGTCGCCCAGCCGAACGAAGTGCCAATCGGGTTGCCGTAAGGATCGGGCTCTATAATCGCGCTACGCATGCCGATCCTGTTGAACAGCGCCCGGCGCGGAAACTTCAGATAATCCTCGTCATTAGCGCCGACCGTATTGCGGATGATTCTCCAAAGCGAGTGCGGATTCGCATTCGCATATTCCCATCTGCCGCCCGGTTCCGCATCCAGCGGGCATTCAATCGCAAACTTCGTCGTATCGATTGCGCCGAACAACGCCTGCTGCCTTTTTCCCGTTGGGTTCACGTCGTGATGGAAGTTGAATCCGCCGCTCATGTGAAGCAGATGATCGACGGTGATCTTGCTGTGCGCATCATCGGCGTTTCTCCATGCCGGTATGGGCGCGAGATCGCTGACCTTGAACTTTCCCTGTCCCACCAGGATGCCCACGAGCGCGCTCGTGATGCTCTTGGTCATCGACCATCCATGCATCGGCGTGTTCCTGTCGAATCCGGGAGCATAACGCTCAGCCACAATTCGTCCCTTATATACTACGACCACGGCGCGCGTCCGGCGCGGTTTCCACGGATTCGGCGGCGGCTCGGAGAACTCGCTGTCCAATGCCGTCATTAGTTTCGCGTCGTCGATCTCAGTTGGGAATGCGCCTTCGGCATTCAGGTCGCCGGTTGGCCACGCCACGGCTTCCGGATTGACCGGCTGCGGTTCGACACATGCCGGCGGAAACTGCAATTGCTCCGGCTTCCACGATGAAGGAAGGATTGTGCACCCGAGACAATCGTGATAGAATGCGCGCCTCTTGACCAGGCCGAACGCCGTCGCCTCGACGGATTTGTTCTCATAATCGACGTCAACATCAACGTATCTGAACAGTGGATTAAACGGCTCGAGGTCGTTCTTGAGGATGTCTTCAATCGGCCGTTTTGACACAAAAAGATAAGAGCACAACATCTTGGCCTTGTATCCCGCGCCAATAGGAGCGATCTCAAAGATCAGATAGTGCGCGACGGCTACCGCGAGAAAGAGAATCACAAATCCTAGTCCCATCGCGATTCTTTTCAGCAGCCTTCTCATGTCTATTGCCCCCTATTGGCCACAGAGGTCACCGAGAGTATGGTGCAACGCAGCCGCAGCCAAAAAAAGAAGAAACTTTGGGAACACGAATGTCATCCCGCGAAACGCGGGACGCAAGGCGCGAGACGAATTACACAAATGAAGAAGAAGAGTTGGATCGCGAATGACGCGAATTATACGAATTGCGCGAATGAACAGCCTTCTTTCTTATTATTCCCGCGAAGGCAGGAATCCATTTTGGGACAACGAGTTATCCGGATATGTTCACGAAAATCACGACAAGAATTCGTGATTTTGAAACTGAGTAGTATGGAGGAAAGCAACGACCAGGGTCATCTAGTGTAGTGTCTCTAACGCTTCTTTACATTTGAGCTTCGGGGACAGTCCCGATTCTACGGCGCAAAGCGCCCGTAAATCTGGGACTGTCTCCTTCGCAGCACTTTAAGTTATTTCGGAGACACCACACTAGGTTCATCTGCAATTCCCGAAACTTCTTCCTTCGCAATCAGTTTCGCCACCTTATAAGCAGCCGCCATCGTGTTGCTAACGCCGTCGCCGCCTTCGCTTTGCGAGCCCACGAACCAAAGTCCCTTGACCGGTGTTCTGTGCGGAGCGCCCGGCTTGCCCATAACGACTGCGAGTCCCCCGAACGAGTGATGCTCCATGTGAGTTCTGCGCCTGAAGTCATCCGGCGTGAGAATCTCGCGGGTCTTGACATGATCGCGCAGGCCGGGGATGCGCTTCTCCGCGTATGCGAGCAGCTTGTCCGCATACTCCTCTTTTCGCTCGCTCCACGTACCCTCTTTAAGTTTGTCGGGGCATATCGTGTAGATGGTCATCGCGTGATGCCCGGGCGGCGCCATTTCCGGCGAATGCAGCGAGGGCGCATGTACGACAAATCCGTCTTTGCCCTCATGATAAATCCCTGCCTTCGCGTTCGCTATTGGCCCATAAAGATCGTAAGACCCATAGTAGTAAACGCACACTGCGTGAAGATACGGCGAAGGATCGAAATCCACTCCCACATGAACCATGAAAATGGAGTCCATCAGCGGCAACTCGAAAATTTTTCGGGTGAATTCCGGCGGCAGGTTTTCTTCGCCGACCAGTTTCGTGAAGATTTCTTTGGCGGCGCCGCTGGCGATCACCACGTCGGCAGGCGTGTACTGTCCGTCGTTTCCTATTATACCCTTGGCGCGGCCGTCTTCAATTACGATCCTCGACACCGGGCTGCTTGTGCGTATCTTGCCCTTGTTCTCTTGAATTTTTCCGACAAGCGCATCGATAAGCTTGCTCACTCCGCCGAGAACGCTGTAATGATAGACCTCCTCCGTGTTTCTCGCCAGCTTTGCAGGAATTCGTTTGTCGAAAGAGGTTTCGGGATTGACCGCAAAAATACCGAGCCCCAGAAACCGGTCGGGAGGCGTGAACGTATCTGCCAGAAGAGAGGTAAAGACGGCTTGCAGCTTTTCAGACTCGAAGAACGAATCCAGCAGACGCTGCGCGCTCCAGTTCTTCTTCGGCATAAGCGGAAGGAATTTCAAAAAGAGCGCGAGTTTCCAATAGAGCGCGCCAAGGCCGGCGGCCTTTTCGAGTTTGCGCGCAATCGTCATCAAACTTGTCACGCGAAGGTGGCATTTCCAGTATTTGTCGAGGCCTGCTTTCTCTTCCGGAAATAACTCCTTCAGCCGATTGATTCTCCATAGTGGCCCCGCGTACTTGTCCGGCTTTATGAGGTCGAAATCAGGGAACACGTATCTGCGGTCGTCCTTGACCATTTCGACCTTGTCGGCCAGGCCCAATTCGTCCAAAACCTCTCCGCAAGGCTCGCCCGGCCCGAACCCTTGAATGATCATCTGCCCCAGGTCCCATTTGTATCCGTGGCGCTCGAATGACGCCGTTACGCCGCCGGCCTTCTCGAACTGCTCGAATACTGTGACTTCATGTCCAACGCACGCCAAGTGTGCGGCAGCCGTCAACCCTGAGATTCCCGACCCGATGACCACGACTCTCATCTGTTTACCCTCTTGACTTTGTCCGGTGATTGCACATGATCTGATGAGCCTGATAAGGGCGACCAACCGGGTCGCCCCTGCGGAAATGCCGGCGCGCCATTCCCAAAGGAAATGCTGCGCGTGTCAGGCTGTCCGGAAATGCTGTGTGTGTCAATCTCTAATGAAAACTCACCCGTGTTGTTTCACGAAATCATTGTAGAGCGCGAGGGTCTCTTTGAGGACCTCCGGAATCTCCAAGCCGTACGGGCATTTCTCGATGCATTCCCTGCAATCTTCGCAGTTCGCGATGCTTTCCATTGCGGCGTCGGCCATCATGATTGCGGCTTGTGGGACCATGCGCCTTGAGAATGACCGAAACGCCATCGCCTGCGGTATCAGCACTCCCTTGTCACACGGCATGCAGTATTCACAGCGGTGGCAGAACTTCGTTCCGAGCTGGGAGCGAATTGTCTCCATCTCCGCGAGGTCAGCCTCTGAAAGCGGCCTCGGCGAGCGGTAAAGCTCGACTATTTGGTCCACTTCCTCCTTCGCCTGAATGCCGGGGATCGGCGCCACGTTCGGGAACTTTTGCAGAAATCGGAAGCACAAGTCGGCCCGCTCGAGCAGGCCGCCCCCAAGCGGCTTCATCGCGATTATGCCCATATCCATCTCGGCGGCCACCTTGAAGAGGTCATCCGCCGGATCGTGCTCGATGAAATTGAATGGGAATTGGACGGTCGAGAACAGGCCGGTGCGACAGGCTCTAATCGCCGTGGCGATATTGTGCGAACTGAACCCGATGAACCGTATCTTTCCGTCGGCTTTTGCCCTGGCAAGAGCTTCGTAGGCCCCGCCCGGAGCAAGCACTTGATTGAGGGCGTCGTCATTTATCAGGTTGTGCAATTGATACAGGTCGATGCAGCGCGTCTTCAGGTTTTCGAGGCTGTAGCCGACGTGCTCGGTGGCGCCCTCAACGTCGCGCGCAAGCGTCTTTGTCGCAAGGACCACTTTATCGCGCACGGACTCGAGCGCCTGGCCGATCTTTCTTTCGCTGTCGCCGTACACGTTAGCCGTATCGAAGAATCTTATGCCGCTCTCGAAGCAGTGACGCACTACCTCGACGGCGTCCTCGAACCCGAGCCGGATTATCGGGATTCCGCCGAACCCCAGCTCCGAAACCATCAACCCCGTCTTGCCCAGTCGCAACGTTTTCACAGAAGTCCCTCCTTCACGCCTTTTCGATTTCCACCGAAACCGCGCGGTCGACCGGCTGAGTGCACCAGTTCCATCGGTAGAAGCTCAGATGTCCGTAGCCTCCAGCCAGGTCGAGCCACTTTATCATGCCGGGGATTGCCGTATCATAACTCTTCCATTTCTCGAATTGGTACGGCTCCCATGCATGATAGATTATAACCTGGCCGGGCCGAACATCTCCCTGCGAGCGCGCCGCCGAGGTCAACTTTACGTGCACTTTGAAATCGTCGAAATCGTTATACACGCGCACAAGGTCGCCATCTTTGACGCCGCGTTTTTCAGCGTCTTCCGGGTTCATGAACATGAACGGGCGGCCCTGATGTGTTCTCGCGAGCACGTCATCGGTGATCCAGATCGAGTGCACGCTCCACCGCTGGTGGCCGCTCGTCATCCGCAGCGGATAGTTCCCGCCCATCTTAGGATTGTCTTTGTGAACAGGGAAGCCTTCTCCCGCTTCGAGGAACCAGTCGTGGTCGATGTAGAAAGTCATTCGCCGGTTATAAGTCGGATACGGAATCTTCTTCGCGGTGTGATACGTTAGGGGCACAATCGGCTCGTCCGGCTTGATATCGGTCGCGAGGTGCATGGCAATCACGTCCACTTTCGAGATTTTGCTGAACCGCACGATGCCGTCCTCCCGAAACTTCTTGAGATCGTAGCCGTCAGGCAGTTGGCCGAGCTTGACGCTTTCTTTCAGAGCCTCGTCGAGCACGTGGTCGGCGTTCCTGCAATCAAGTGTCTGTTCCCGCACCATATTTGTGAGATCGATCTCGTTCCCTCTGCGGGTCTTGTATTTCATGCAGTTCCGCGCTTTCGCGACTTTCACCATTCGTTCGGCCAGGAATTTCCAGATATCCCATTCTTCTCTGGCTTCGCCGGGAGGCGGTACAGCGGCCTCCGTGAGGGTGAGCCAGGGAACGTGAGGGGTCGGGAAACGGGTGTCCGTCTTTTCGTAGAATCCCGCGCCGGGCAAAACCATGTCGGACATAAGCGCGGTCGTGCTCCAGCGCATCTCGACCGTGAAAATGAATTTGTATTGTTTCCACAGCTCGGGATAAACGTTGTTCCACCAGCCTCGGTTCTTGCGCGCAGGACTTGTGCCGTAATAACAATACACTTGCGGCTTCTGGTCACGAGCAGGCTGAACGAAGCCGTCCCACCACCCTTTGTCTATCGCCTCGTTGATATATTCGTCGAAGCTGCGCTTCATCGTCGGGCAATGCCATTCCTTCTTGTTCCATGCGTCGCGATAATTGGAATGAAAGTAATAGAGAAACACCGGCGGCGCGGTGTCGCCTTTGTCCCACTCCCGCTCCATCTCCCGTTGGAGCATCTCCTCTGTGAGAGAAGGGTCTTTTCTTTTGAGAACCATCTTGTCGAGCGTCGCCTCGCCGAACTGGAAAAGCAGGCTGAGCGCGCTCTCGATGCGCATTTCCACCATGTAGCTGCCGTCGAAAAGCGATTGGTTCCAGCCGCGGATGCCGCATCACTTGTTGCCGACGCTGCCGGTAAGCGCAAGCAGCAAACACATCGCGCGCTCCATGAGGTCACCGTGATAGTATTTCGATGAGTTCCAGCCGACGAGTATCTGAACGTGGCCGCGCGCCTTCCATGCTTTCCTCGCCAGTCGCCGGATCGTTTCGGGATTTGCGCCGCACATCTGTGACGCTTTCTCGGGAGTATAGTCCCTGTCGAGCATCTCTTTGAAAATGTCGAATCCCGGCCGGACCTCAACCTGGCTGCCGTCCTTGAGCGTTGCTTTGTATTTCCCCTCGAGTGCGGGATCACACGGGAGCGAGAGCGTCTCGCGCGGCGCCTTCACCGGCGAGTTTGCCGCAGAGTCCCAGAAATAAAACTGGTCTTCGCGGCCCGTCTTCTCCACGTCGGTCTCGCGCAGAAACTTGTGGTTGTCGCTTCGGATGAGCAGCGGGAAATCGGTCTGCTCTTTGAGGAACGCTTTATCATAAGTTCCCTCCGAGATCAATACCTGCCCTGCGGCGAGCCCGAGCGCGGCGTCCGCTCCCATCTCTATCGGAATCCATTCGTCCGCGTGTATGGCCGAAGGAGAATAGTCGGGCGCGATCGTCACGACTTCAGCGCCGTTGTAACGCGCGTCGGCTATGAAATGATAGCACGGGATGCGCGTGTACACGGGGTTCATATGCCATATCAGCAGAAGCTTTCCGAAGAACCAGCCATCGACCGAATCGCAGAACTGGAATTTCCCGAACGTCTCGTATACGCCCTTGTTGAAATCGCCGATGGTCGCGTTGATGTCAAGCTCGGTCGCGCCCAGACTGCCGAGGAAATTCATCGAAGACATGAGATGAATCCATCCACCGTTGCCCGGGCCGGGCTCGAAAATGATCGACTCGGGACCTGCGGTCTGGATGGCGTCTATCAGGTGGTTGCAAACCTCGTCCGCCGCTTCGTCCCACGTGATACGCTTCCACTTGCCCTCGCCCCGCTCGCCCACGCGCTTCATCGGATACTTCACGCGGTCAGGATTGTACATCATATTGCTGAACGAGCATCCCTTCTGGCAGCCGCGCGGATTCCAGTCGGTGCTGCTCGGGTCAACGATCGGATACTTGCCCGCCTGCTCCTCACGCCAGACGACTCCATCCTTTGCATACACGCGCCACAAGCAATTGCCCGGATAGCAGTCGACCAGATGCGTCCCGTAGGTGATCCGGTCCCACTTCCATTCGTCCCTATGCAGGCTCTCCCAGTTCTTGTACTCCCACTTCTGAAAGATTTTCTCAGTGGCATGAGCCATGCCCCCTAGAAAACCCAGGGAATCAAGCGACAGCGCCAGTGTTGTCGCGCCCGTGACCTCAAGGAATTGGCGGCGGGTGAATCTGAAATCTGACATGACTACCTCCTACCAAAAAGGGGAAAGACGAAAGGAGAAAGGAGAAAGGGCCGAAAAGACACGCGGAAAAAGAAAATGAATTCGTTTCCGCTCGATTTTCATTTCTTTCCCAAACAATCTGCCGCAGGCAGGCAATACGTTTCTTCAATCATGCGAGGGCAATTCTTCTAAGTAACAAGTAGTATAGTCGTTCCGGGCGGATTATTCAACGCAAGAAGGCTGGAAAGTCAGCCTTATAGGCGCAAAGAACGCAAGGGAGACGGTCGCTTCTCTCATCCTGGTCTGCTTTGCGTTCTTTGCCCTATGAGGTTTAGTAGTTCACGCTGTCAATACCCGAGCTCTCTTATCCTCTCATCATCGACGCCGAAATGGTGCGCGATCTCGTGGACGACCGACTTCTTTATGTGTTTCTTCAATTCCCGCTGAGAACCGCCCAGGGCCTCGAGCGGCCCTTGGAAGATAGTTATCTTGTCCGGCAGAGCGGTGTAGCTCGTGTTTCTGTCGGTCAGCGGGATTCCTTGATAGAGAGCCAGCAATTCGTAACGGTTGCTGATCTCCATGTCTTCGAGGATTTCGCGGGAGGGCCATTCCTCGACGACCACGAACACATTCGTCATCGCCTCGGCGATTTCGTCCGGCAGTTCATCAAGCGCCTCGGCCACAATCTCCTCGAATTGTTTTCGCGCGAGCTTCATTGTCGTTCGCCAATCCGACCGCTCTGCAGGCAGGCGAAGACGCCGCAATTTTCGCACGCAGGGTCTTCGCTACACCAATCGGCGAAAACCTGCATGAGCCCCTGCTGTATGCGGGCCGAGCGTGTTTTGCGGAGCTTCGAGGAGTCGCCAAACATGCGATACTCCATCAGCCGGGTGACGGCATTCGGTTGTGGCGACGGCAGCGAGCAGTAAAGATTATGCAGGAGGTCTTCTTTGCCGGGTTGGCCCTCATTGCGCGCGTTCAATAGGGCCAGAGGGACAAACGAGTTTACAAGAATCGTGAGGGCACGGTCTGCTCCCAGGAGGCCCACAGGCTCCCTGAGTTTCTCGCCGCGTACGCTGTAATGGTATGACCAAAAACTATCCTCTGCCCGGGACATGGACTCGATACAGTTAAGCCGCGCTTTTCGGGCATCATTCTCCGACATGCACGCAAGAATCCACTTGAAGACACCCTCTCCATATGTCCGGGCGAGAACGTGGCTCACGCCGGCAATGCGCCTTTGGGGAAGATTTGCCGGACGGACCGCCGACCCCTTCCATGCGATGTCGCTCCGCTCCATGTTCCTTAAGCCGCTCGATCCCCACAGTTCCCGCAAACGACCGGAGTACTCACGGGCCTCCGAAGACCCGGCGCCGGGCGAGTCGCCAAGCATTCCGGCCGTTCCCATGAGCAATGCTTGTGTCAAGAGAGCCTGTTCAGATGCTCCACAAGCGCCGGACGCGGCGACGCTCTCCTGCAGTTGCTCATACGGCAGTCTCTGTGCGAGTTGGCTGAACTGCTTTCGGTACGATTTGTATCCCATTCCCTCGAGCAACGCGGCGTACGCGACCTGATCGAGATTCTGTTTTTCCGCCTCGTAGGAGAATCGGCGTTGCTTCGCAATGATTCGGGCATCACCGGCGATATAGAGAAGCCGCAGTGCGCTGTCCAGTGGCGTCTGCTCGAGCAGCCCGTGGCATCTGCCGAAGTTGCGCAAGCTGTTATATGGATACTCTTCGGGACGGAGCGCGCACGAGAGAACTTTCAGGTTATCGGTCAAACATCCCCAGAGGCCGGCCTCGGGAATCTCGACTCCGTGGCTGGTCACAGGTGTTTCCTGTCTGGCGCCCGGCTTGAGAATTACATGAAGGATGACATTATCGTACCGTTTGTCGAGAGAATGTTTATGAAGTCGCCAGCCGGCGGCCTCGAGATGGAGTTCGACATCGCCCTTCAGTCGAGTCGTTCCGATGCTGAGATCAGCCCTCACGAAATCGGGCCCGCTCTCCAGGTTCCACGTACCCGGCGAATGAACGACTATATTCCTACCGTCCTTCGTGATGAGCCTCTGCCGGTCGTAGAGCCTGTCGTACCAGATGCAGCGCATCAGCCTTTCACTGATCTGTGCTCCCGAGGAGGCAAGCAAATACTTCTGAGTCACTCGATCGTGAAACGCCGGAACGTTCTCGAACAGCCGGAAGTAATCCTCCGAAAAGGGCATTCGCTTTTCCTCCTTCCTCGATTCAACGGCAGATCAAACCGCAAGCCGCAAAGAAACGCAGCACGGCATAGCCGCAACAAAACAGCGCGCATCGGGCGCGATGAATCGCGCCCCTACAGGATTCCTTGATCTATGTGTGTAGGGGCGCAATTCATTGCGCCTGTGCGACAGAATCCCATACTGGTTCGCCAATTATGGGCCATTCCCTTTCGCTTCTTGTTCCTTTGCGTCTTTGTGGTAGAAGCCCGTTCTACACTTTTCACAAAGGACGGAAGCGGGTCATCCCATTTTCCTCAATCCTCCCGATTGCTCCTTCGGTTTCGAGAACATCGAGGTGGCCGACGGCTTCGGACATGCCGAGATAAACCTGGTATGGGGTGATGTCAGGGAACAGATGTTTGCAAACATCGAAGGCGGTCTTCGGGAAGCCCTCGAGAAATTTCAGAACCTTGTCTTTCCGAACTTTGTGGTGACGGATGATGCTGTCTATTACCTCGACGGCATCGTATATGACCTCGCCATGACCGGTGAGAACGATTGCGATGTCAAATGTCTTCAGGCGCTGGAGCGTGGCGATATATTCGCTCAGGCTGTGCGAGCGCGGCCGGGAAGGGTCTCTCGGAAAATTGAGGAGAGGTACGGGACTGATATGCTTCAACAGGTTGTCGCCCGAAAACAGAACCTTCGCCCCGGCGTCATACAGATTTATCATTCCCGCCGAGTGGCCCGGGCAGTGAACGACAAGCAACTCCTTGTGTGCCAGCCCGATGACATCGCCATCATCCACCATTTCCGTCACCTTGATCGGATCACGAAGATCATTGATGATGGGGTGGCGCATAAGGATCGAGTCGAGCGATTCCGTGGGCAATCCTGATTTCAACAGGAAACTCTCGACGCGCTTGTAGAGATCATCTTCTTCGGAATAGCCGTGCAGGCTTTCAAGGTCGTGAACCTCGAGTGGATGAGCGAACACGCGTGGGCGGCCCTCGGCGGCAATCTTGCCCATGAGACCGTAATGATCGAGGTGCGAATGGGTGACGATGATCTGCTCGATGTCGCCGAAACGGACGCCGAGATCAGCCAACTGGGCCCGGAGGCTCGCTTCTGCCTCGGGAGTCTTGAGGCCGGAATCGATCAACGTAAGCGGGTTGTCCTCAATCAGGTAGGCGTTAACGGAACCAACCTGAAAAGGAGTAGGTGTCGTAAGCTGATGAAGTTGGTCAGCGAGTTTCACAGGATTAGGGGGGATTCTTTCCGGTTCACGTTGATTGTCAGAGATCGTGCATCTAAGTTCGCGCCAATATCAGAGACGAAAGACGAAAGGAGCAAGACGAAAGGGGAAAAACTGGCCCGTTTCCATACCGTCAATGTTCTCCCTTTAGTCTTTCCCCTTTCGTCCCTCCTTCCCTATGGCGTGATGTAACCTGTGCCGTCGCAAGCGCCGCAGGGATATTCCGGGCGATATCTGGCTCTGCCCGTGCCGCCACACGACGAGCAGACCTCCGTCTTGGTAACTTCGCCGTGAGTCGGCATGACGAAATACTTGTAATACACTGTTCCGGCCGCAATAATTCCGGCGAGGACGAGAAGCGCCACAAAATAAGTCTGTCGACGATTCACTCCTTCACCGGCTGCCGGTTCGCGGAACAAGCCCCACAGCGCGAAACCCGCTGTGACAAAAGTGATCACGAAGATGACGTTGCCCGCGTCCGGAACGAATCGCTTCATGAGGATTCGGAGCATCGCACTATCGATCCCGAGCCCAAGGTACATCGTCAGCACAATGCCGAAGGCGACAAGCACAACGACAGTCGCCACCACAAGGTATCGCTTGAGAACGTCCTCTTCCTCGCCAGGCTTGTAATCATAGGCCATATAAACGCTCCAGTTTGTTTACACGAGGAAATTTTACCACAGAAGCGTACGCCGCTGCAACGTCCAAGAGGAGTCGCAGGTCGAAAGTCAAAGGTCTAAGGTCACACAAAAAGGTGAATGGGATCGAAAGGATCGAAGGGCAACGGGCAAACTAAACCGCAAAGGGTCGCAGAGCCGTGGCGCAAAGAACGCAAAGAAAAGATGAAGAAAGCTTTCAGCTTTTGAAAGGGTCGAAAAGAGCGAAGGCGACAGTCATTCTGAGCGAAGCGAAGAATCTCATTGGCTTCGGAATCCCATGGCCCAAAAAGAGCCACACGCAATGCTGAAAAGCACTATCTTTGCAGCCCGTGAGACTACGGAGTGACTGCCATGAACGGACTCTAAGCTGCCTGCGTCCTTGATGTTAGGCAAGCAGGAGTGTGAATAGCGAGTTGCCGATTTTGGTGGCATGCTGTGGCATGCTTTTGGATGGGGTTCCGGTGTACGAGATGCCCGTAAGGGACGTCGAATTCCATGAAACCGTGCGCGCTGAGGAGAAGAATCGGCCCATGAACAATGGCAGATTGAACACGGTAAGATTCAAGGTTTTCGCGGTTTCGATGGTCATGGGATTCGCTGTCTGGCTCTTTGACGCGGTGAATGACTATCTTTTCTTCTACCGGGGTTCCTTTTTATCAGGTTTGGTTTGGCATCCTCCTGTTCACGAAATCTATACCCGAACCCTCATGTTCTTGTTTTTCATCATCTACGGCGTCATCTTCTCACGAATGCTTGTCAAGCAGGCTCAGACCGAGATGAAACTGAAGGAAGCGAATGAAGAACTGGAAAATCGTGTCTCGGAGCGGACGGCCGAACTACGCGAGGCGAACACGCGTTTGCTGTCCGAGCTTCAGGAACGGGAAAAAATGGAACTGCAACTGCGGCTTCTCTCTTCCCGGTTATTGACCGCCCAGGAAAACGAGAGAAAGCGTATCTCCTCTGAGTTGCATGACGAATTGGGCCAGGCTCTGACCGCGCTGAAGTTTCGGTTCCGGTTCATCAAGAATAACCTTTTCCCAACGCAGGAGAAACCCATCGCTGAATGCAGCGAGGGGGTAAAGGACATCGATCGGATAGCGGAAGAGGTTCGGCGCCTTTCCTGGGACTTGAGCCCCAGGATCATTCAAGACCTCGGTATCTCAAAGGCCCTCAGATGGATGGTTGATAATCTTGCGGACAATTATGGCATCCTCACCCATTCTGAAATCGCGGATATCGACGGCCTCTTTTCGGAGGATGCTCAGATTAACGTCTACAGGATCATTCAAGAGGCGCTTACAAATACTCTCAAGCACGCCGGGGCAACAAGCCTCGCGTTGGCCATCGAAAAGCAAACCGGTTCTATCGCGTTCACAATAGAAGACGATGGCAAGGGATTTGACGCCGGCTGCCATCTCCGTTCAAGCCGCATAGACAAGGGGCTGGGGTTGACAACTATTTCAGAACGTGTCCGAATGCTTGGGGGAGTTCTCAGTATTTCGAGCAAAGAAGGCATGGGCACGCGGATCAGCTTCACCGTCCCGTCCCCCAGGGAATTGACATCTGCTTCCTAACCGGGGACATCCTGCGGCGTGGTGTCGCCGGTAAAAGGCCGGTAAAAGGTATGTACGAATCTTAAAACGGGAGAGGATAGTGGCTTCATACCATATTGTGCTGGCGGATGACCATGCTATCTTCCGGCATGGCCTGAGAAGAATACTCGCAGAAGACGCCGATTTGGAGGTTATTGGAGAGGCCAAGGATGGCCTCGAACTGCTCACCCTCCTGAACAAGCTGTCTCCCGATTTGGTGATCCTGGATATCTCGATGCCGAATCTTGGCGGAATCGAAGCAATCCACAGAATCAAGGCTATGCGCCCCGACGTGAAAATACTGATGTTGACAATGTATGACCGGAAGGAATATCTCTATGAAGCCATTACGGCAGGCGCCGATGGGTTTTCCCTCAAACAAGGAGCGGACAAGGACTTGTTCAACGCAATAGCGGCGATTCGACAAGGGAACACATATGTCTCCCCTCTCCTATCGAAAATAGTACAGGAAAGTTTGTTTGAAGCCCTGCGAGGAAGGAAAACGGGTGAGTCCAGTTCTTTGCTTCTAACTCAACGAGAAAAAGAGATCCTCAAGCTTGTCGCAGAAGGAAGGTCAAGCAGAGAAGTAGCTGATCTTCTTTTTATCAGTGACCGAACCGTAGACTGGCATCGAGCCAACATCATGAAGAAGCTGGGGCTGAAGAATACGGCTGAACTGGTCAAGTATGCAATGAATGCTGAATTCGCCTGATAATAAGGAGGCCGGGCGCTTGATTTGACTCAAGCGCCCGGCCATTCTTTTCATCCTTGCGGGAAAGGAGCGCAAGGTTGCATCCGGTCTATTCCCCCAGGTGGTCGAGCCCGAGGAATGCTTCCAGAGGCGGCAGCCCTTCGGCGGGCCTTCCAAATGCGCCCACAGCCTCTACATCGAGCAGGTCATCGCATGCCTGGTTCACACCATCGACGTTCTCGATGCATTCGATAATATCCTGATCGCCCGGATGTCCGTTGGGCACGAATATCTGCGGATGGTCGAACGGCGCCATTTCGTTCCGGACCCTCTCATCGGTGAGCGTAAGGAGAAATTCAACGAGGAGATCCTCGTCGCCTTCGCCTAGCTCGACGCGCGCCATGTTTCGGTCCAGTTCTTCGATGTTCACGTCGCCGAAATTGCTGCGCCGATCATAGAACTCAACGACATCACCGAGGAGCGCCTCGCCACCGTTGTGGAAGTACGGCCCCGTGAGTTCGACGTTGCGGAGTCCCGGAATCTTGAAGGCTCCGTCCACCTGGACTTTTGGGTCATCAGGAAAGCCGGGAGGACAATCTTCCGCTCCGGGAACACCGCACTCAGGAAGTTCGGGCGCAAACGGGAACCCCTCGAGCGCTTGCCGGATGAAGGACAGCGGTTTGCCCAGTTCCTCTGCGCCGCGTCCGAGGTCCTCCGGAGTAGTTCTCACGCCGATATTGGAAAAACCGTTGTCGATGAACCCTGTTTCCTCGGCGACGATGAGTTCACCGGCATCCAATTCCGGCGTTTCCTCGACCTCGATCGCTTCTTCCTCGACGTTTCTGAAGGAAGCGTCGGTGAATTCGGCGCCTCCATGGCAGCTTACGCAATTACCCTGGCTGACGCCGCTGAAAAGCGGATTCGCCACCTGGAAGTCCCTCCCTCTGTTGATGAAAGTCAGTAGGCCCCTTAACTCGTCCTGGGTGAGGGCGCCGTCATCACCCTCCATGAATTTATCGAAGCGAGTCTGATCGGATACGAGAGTCGCTTCGTACATCTGAATCGCGAGTCCGAAGAACAAACTGAAGTTTGCCTCCATCTGGGAGAAGCCGTCCACGCCCCAGAATGGGTGTGAAATGATCCGCTTGCCATCCTGATCGAAGGATATGATCATTTTTGAATTCCAGTATTTGGACTGGAAGGCGGCTCTGATCAGGGAGGCGTAAGAACGGAAGGTCAAGCCCGGCAGGCCCTGTCTCTCTCTGGAGAATGGGCTGAGGACGCCGTCGTACCTGTGAACAAGCTGCAATCCCAGCGGTCTCAGACCGAGCATCTTCTTTCCGAGTTCCGGGAAGGTCCGGTCTATAAACGACATCTCATCAATGCTCAATGGCGGACCGACGGCCTGCGAGGCCAGACTCGAGTTCGGAATGATGACGGCCTTTTCCAACAGTTTACCGCGTTCATTAACCAGAATCGTGGCATTCTCATCCAGGAATCCAAGAGGGCTTACGCCGTTGAACTGGTTTCTAGCCCTGCCGTCCCAGAAATTGTCGAAGTTAAATACGGCATTGATTATTGTTGGAGTGTTGCGTGGCTCGACGCGGCGCACGTTGACGTCGTCAACCTCGAATATATCCTCCTCGACAGCAGTTCCTAGGTCAAACGGTTCGCCTGGTATTGTGCCATCGAACAGAGCCTTGAAGACGCCCTGCGATGAGCAAACGTCATTTGTGTCGCGAAGGACCTCGCGCAGATTGAAATTGCTTTCTTCAGCGTCCGCCAACAGGTGGAACGGAAAGTCTTCTTCGACCAACTCATAATTCGGGCCGAATTCCGGGAAACCCACGCCGCCTGCTACCGGATTGCCGAACTCGTCGTCAGGCTCCGGAGTATTTCGCAGGCCGGGGCTGAGTTGGTTCTTGGCTCGGCTATCTGCGCCTGCGTGAAAGTGGCAGGAAGCGCATGCCTGACCGTCGCTTCCAACTTGCATATCCCAAAACAAAGCTTTTCCCAGCACAATGCCTGCCATCTGCGCCGCGAGTCCGGGATTCACAAATTCGCCAAGGTTCTCGACTTTCGGAGCCGGTACATTCGCCAGGCTATCCAGCCCGATCTCGACAGCGGCCGCTCTTACTTGCGCTGGGTCCAATTCCTGGGCAATTGCGGCGGACGATCCGAATGACGCCAGGAAGACACCAAGTGTCACGGCAACGACGACATCTTTTATTGTCTTTTCCATTGTGTGTACTCCTTTTCAACCTATGATAGCTCTCTGTTGACATTCGACCAAAGGCGTTGTCCGCGTGTCACCTCCTCTCCCAACTAAAGGAAAGAGGAAAAGAACAAGATGAAAGGAAAAATCCAAAAGGAAAAGAACCGTCCTGTTCCGCAGATACATCTTTCCTCCTCACTAAACCACGCCTCGCGTTGGACAGACGCTCAGGGTGATTCCACGTGGCTTTGTTTCGGTTTTCCTGGCCGGGATGTTCAATACAAATTATTTAAAGAGATGGTTTCATGCGCAATGGGAAGAAGTACGGGTTTTGAGCCCCGTAGAACCAATAGGAAGGCGAAAGGGCGGGGGGCAAAGGCGACAAGGGAATCATGCAGGTGGGAAAAGGAGAAGCGTGAAGTGTGAGAAAGAACCGACAGGGAATGATGAGTGACGAATGTGGGGTACGCTACTTAAAACAAGCTCATTTGAAAGCGTGAATTATCATTTTCGTCTTCGGTCGCCAAGTCTAACACACCGATGACGGCGGCCATATGATTGCGGAAACCAAGCATTCGTTCCGAAGGGGGCCGACGGATGTTTGGCCGATCAGAACAAACTCCGTCCGAAACATGATGTGGAACAAACCTCTCTCACGAGTGCCCTTCACTTGCCTTATTCGTCAGATTGAGCAATGCGCGGCGGATCACGCCGCCGGACTCGCGCCCCAGCGACTCGAGCTCGTGGCCGGTAAAATGGTGTCCTTCAGCCCATTCCTTTGGCTCAGGATTGAACTGGTCAGGCGGGATGAAGTAGCCAAGCGAGTCATTGACTTGGTTGACAAATAGCGTCCTCCCCTTTTTGCCGATGCCCGCCGTCACGCCGGGGAACGACTCTCCCGGAAGCGTCAGTATCGTAATGTCGCCGATTTCAAGCATCGAGACGGTCGCGTACCCGATGGGCGGCCTTTGCGAAGTCCGAATGACGCCGGACTCCATCATCAATTGAAACCCCTGATTCTCGATCGGGAGTTCAACCGGCGCCATTGTAATCTCAAGCCTGTCTCCCTCCACCGGCTGAACGGAACGGCTCAGGTTCGTGATTGCGTCGGCCAGTTTCCGGCCGTACGAATGCGCTACGTCATAGCCTTTCTCGCAGCCCTCCGGCTCCATCCCACCGCACGAACCGAGCATGAATAGCGTGATTCCCCCCAGCCTGTCATCGAGAAGGCGGCATGCCTCGCCCGGATAATCGCTCGATATTTTGTCGTCGTCGCGAGGAGTGAGTTCCGGCTGAGCCGTGTAGCTCATGAGCGAGCCGATGTGACGGTCACCAGCCTTGAAGAGCAAGAGCCAGAGAGCAAGGTTTAGCTCTCCCGGTCTGCGGTAGTTGGCCACTCCGAGGTTCTTCTCTTCGTATGAGAACCACGCTTCAGCCGGTCGCGCAGATTTGATTGCCTCCTCCACAGCCTCCGCCGATTCCTTCAACAAGAACTCGGCGTACTTCTCATTGTAGCCCGATTGGTCAAGCGAAGGGCCCCAGAGGCCCATCGAGTCAGGGCCTGCATGCGTGTGGGTAGTGGCCACAAGCAGATTCTCACGCTTGATTCCATGTGGCTTAAGCCTCCCGGCGAGTTCTTTCGTGAAATCGCTGAACAATCCGATGAGATCGAATGAAACAATAGCGACGCGCGTCTTCCCCTTCTCTATGGTGAGACAGCGGAGGAAGATATCGTCAATCACTCCCGTGAATTGCCCGGCCTCGCCCATCTTGTATCCGGCATGATAGACAGGCCCCATTTCCGGCGTGGGCGTTATTTTTCGATTGGTTGCGCCGACTTTAGATGAAAATTGTGACATTGCTTACCTCCCGGGAAACACGCGCTCATTCGGGGACACCTTGCGGCAAGGTGTCCCCGAATAAGCTGCCGGCAGCCGGTTATACGGACAGCCCTCCGATCAAATCCTTTATGTTCTCGAGTATTCCCAGCCCGCGCACGTGGAATGCCTCCGCCATCGGCAGACCGGCCTTTTGGCCTTCCTCTTCCGCTATCTGCGTGACCGATGCCGGAATCGCCTGGTCGAGCGGATTATCGAATATGGGGCTCGACTTGCCGAGCACTTTCAGCCGGGCTGCGCCTTCCATCTGCATTAATTCGATTTGGCTCTTATAACAAAGGATGGCCTCGATCTTCTTGTCTATGAATCCGGAAATATCAACATACGAGTTGGGGCTCGGCGTTTTTCCCAGGATGACTTTGGCCACCATAGCCGTCGAGAGTCCCTCCTCGAGGTGCTCGGGATGGAACAGATGGAAATGCGCAAAGCTGCATGCTTCCAGGACCACCTGACCCACGGCCCGATGGTCAGGATTCTCATCAAAATTCCACGGGTCAATCGTGAAAACGGCTGCAGGCTGAATCTCGCGCACGCGGCGCACAATCTTCTCCCGCAGTTCGTGAGTGGGCTCGAGAAAGTGATTCTTCAATCCGAGGAACTTGATGTTCTTGACGCCGAGTGTCTTGCACGCCGCCTGCTCTTCAGCCCGCATGACCGCGGCCAGTTTATCATCTTTATCATAGGAGAGATTCAACGTCCCCTGCTCCCCGTCAGTCACGACGAGGGTATGCACTTCATGTCCTTCCGAAATCAGCTTGGCGACAGTGCCGCCGCAGAAAAACGGCAAATCGTCCGGATGCGGTTCAACAACGAGGTAACGCATGGGCGGTTCTCCTCCAGTTGGTGTGATCTCCAAGAGTAATGAAACGATTTTTGGGACGACGCGCCGAACTGCCTTCGTCATTCTGAGCGAAGCGAAGAATCTGTCTCCACATGCGTACGGTCCGCCTTTTTTCGAGATTCTTCGCTTCGCTCAGAATGACACTCGCAGTGGCGCCAATGGTCCCGCACCCGGAACATTGTTGGCGGAGCGAGCAACCACTGCGTTACCTCGCTTTTCTCCTGCACGCAATAACTTCAATCTCGACCATGATGTCGAACGGCAGCCTGCCTGCCTGGATGCAAGTTCGCGCCGGCGGACTGGACGGGAAATATTCCTTGTACACCTCATTGAACCGGAAGAAGTCTTCCATATCGCCGAGATAGGCGTTGACCTTGAGGACGTTATCCAGAGAAGATCCGACGTCTTCAAGGATGTTCTTGATGTTTTCGAGTGTCTGGCGCGTTTCCTCCTCGACTGTCCCGCTCACGAGCAGGCTGGTCTTTGGATCAAGAGGCCCCTGCCCCGAAACAAAAATCAGGTCGCCGAAAGCGACGACAGGAGAATATGGCCCGACCGGCGCCGGCGCCTTGGTAGTTGGAATGATTTCCTTCATTGCATGACCTCACTTTCTTATTCTATTGTCATGAATGGCTCTTTTGGAAAATCGGGGACACGATGCGGCATCGTGTCCCCGATTCTCCAATGGTGTCCCCAAACTGGCGCTACTCTAATCTCAGAAATGCTTCTTCTGAAGGCTCGATGGTTTGCGGAGAGCCAACGAGCCGCCGCGCCGACGCCATGTCTTTTAAGCCGGACCCGGTGATTATGCAACACACCGTGTCGCCGCTTCTCACGAGGCCGGTATCACGCAACTTTCTCACACCCGCGACCGTTGAGGCGCTCGCAGGCTCGGCGAAAATCCCCGCTGTCTGTGCGAGCATTTTTTCCGCCTCGAGCATCTCGTCATCCGCAACACTGAAAGCATGCCCGCCCGTTTCTCGTATCGCGGGGAGCGCCGTGTAAGCGTCATATAGAATATCGTCTGCGATCGCGCCCGCAATAGTGTCGCCGACTGCAACCGGGTTCGCAATCACGTCTGCGGGCGAAAGGTCTTTCTCGATTGCATTGACGAGTGGAGTGCAGGCAGACGACTGGATTCCAATAATACGCGGCATTGTCCTGAATTTGCCGAGCGTCTCCAACTCCGTAAGCCCGCGCCAAAGCCCGCCAATGAGACCGCCCCCTCCCACCGGCGCGATTATCCAATCCGGAAGCGAATCTGTCTTCTCAAACAGCTCATAGGCGATTGTTTTTGCGCCCTCAACATGATACGGGTTATAAAGGCCCGCCGTCGAGAGAAGATACCAGCCTTTTTTTTTGCACGCCTTGATGACCAGATCGAATATTCTGCTCGAGGACAACGTATCGACCCTGAAAAATGAAGCCCCATACATTCTTGCTTGTATCAGCTTTTCTTCGGACGCATTGGAGGGAGCAAATATGTTGCACTTCATCCCAGCAATCGCGGAATACGAGGCGGCAGAGGCGGCGACATTGCCGGAGGATACCACCGCAACCGTCCTGGCGCCTACCTCTCTTGCCTTCGATATCCCGAAGGATATCTGTCGGTCTTTGTAAGACCCTGTGGGGTTTACAGTCTCGTTTTTCAAGAGTACATTGCGGACTCCAAGCTGCCTTGCGAGACGCGGAGCGTCCACGAGTGGTGTCCAGCCCTCGCCTTGACTAACGGCCCACCCCTTGTCCTCGAGCGGGAGCATGTGGAAGTATCGCCACATCGACGACTCCTTCGAGGACCTGAAGTTTGTCGTCTTCCCGATTTGCATCGAAACGACAAGTGGGGCGGAACACTCATCGCACGTGAAGATATCGCGTGGCTCATACTCCGTCGAACAAGACGGACATTTCAAGAGGTATTTGTAAGGCATCATAGGAGGTCCGAAATCAGAGCATTCACTGTCGAAGGAGACAGATCAGCTTCATCAATGATCGTGTGCGGCAACTGCTCGCTCCGGCAGTAACGGGAAAGAGTCAAGAGAATCTCCTGAAGTTCCCCTGCATCGAGCCCGATCTCATTCGGGCGGTAGAGCACGCTCAGTTCCGTGAGAAGCGCAGAGACCCAGTCGGGCTTGTTGTTCTGAAGACGCGACATGAGAAGTATTCCGAGCGCCACAAGTTCGCCGTGAATGAAATGCTTGCCAGTCAAGTGTTCGGTATTATACGCGAAGAAGTGCTCCGAACCCTCTTCGGGCCTGAAATTACCCAACTCGACGCAAAGATCATTCTCCGCCTCGAAAAGCTCCACAAGTTTTCGAATGCCTTCGCCGTTTACGGCGCGTATATCAACGGCGCTTTTCTCTAATGCGGCCACCACTTCGTGGCACTCGACAGCTATGCGCGCGTCGTATGCCTCTCCATTCTTCTTGTGACCCAGTAGCCAATCGAATGAAGCAGTATGAATAGACAAGATGTCGGCTGCGCCGGCGCGATTCAGACGGGAAGGCGCTGCGGAAATCAGGTCAAAATCAATGAGAAGGCTGTCCGCCCGGGCATGTCCGATATTGCGCACCCGACCTCCGTCTCTGACGGCGACCAGATGCGTGACACAGGCGTCAACCGAGACAATCGAAGGTATCAAAACAAGGCGAGAGCGACGCTTCCATGCAAGATATTTTGCGAAATCCATACAAGAACCGCCGCCGATACCGACAATGACGTCGAAGTCGGGCAACTTGGCTTCGGCTTCGTCGAGGCGCGTTCTCTCCATGCTGTCCACAAATGTGACGTGCGCAGGCGCGAACCGCAATCGTGGTTGCGCAAGCTTCCAGGGTTGTTCCATAGTCGCAAAGCATGTTCTTTGTGGCCTGAAATCGAATGATTCGAGGAGTCGACTACCAAATTGCAGTTCGGGATGCGGGCGCATGGCGAAGTGAGTATAGCACAAATAGAAGAAAACTCAAAAAGGCAGGCGGCCGGAAGGGAGGGTAAAGATGCGTTCGCATGCCTTCCCCCTCCCTTCTCGGTTTGGTGACCGCTCTGTACCGGAGGGGGAAAATCCGATACAGGGCTGGGAGAGGATCATGGAGGTGATGTGAGCACAAGCGCCTTCGTTTGCCTTCTTGTCGGGTTGCGCCACACGTGAGAGGCGGAGGAGTCAAGGTAAATGCTATCGCCTTCTCCGAGGAGATAGGCAATATCGTTTACTAACACTTCCAGTTTTCCCTCGAGAATGTAGTACCATCTCTCCCCGACTCTTCCTGTCGCTTCCCATGAGGAAGCTCCCGGCTCAGCGGTGGCCAGTATAGCCTCAAGATTTCTGGCGTTCATGCCATGCGTCAAGTCTTCAACCTTCAGGCACCCTTCAGAGAAATCCAGAACAGCGGCTGCGCCATTGCGGATAACAAGGCACTCCGATTGAGTCGCCGACGCCATGCCTTCCGAACTACCATCGGGAAAACGCTGTATCTCTTTCCTTCTTGCAACACCCATTGCTCATATTCCTTCTTTGTATCTATGCCACTCAGGGGACACCCGAACTCCGGATTTTGTCCCTGGACTCCCAAGAAAACAGCCCCTCTCAGATAGCTTCGCTTGCTGCCTCCATAAACTTTGCCGGCGTGAGGTCTCCTTTTATCACTGGAAAACCGAATGCCGGAAAGGTTGAAGACTGGCACTCCCCGGTCTCGGGCAGACTCAAGAGAATCTTCGGCCTTTTCTTGAGCGCTTCAATCGTTCCCACCAGTACGCAGATTTCCATGCCCAGACGATTTGTGTTCAAGACAACAACTTCATAGCTTTCTTTGTCAATTAGCCGCAACATCTCAAGCATTCCGTCACAGAAGTCGATAGACCATCCCTGAGCCTTCAAGTCCGCTTTCAATTCCTGTGAGACATCAGACACAGCGCGGTAAATAAGAGCTTTTGCCATGGATGTCTGCCCAATATGGATTCTTGTTGACACAACAACACTGCGACAGACAAACACAATAAACCACAGGAACAACAGAGCAATAGTAATGCCGGAGTAGGCCAGAGATGAGAAAAATGGTTAAGTCTTTTTATATCAAGTAGTTACCAGCATATGAGGGTGTCTTGATTGCAGATCATAGAGATACGAATGAGGACAGACATACCTCAATCTCTTGTCAAGGAATGGGCATAACCTTATTTTCTACAATAGGTTAGAGATGTGTCTTGGAGATTGAGGCCGTGTCCTGATTCAGGACACAATCGGAATAGGGCACAGAATTGGGGGCGGACTCATTGTCGCCGTGTGGCTTAGCTTTCCGGAGACGTCACGATATTGTATCTTTTCAGCAGATTATACAGGCGGGAACGGCTGATTCCCAAAGCTTTGGCCGCCTCTTTCTTATTCCCCTCCTTCGCCTCGAGAACACGCACAATATGTTCGCGCTCGATGTCCGAAAGAAAGACGCTTTCGGCCGGCGAGTGCCCTTGCAGTCTTTCTCCTCGGAGTCGCTCATGCAAGACGAAGTCAGCCATGTCCAGTTCATCGCCGGAAGATAAGAAAAAACTTCGCTCAATCAGGTTGGCGAGTTCGCGAACGTTGCCTTTCCACTCGAGGTCCCTGAGCCAATCCCTCTGGTCCGGCCTGAGGCGTTTTTTTGCGCCTTTTGCACGATTTAAGCAGTCGAGAAAATGCTCGGCGAGAAGGGGTATATCCTCTTTTCGTTCTCGAAGCGGAGGAACTGCGAAATGCAACACTGCGAGTCTGTAAAAGAGGTCCTCGCGAAACCGGCCTTCTTTGACCTCATTCCGGAGGTTGCGATTCGTCGAGGCGATAATATGAACGTTAACACACAGCTCCTTCGAGGAGCCCAAGCGTCGGAATCTGTTAGTCTCGACAAGTCGCAAGAGAGCGACCTGATTTGCCGCCGCCATCTCGCCGACCTCGTCAATGAGGAGTGTGCCGCCGTGCGATATCTCGAGAACCCCTTGTCGGCTCTGAAGCGCTGTCGTAAATGCGCCCTTCTCATGCCCGAACAATTCATCTGCGAGAAGCGTTTCCGGGTGTGCGCCACAGTCGAGGATGACAAACGGCCCATTCGCGCGGGGCCCTCGTCGGTGGATTTCTCTTGCGACCACCTCCTTGCCGACTCCGCTCTCGCCCTCGAGCAAGACGGGACAATCGGCCCCTGCGGCCTTGGCGATGAATTCCCGTATTTCCATCGCCTTGGCGCTTGCGCCGATAAGTTCGCCTGTGCAAGTGAGCCGTTTGAGTTCCATTTCCAAAAGCATTTTTTGCTGTCCGAGCCTTTTCTTCTCGTATGCTTTCCGGATACGCATCCTGAGCTCATCGAAGTCGAACGGCTTGCTCAAATAATCATATGCGCCAAGCTTCATGGCGTCGATTGCCGTCGCCACTGTTGCAACACCCGTCAGAACGATCACCTCGATTGAAGGATGCGCCTCCTTGAGTTTCGCGAGCAGTTCAATGCCGTCCATCCCCGGTATCTTTATGTCCACAACTGCGACGTCGAGCAGATACTCGCGAGCGAGGGCGAGCGCCTCTTCTCCCGAACCGGCCTCGACCGTATCGTGCCCCTTAAGCCTGAGTCGCTCACACAGGCCCGCGCGAAAAGGCTCCTCATCGTCGACAATCAACAACTTGATTTGTTCAGACATGAACGACATTCTCCTTCGATTCGCCTCCCAATGGCAGTATCACCGTGAAGACGGCGCCCTGGCTGGGCTGGCTATACGCCTCGAGCTTCCCGTTCATTTCTTTTATGATGAAATGGCTTATGGACAGGCCGAGCCCGGTTCCTTCCCCTGCGGGCCGAGTAGTGAAAAACGGGTCAAAAATGCGATCCTTTATCTCTTCAGGAATGCCCGGACCCGAGTCCTTGAATTCAATGCGGATGTTTCCGCCTGCATCAAGCGCGCTCGCAATCGTTATCTTACCGCCCGCCGGGATTGCCTTTACGGCATTGCTGAGCAGATTGACAAAAACCTGCTCAAGTCGGTTGGGATCGCCGTGAAAGGGGGGAACCTTCTCGTCGAGAAGCAATGCGACTTGAGGCTTCTTGTCCGTCAAATGAACCACGAAATCGACCGCTTTCTTGAGCAACTCATTGATCCCGAAGAACTCCGGTTTCCCTTCAGCCCTGCGACTGAACGATAGCAGGCTGTTGGTCACCCGCTGGCAGCGGTGCACCTGGTCTTCGATTATTCGGAGCGATTTCTCGAGTTTGCCGTCCAAGGAGATTCCCATCTTCTCGCACTCACCCTCGAGCAGGTCTCTCATCAGGCCGGCCTGTATATGTATTGTTGCGATGGGATTGTTTATCTCGTGCGCCACCCCCGTTGCAAGCTCGCCGATGGCGGCAAGCTTGCCGGATTGTTGAAGCTGAGCTTGCAGCCTCTTTCGCTCGGTTATGTCCCGTATAACCGCCACGTCGTACCTCATACCGTTCTCAAAGAAGAACCCCACTCTCATCTCGACGTCGAACTTCGAGCCGTCCTTCCGTTTTCCTTTCCACTCGACGAGCCTGTCAACGCGTTCGTGTCTGTCGAGTTTTTCACGAAGCATTTCCAGAACGGGCAGGCTTTCGGGAGCGAAGAAACACATGGTATCTGTTCCATCCAGATCATCAGACTCATCGTATCCGAACATCGACGAGAGGCCGCTGTTTCGATAGACGACGCGCCGGCCTTCGGAGGTGACGGCGATTCCGTCGAGCGAGGTCTCGAGGATCGAGTTGAGGTGCGTCTCTCGCTGCAAAACCTGCGAGTAGAGTTTCGCGTTCTCAATCGCAACGGCAATCTGGTTGGCAAAAGCCGTCATCAGTTCAAGATCCTCGGCGTCATACGGATTACCCGCTTTCCGGACAACCGTCAGTGTCCCGAGTAATCTGCCCCGGGCCATTAGCGGAACGATAATTATGTGGTCAAACTCCGACGTATGCTCCCGCCGCGCCCGCATCGGATGCTCGATCAGGTTGTTTACAACAAGCGCCTTGCCCGACTGCGCCACGTGTCCATGAAGACCCTCTCCCGTCTTCACGTCGTCTGTCCCACGGATGAATCGCTCTGAGAATCCCCGATGCGCGTGATAATGAAGAGTCTGCGCGGGTTCATCGAATGAATAGATGCAGACTCCGTCCGAATTCGTAATGCGCGGAACGAGTTCGACGATAAGGTCGAGGACGGTCTTCAAATCGAGGCTTTCGTTTGCTATTCTGGCGATCTCATAGAGGGCCGCAAGTTTATCGTTGCGCTTTCGGATCATTTCCTCCTGTATCTTTCGAAGAGTCACGTCGTGGGCCAACCCGAGGAAGGTCCTTGCGCGGCCATTCTCATCCCAAAAAATGACTCCACTCTGCTCGATGTGCCGCACGGCCCCCGTACGGGTGAGGACGCGGAGCGGGAAGTTCGGCATCCTGTCTTTTTTTATCACCATCTCCACGAGCCGGCCGGCCGCTTTCTCGTAATCATCGGGATGAATGATCTCGGAAACATTAACGTTGCCAATCCGTTCGGGTCCGTATTCGAGGGCCTCGAGAGCGCACTTATTTGCCTCCGTAATTTTCCACGTTTCGAGGTCCAGCATGTAGAAGATGTCCGGCGCTTCCTCGAAAATGTTCCGGTACTTTTCTTCGCTCCGCATTAGGGCCTGCTCCATCTGAACTCTCAGAATGGCCGTTCCGAGTTCCGTGGCCGCCGTTTCCAGCAATTCTACGGTCTCGAGAGGGAGCATGTTTTCTCGGGTGTCGGCGACGTGGATCAGGCCGATGATGCGGCCTCCGGCGCGTATGGGGATGAGAGCCACCGATTCGTACCCATACTGGTTGCAAACACTGCAGGGCTTGCCTCTTTCCCCTCGAGGAACCGTCGCAAGCAGGAACGTCGAGTTGTTCGTCCGGAAGGAGCCGCCGGGTGTGAAAAAAGAGAGATTCGGAGTGGCAATCCCTTTGATCACGTTGACGCACATGCATTGGTCTGTTTTTGTGGAGAGAGAACTCTCCGATTCACAAAAACTCTCACTCAAGCCCACCGAGGACTCATACGGAATATTCCCTTCTTCATCCAATACGCGGATACCCACCGCCTCGCAGCCGGCAATTTTCTTCGCTTCGCCGACAGATTCGCTGAGAAGCGATCGCATATCGGTGTACCGGTTACCGATTTCGAGGAACCGGTTGGAAACCCGGAGCATTTCCTGGGTGCGCTTCCGGTCGGTTATATCGCGGAGCAAGTTCATAGCCGCCTTGTCGGCGCCGGGCCAGTGAATAGGATCGGCGTTGCTTTCGACCCATCTTATGTCGCCGTTCTTGTTCACGCGACGGTATTCGATGTTCCGTATGACCTCTCCCGCCATCACGCGCTCAAAAAAATCTCGCATCCGTGAACGGTCGTCAGGATGGACAAGGTTAAGGATACCGGTTTCATTCGCCTCGTCAACGGTGTATCCGGACTGTTCGTGGTGAGCCCTGTTGGCGAAAAGGAGGCGCGCATTGCCGTCGGCCACGAGCACCATATCGTGTGACGAATCCATTATGCGCGAATATCGCTGCTCCGAGAGCCTGATCTCCTCCTCCATCTGCTTCCGCTCGGTGATGTCCCGCGTAGTTTCCAGAAGCGCTTTTTCCGTGCCGGGCCAATCAATCGGGCTTCCGTTGGATTGTCGCCATCTCATCTCTCCGTTCTTGCCGACGACGCGGTATTCGACATTGCTGGCAGGCTGTCCCTCGACCGCCCTTTTGAACAGGTCCCTGATTCTTTCGCGATCATCGGGATGGACAATATTAAAAATGCCCAACTCCTCGGTTTCCTCGGGCGTATACAACAGATTCTCATTTGCTGCCCGGTTTGCGAAAAGAGTATTGCCGTCGCCGTCGTAAACGAAGACTATATCATGCGTCGCGTCCAGGATTCTTGAGTGCCGCAGTTCCGAAAGCTTGAGTTCCTCTTCAATCCGTTTTCGCTCAGTAATTTCACGAGTCGTATTCAAGATCGCTTTTCGCACTCCCGGCCAATCGATGAGCGCGGCGTTTCCCAAACGCCATTTGATTTCGCCAGATTTCCCGACAACGCGGTATTCGACGTTCTGAAAAGCTTCTCCCCCTTTCGCCCTTTCAAACAAATCCAGCAGCCGCTCGCGGTCATCCGGATGCACCGTGTTGAAAACACCCATCTCAAGAGTTTCATCAACCGTGTAGACCGCGTTTTCCTTCCATCCTCTGTTAGTGTAGAGGATACCGCCGTTCTCGTCATAGACGCAGATCATGTCATGAGTGGCGTCCAGTATTCGGGAGTGCCTCAGTTCCGAAAGCCGGAGTTCTTCATCCATTCGGATTCGCTCGGCGATCTCTCTCTGAAGATGTTCATTTGCGCTCGTGAGTTCGGCCGTGCGCTCGCGCACCATTTCCTCGAGCTGTTCTCTGTGCTTTTTTAGCTCCTCCTCCATCCGTTTGCGGTCGGTAATATCGTTTCCGATGCAGAGGATTTCCTGCACATTCCCTTTTTCGTTAAGTATCGCCTTGTTGGTCCAGGCAACCCAAACGCGTTCGCCGTTGCGGCGCATGTTTTCATTCTCGTTGCTGCCGTACCGTTCAGGATTCCGCAAAAGATCCTTGATCATTGCCGCAAGGTCCCGTCCGGCTGAGTCTATGGCGGGCACAACGGCGCCGATTGCATTCCGCCCGAGCACTTCGTCACGACTGTAGCCAAAAAACTCCTCCGCAAACCGGTTGGCATAGGTGATGTTTCCTTCTGTGTCGAGTTGGGCAATGATGCTGTTGGCGCTTTCGACCAGATGGCGATATTTTGCCTCGTTGATCCTCAAAGCTTCTTCCATCCGCTTTCGCTCGGAGATATCGCGCGCGATGATGACCTTGCTGATGAGGTGGCCCCTCCGATCGTACAGGGGAGAGAACCGCACATCAAAGGTGCGCGGAGCAACCCCGTCATGCATTGAGATTTCTCTTTCGGTCGCTCCGTCTTGAAGGAGAGAGTCTGCAAGGCCGGGCCAATTCAAAAGAACCTGCTCGACGGGGTGGCCGACAGTCTCGGCGGCGTTATGGCCAATCGCGCGCAGCGCGGCAGGGTTCAGGTCGACAATGCGATTCCGGTCGTCGAGCATAATCACGCTGTCGTCCATCCCTTCTATGATGGATGTGTGAGCCACCGGCACAAGATCGCCCAGCCGGAAACGGAACAGGCCGAAAGCGAGAACGGGACCAACCAGCGCGAACGCAAATGGGGTCAAATCCAGTTGAGGGAACGGGTTCAAGCCCGAGAGGTAAAGCGCGTTACCCATCCATGGCGCGAGCGCAAAGATAAGCAATGCAACCGCTTGTCCACGGTACATGTGCCGTGAACGCGCGAGCGACCCGAATACCATGAGCGTGCCCACGAGCAGCAGGATGTAGGAATACGCGGTATGGACCCAGAAACCCATTCCGTGCGGCGAGACTTTTACCACAAAAGAGCGGACAATCTCCAGCCCCGAAAAGCCCCACGAGAAAAGGTTGACCGTCTCCAGCCGACAATCGCTCCATATGAGACCGTGACGCTCATTTGTCAATGCCAACGCCAGCGTCGTAAGCGGCTCAACAGCGAGCAAAGCGAGAAATCGCCTTGTCAGCCAATTCCCTCGGCCAGTGTACCGGACCGCGAACACAAACCATGTGACCGGCGTCAGGACAATTCCGAAATACTGGGCTTTCCCCCAAAAGACCTGCGCCGACAATGTTGCGCAGCTTAATTGTGCGGCATATGCCAGCGACCATGTGGTTAGGGCCAGCATCAGCAATGCTATTGCCCCGCCGCCGCTCGATCTCCGTCGCTGCCATATGTAAATCGCCAGGATGCCCGAGATAACCCCTGCCAAAACCAATGGGATCGTGTAGGGCGTATATTGCCACGCCATAGAATCCACCTCCGTCTAGAGACTGCCCCGCAATTGCACGTTCGGGCCAGGCTGTTGTAGGTGCAAATTTATTCGCGTCCGCATAATTGCGGGACAGATTCTGTCCCCGCGCTTTTGTGGCAATCACATGCCGTCGACGCGCTTCGCCGGAGTGTCTCTTTCGCCTGTGGCGAGAAGCCGGCAGCGGAAATAGTCTATCACATGAAGCGATTGACAGGGAATTCGGGGTTTGCTACGATACGCGAAATGATCAAGCCAGAACGCGAAAAAAGATTCAAGCGGCTCAGCAAGCTTGGCAAATGGCTCGCCGTGTGGCTTGTGCCTCCACTCTACAACTCCTACATGTGGGTCGTCTATCACACAAGCAGGAAAACATATATCGACATCCCCAAACTATGGGAAATGACTGCGCGCGGTGAAAATGCGCTCGGGGCGGTTTGGCATCAGGATGGCTTCATCAGCCCGTTCTGTCACCGGGGCCACGATATCCTTACTATGGTCAGCTTCAGCAGCCTCGGCGACGTGCTCACGGAAATATTCCGCAAATGCCATTTCATCCCCGTGCGTGGCGGAAGCGCCAGGGGCGGGAAAGAAGCCCTCGCCGAGATTATCAACTATATAAGAACGCACAGGGGAGTACTCTGCGGAATCGCCGTGGACGGCTCGCGCGGCCCCGCCCGCAAAGCGCGATTCGGATTGCTGCTGATTGCACAAGAGACAGGCTGCCCGATCTATCCCATGCGAGCGTGGGCGCGCTGGAAACTGTTCGCCCCCACCTGGGACAAGACACTGATTCCCCTTCCTTTCAACCATTTGCTGTTCGTGCTCGGGCCGCCCCTCCATGTCCCTTCCGACGCCGATAGGACAACACTCGAGAGCTTTCGATCGGAACTCGAGAAACGCCTCAACGACCTGGTGGACCGCTCGGAGCGTTTCTTCCATGAAAGGCGGTAGGGAAGGCCCGTACTTCAACTCTGTCCCTGCATAAACGCGCGCCTGCGCGTGAGTGACATTCTGTCTTTTTGCTCCCCATCGCCGTGCTCCTTTTCCCTCTATTTCCTGAACTTGCCGAAATCGGGTTTGCGCTTCTGTAGAAAGGCGCTCATCCCTTCCTTTATCTCTTCGGTGCCATAAACAAGCCGGAGCATCTCAGCCCCGTGAACGAACGACGCATAGAGCAGATCGCTCTCGAAATTCAATGACACCTTAGCCACACTGAGCGCCTGCGGACTCATTTCGAGGATACGCTTGCACCATGCCATAGTCTCTTCCTCGAGCTTGTCATCAGGCACGACCTTGTTGACGAGGCCCATTTCCTCCGCCTGCCGCGCGGAATACCGCTTGCACAAGAAAATGATCTCGCGAGCCTTCTTCTCGCCGACCACGCGCGGCAGCATTTGAGTGCCGCCCCAGATGGGAACGCTCCCGACCGTGGGCCCTGTCTGCCCGAACTGCGCGCTCTCACCCGCAATCGTGAGGTCGCACATCAAGTGAATCTCGTGGCCGCCGCCCATACAGTAGCCCCGGACCATTGCAATCACGGGTTTGCTGCAGTTGCGAATGGCGGTCGAAGCCTTGACACATTTCCCGAGGAACTTCCGACCGGCCGACGGGCTGAGTTCACCCATCTCCGAAATGTCGCCGCCGGCGCAAAACGCCTTCTCACCCGCGCCCGAGAGCACAACGACGCCGACACCAGCGTCATTGCCGGCGTCATCGAACGCGAACGCCAATTCGTCGAGTGTCTTCGAGCGAAATGCGTTCAGCACCTTCGGCCTGTTGATTGTTACGCGCGCGATACCGTCCTTCTTCTCATACGTGATGTCCTCGAATTCCATCTCGGCATCCTCCTGAAGAACAAGGGTGAAAAGAGAAAAGGGAAAACTGCAAAAGGGTCGATTCGGGAAAATCCTAACAGAGGGGTCACGCCTTGTCAACAGCGAAGACACAGCGAAGACGAAAGAGAGCAATGATGAGTGATGAATGCGAAATGATGAGAAATCGAGAGAAGACAGTCGTTCTGAGCAAAGCGAAGAATCTCTCGTTTTCCTGCAAAATTGCGACTTATAGACAGAGATTCTTCGCTCGCGCCTGCGGCCCTTCGCTCAGAATGACAAACGGCTATTACCATTTGGGCAACACGCCGCATAGACTTAACCCTTGGCCCAAAAACAGGAAGAGATTCGGGACACTAATAACAAATACAAACGAAGGAACCTCTCTGTAACCTTCTCTGTGATAGAATACGCGCGTTTGTCAGGGTGGAGCAACCAATATCGAATGTTCGCAGACTATTCTTGCGCAAATACGCGAGAATATTCTGACAAAGTTTTCTCTTGACAAACTAAATATAATATGATTTACTTCTTTGTGCAAAATGCATATTATGGGCAGGGGCTTCATGGCCAGATGGAAACTCAGACGAATACGATTGATTTGCGCAACATAGTGACCGAGTACCAGTACAACAGTGCTACCCATCAACTCGAGCAGGTGACAAGAGAGAGCGAAACGCTCGCGAGCTTCACCTATGACACCGCAGGCCGGGTTTCGACCCGCACCGATGCCAGCGGCATCGCTCTCACATATGAGTACAATGACCTTAACAAGGTCACCAGGGTTACGTATCCGGATGGCAGGTTCGAAAGCTATACTTATTCAGACTGCTGTCCTCACCTTTTGGACAGCGTGACTGACCGGGCGGGACGCACTACGCACTACATTCACAATCCTCTCAAACGCCTCATAGCAACCATTGACTCCGAAAGCGGGATTACCGCCAGGTACGTGTACGACGCTGATGGCAACCTCATCAAGCTTATCGACCCCAATGGTCATGGAACCCGATTCGAATATGACGTCGTTGGCCGCCTCATCAAGGAGATTTACGCCGACAATAAGTTCCTAACGCTTGCCTATGATGCCGCCGGACTCCTCGCCAGACGAACCAATGCCAGGGGAGCCACGATCGACTACACCTATGACCAGAATCATAATCTCTTGAGCGTAAATTACTCCGATTTCACTCCGGATGTGACGTACGAGTATGACGACTACAATCGCATGACGCGAAGAACCGACGGAATCGGAACCTGGCAGTATGCGTATGACGCCAATTCCAGGCTCGCAACCGTTGACGGCCCATGGACTGACGATACCTTGACGTATCATTACGACGATCTGGGCAGAAGAGTTATGCTGGAGCAGCAGGGCGGCCAGGCCATTGACTATGACTATGACGACTTCAATAGGCTAACGGGCATTCAGGTTGGCACGAATGTTTACTCGTATGGCTATCTTGGCGCGAATCCGCTGGTTCAAAGCCTGAGCCGTCCCAATGGCAGCGTCACCACTTATCAATACGACACCTTGAAGCGCCTGACGGCGATATCCAACCTATACTCGACCAATCCCTTGGATATCATCAACAAGTTCGAATATGCTTACGGCGATGCAACGCATCCAGACCTGCGTTCGAGCGAAACCATAACCAATGGTAATCCGATTACTTCGTTCCAGAACGAACTGATCACATACAACTACAACAACGTCAACCAACTCCTGAGTTCGACTAACCCATCGCAAGCTTTCACCTATGACGATGACGGAAACATGACGCAAGGCTACACTCCGGAAGGATATGTGTTTTCTGCCGACTACGATGCCGAGAATCGGCTGAAAAC
>JACRIR010000151.1 GCA_016215705.1 Candidatus Poribacteria bacterium | reverse complement strand
ATCGATGGGCCGCCACGAGTGATGCTGACATCAAACGCAAACGTCCCGATGACGAATTCATCGCGCAAATAAAACGCGTCGCCAAACAACTCGGCTGGCGGGCATAGTCTCCGTGGCGCTAAACGCTCGTTCATTGCATGCTGGTTGTTCAAGAAACGTGTAATATAGCATAATGCACGATGTCTTATTATCGAAAACCGCCTTTTTGCGATAATTAAGAAGACAGATTTTGGTTTATATTGTTGGAATCTAAAATATGACGATTGACTCCATGAACTGCGATCTTAAGGAATTCGTCGAACGGCAGAAGTGACGCGGCCCATCAGCACAGTGTGGGAGTAAGAGTATGAAAGGCTAAACGATGGCGAAAAAGGCAGCTCTAATTCCGTCAGAACGCATTGAACGCTTGATCATAATACTGCGCGGCCAGAAGGTCATGTTGTCTGCTGATCTGGCGGAGCTCTATGGCGTAGAAACCCGGGTGCTCGCACAGGCAGTCAAACGTAATATTGAACGCTTTCCTCAAGACTTTATGTTTCAGCTCACGTGGGAAGAAACCAGATTTCTAAGGTCACAATCTGTGACCTTAAACGAGGAACCTGGGTCTATCCTAAGATCACAATCTGTGATCTTAAAACAAGGCGCACATCTCAAGTATCGTCCGTATGCCTTTACGGAACAAGGAGTTGCGATGCTTTCCAGCGTCCTGAATAGTCCTCGCGCCATTAATGTCAACATCGAAATCATGCGCGCGTTCGTCCGTCTTCGTCAAATGCTTGCCTCGCATGCCGACCTGGCGCGAAAGCTCGAAGCTCTGGAAAGAAAGTATGATGCTCAGTTCAAAGTCGTATTTGAGGCAATCCGCCAACTCATGGCGCCACAGTCGGAAAAAGCACAGAAAAGGGTCGGTTTTCAGGTTGGAACCACGCCAAAATCACCCAGGGAAAAGAAATAATCCCGCGATGGCAAAGGGGAAGCCCGTCACTAACCCTATGCCACACGCCCGCCGAGGTAAAAATGCCCACACACGATATCATCGACAATCGCAATGAGAAGCTGGTTGACCATATCAAGCGCATTCTTGACTCATCAAAGGTCGCGCGGTTTGCGGTTGGCTATTTTTTCCTGTCAGGTCTGACCTCGATTGCCGAAAAACTGGCCAATGTTAAGGAGTTGCGCCTCCTCATCGGAAACACTACGAACCACGAGACTCTTGAGCAACTGGTCGAGGGATACCGCCGTTTGGAGCTTGTCGCCGATGACCTTGAGTCACAGAAATACCCAAAGCGAACCGAAGCAAAGCAAATGGCTGATGCAACAGCAACAAATCTCCGCTCGGCCGTGGAACTCATGGATCAGACGGATGAAGGGGAGGCCCTGATAGGGATACTCGTAAAACTGATTGAAGAAAAACGGCTCAGGGTGCGCGTTTACACCAAAGGCAGAATGCACGCGAAAGCCTATATCTTCGACTATGGGAAGGTGTTTGATGGAGGCGGCAAACCATTAGAGCGGCATGAGAAGGGCATCGCCGTAGTCGGTTCTTCCAACCTCACCCTCTCCGGCGTGAGTCACAACACCGAACTCAATGTAGTTGTCCAAGGCAATGACAACCATGCTGAACTTGTCCGCTGGTTCGAGGAACTCTGGGAAGAGTCCCGGGATTTTGAAGAAGCTCTCATGCAGGAAATGAAACAATCGTGGGCGCTGGCTCTTGTCCGCCCATATGACGTTTATATGAAGACGCTGTATGCGCTGGCGAAGGACCGCATTGAAGGCGGCCAGGAACAGGACATTATCTGGAAGGATAAGATAACGGAACGACTGGCAGACTTTCAAGAGGCGGCGGTTCGGCAAGCTGTGGGAACAATACATGCTTGTGGCGGAGTATTTGTCGCAGACGTAGTAGGCATGGGCAAGTCGTACATTGGCGCCGCAGTGGTCAAACATTTTGAGCGCACACATCATGCGCGCCCGCTTATCGTTTGCCCGGCGCCCCTTGTGGAGATGTGGGAGCGATACAACGAGGTCTATGAACTCAATGCGCGCGTGCTTTCGATGGGGTTCTTGAGAGAGGGCGGCGATGGCGAAGCCAATCTTCTGTTCGACGACGTGAGATATCGTGACCGCGATTTTGTGCTGATTGATGAAAGTCATAATTTCCGCTATCCGGATAACCAGCGCTATAAGCTGATGCAGCATTTCCTCGCGGCTGACAAACAATGTTGTTTCCTCACGGCTACGCCTCGCAATAAGAGCGCATGGGATGTGTACCATCAAATCAAGCTCTTCCATCAGGACGATAAGACCGACCTGCCAGTGGACCCGCCCAATCTCAAAGAATATTTCAAGCTCATCGAGAAAGGCGAGAGGAAACTGCCAACCCTGCTTTCAAATCTAATGATACGCCGCACGAGGAATCATATTCTGCGATGGTATGGGTACGACGCAGTCACGCATGAAAAGGTTGATCCTTCACGATTCAGAGAATATCTCGACGGTCGGCGACGCGCCTATGTGATGGTTGCGGGACGGCATCAGTTCTTCCCGAAGCGCGAACTCGAAACCATCGAGTACAGCATCGAGGAAACATATCAGGGATTGTATCAGCAGTTGCGCGGATATCTTGGAAAATCGCGCAGGAGCCAGCCGTCGAAGCCGGCGCCGGATGAACTCACGTATGCCCGCTACGGTCTCTGGCACTATGTCGCTAAGGAAAAACAACGACAGGAGCCCTATGCCAGCCTGCATCGGGCCGGAACAAACCTGCGCGGACTCATGAGGATTCTGCTTTTCAAGCGTTTCGAGTCAAGCGTTTATGCCTTCAGCGAAACAATCCGGCGGCTCCTTAAAGTGCATGAAGCATTCGTCGCAGCCATAGCCGAAGGATTTGTGCCCGCGGGTGAAGAAGCCCAAACGATATTGTATGAATCTGATTACTCGGACGAAGCCGACCTCCTTGATGCATTGCGCCAGGTTTCTGACCGTTATAACGCAAAGGATTTTGACATCGAGCGGCTACGCGAGCATATCGAGCATGACATAAGATTGCTGAAAAAAATACGGAAGCTGGTTGAACCCATCACTCCGGAAAAGGACGCCAAGCTTCAAACGCTTAAGAGATGGCTGGCAAAAATGCCGCTTAAGGAAGGCAAGCGGCTGATTTTCACGCAATATGCGGATACTGCAAAATACCTCTTCGATAACCTGAATCCCGGCGGCAAGCGTGATGATATTGATGTCATATTTAGCGGTGATAAGAGCAAAGCGCGTTTAGTGGGCCGATTCGCGCCAATAGCGAATCCGGAACACAGGCCGCGCGCTGGAGAACCAGAACTATTCACCGTTATCGCAACAGACGTGCTGGCGGAAGGATTGAATCTTCAGGATTGCGATAAAATCGTCAACTATGATTTGCATTGGAACCCGGTTCGGCTGATCCAAAGGTTTGGACGCATTGACCGCATCGGGAGCGACTATGGCGTAATCTATGGCTTCAACTTCCTGCCGGAGACCGGCATCGAGCGGAACCTTGGCCTACGCCAAAAACTGCGAAACCGTATTCAGGAAATCCACGACACCATCGGAGAGGATTCGGCGATTCTTGATAAATCCGAGCATCTCAACGAAGATGCCATGTATGCCATCTATGAAAAGCAGGGTGGACAGTTGAGCCTGTTCGAGGACGACGACGAGGATACCGTGGACCTCAATGAGGCCGAGGAAATCCTCAGATTGTTGCGCAAGGACAACCCTTCCGAATATGATCGGATTGCCAATCTGCGTGACGGCATACGCACTGCAACGCCATCCACCCAGAAGGGGATGTATGTGTTCTGCCAGGCGGGACGCTATCAACAGTTATTTCTCATAGATGCGAAAGGCGAAATCGTCTCTCGCGATATCCCGCGAGTCCTTGGAACCATTCGATGCGGCCCCGAGGTCGAAGCGGCCGGACTCCCGCAAAACTACAACTCTGCCGTGATGCGCATAAAGCGCTTATTCTCCGAGGAAGTCAAGCACCGCCAGGCCGAGCGCGAGCACACCCTCTCCCTTAAGCCCGGCCAGCGCTACGTGATTCGAGAAATGCGTGTTCTTTTCGGCTCGGTACCGGATGAAGATGTGAAGGCTCAGATTAACATTCTCGAAAAAGCTTTCCGGGGACCCGTCAGCACGGCCATCAATCGCGAACTCAATCACCTACGCAAGAATGGCGTGACCGGAGAGGACCTGTTCAAACATCTTGCGCGCATCTATCAACAGCACAGAATGCAGGACTGGCCCGACCGCCGAATTCTCGAAGAAGACCCCTCAGTACCCAGGATAATCTGCAGCGAGGGATTGATGTAATTCGGAGACGGCGCCCGTTTCGTGAATTTCGCGCCCCTTCGTGGCCACATGTCTTCTTGTACGCTTTCACTCTTTGTTTCTTATGGTCCCCCGTGACTCCCCGTGATCCCCGTGGTAATGCTTCTCATTCTCGCTATTCGTCTTCCCGCTTTTCAATCAGCGCAATCTGCGGATAAAGAAAAAGCTTCATTCGTATCATTCGTATCCGATTCACGTCATTCGTGATTGCAAATTCGTGTAATGTGTGTAATTCGTGTTCCAAAAGATTCTTCTTTTTCTTCTTCCTCCCAAATTCGTGTTACTGTGGTCCCTCCGTTGCTTCTTCCTTCTCTGAGACCTCTGAGTTCTCTGTGGCTAATCTTTCTTAGTGATTGGTGTCTTTGTGGTTATGCCTTTCGCCCTTTTTGTTAACAAAAAGTTCGTTGACCGGGCCCCCGGCCCATGATATAAATACCACAGTCAACTGAAAGAACACCGGCCCCCGTGGGCCAGGTGGCCTGGTTGGCGACGGAATGCGCGTTCCAAGAACTACGAAGTGCAAAAAGGAGTGATACGATCGTTGAACAAGCGGCATACCATATCCGCCCCCGGCGGAAATCCCTCTGAGCGGGTAGCGTTGGCGTTCGAGTACCCCGTACCGGTGCCAGGCTCAACCAAGTGGCCTCCCACAGCCTTCTGCGGAAGACTTGGACAGAGAAGCGCGTTAACAGGCCGGGTCTACAACCGACATGCGCCCGTCATGGAAATTACCCTCGCCATGCAACGGTATGAAAATCACGCCTCGCGCGTGATGCCTGTAGGGCCGGATTCACTCGACCACACAGGCCAACGGCCTTGCAACGCCGGATTCATTCGGCCACGCAGCGCCAATGCCGTCGCATGGAAATCACGCAAAGGGCGTCATCCTGAGTGGAGCGAAGAATCTCTTTCGCTCTTCTCGCTCACCCTTCAGGCGTGGTGGGGGACCGGCGGCATCCGCTTGTCTTCACAGTTCAAAACATGCGCGCGGGAAGGAGTGCATGGCCAAACAATCAACTCCATGCCCGGGCGTGGAGCCCCAGGCTTCCTTAGTCGTACGTTTCATAATTCCTGTGACGTATTTTGTAGGGGCGACTCGCGAGTCGCCCTTATAAAATGCACTGTGGGGCCGAATTCATTCGGCCACGCCACTGTACGTGCGAATCTATTCGCACGATTTCAGCCGAAGCCAGCGACGGAAACCGAAGGCTAACTCCGAAAGGAACACGACCAAGAAAACAAGTAGCTCTTCTGGCGCGCAATAAAAAGCAAAAACCTATGTGGGAGCGCAACAGGAACCCGAAATCTCTCGGTGACCTCAGCGTCCTCTGTGGTAAGGATTGTCTTTGGACTCCTTGCTTGAATTCGTGTAATTCGAATAATTCGTGATATTCGCGTTCCCAGAGCTTCTTCTTTTTCTTTGGTCGCGGCTTTGCCGCAATGTAGGGGCGCAATTCATTGCGCCCGCTTGAGAAAAACGGCAACAGAGAAAATGCGAAAGAACCGGTTCTTTATTCGTTTGATTCGTCGCGCCTTGCGCATTCGTGTTCCAGTTTCTTCTTCACCAGAAGTTGGCGAGAATCTGCGAACCCTCTCGGAGACCTCTGCGCTCTCTGTGGCAAGAATTGTCTTTTGGTGTCTTTCCATGAATTCGTGCAATTCGTGTTCCAAGAGTCTGTTTGTTGGTTTGCATCGGCGGTTTCATGAGCCTTTTGCGGTGGTTGTGATTGGCTATGAAAAAGGGGTGAGGTATGTTCATCGACTCTTTTTCTCTTCGTGGATTCGCGCCATTCGTGTTCCAGTTCTCTTATCGGTGTCCATCGGCGGTTCCCGTGAATTCTATAGGCATAACACGTAAAGATGCGTCACTCGCGTCACTTGCGTCACGAACCCGCAGGAAAGCGCAGCAGATTGCCCACCCGAGAACTGCGGAAACCAGCGCCAGTGGCCTACTTGCGCATTACCTCTCCACAACGATCAACCATGCGAGCCCTCCGCGTGCGTCATCCGGGAGATGCGTCACGTTGCGTCACTTGCGTCACGCAAGAGAAAGGCGAAAATGATCTCATCCACATTCATCGGCGGTTCCCATTGTTTTTTCTTCTTTTGTTTGCTGCTGTACCGCTCTGCGCCCTTCTGCGCTCTCCGTGGTTTGGTTTATTGGAAGGAATCATGCCAAAGCTCATTTGTGGGCGTTATCCAGAAAATGCGATTTATGCGTCATATTGCGTCATACTGAAATGGAGCAAAAGGTTAAAAGGGAAACGGGAAAATGGAACAAAAGAGTCGTCCACGAAGTGAGATGCCGCATGAGTCTCCTCTTTGGTGGTTAGTCTCTTCGGTCTCTCCCTTTTCCCCGTTTCCCCTTTTCCCCCTTCCTAATTTCATTGACACAAGATTTGCTGTTGCGTTATAATAACCGGAAATTGATGATACCATCAGTCAATATGTAAGCCTCGTGCTGACAATAATCTACGCATGAAGGCGGAAAGATTTCATGGAGAAACTTAAAGAGAAAATAACCCTGATGCTGCGCAAGTCGGCTGACCGGCCGCTAAAGATGAAGGACATCGCACACCGGCTCGAAATCGGTGACGAATCCCTCCGCAAACTTAAGACAGCGGTAAAGGAACTCGTCGAGGCCGGCGAGCTTGTGCAAACCCGCGGCAAGCTGTTCGGCGTGCCCGAACACATGAACCTCGTTGTCGGCAACTACATCGGGCATCCCGACGGCTACGGCTTCGTGCAGCCCCTGCCGAGGCCCGGACAGGTTAACTTGCCGGACATTTACGTGAGCGGCCGCGACATACACGGTTCGATGCACGGCGATAAAGTGGTTGTCCGGGTCGCGGGCCACCTGACAAGCCAGAGACTTCGCGGGGAAATAATTCGTGTGCTCGAGCGCGCGCATCTTACCCTCGTGGGCTACTATGAAAAGGGGCGGAATTTCGGATTCGTCGTGCCGATCGATGACAGGATACCGCACCATATCTACGTGAATTTCGCCGACGCTCTCAGCGCGCAGGTCGGCCAGGTGGTGGTGACTGAGATCACCGAGTACCCTTCCTCCTCGAGGAACCCGGAGGGAAAAATCATCGAAGTTCTCGGTGAGCGCGGGGAGCCGGGCCTCGACACGGAATTACTGATACGCAAGCACGGCCTCCCCGCTGAGTTTCCTCCGAAGGTTACGGCGGCAGCCGAAAAAATCCCATGCGTAATTCCCGAAGCCGAGCGCCGCAAACGCGCGGACCTCACAGGCCTTCCGATGGTCACTATCGACCCGGTCGATGCGAAGGACTTCGACGACGCGGTCTCGCTCGAGATATCGGAAAAAGGGAATTATCTGCTGGGCGTGCACATCGCCGATGTGAGTTACTACGTGAAGCCAAGCGAAGCCCTCGACGACGAAGCATACAACAGGGCAACCACAATTTATCTCGAGGACCGAGTGCTTCCGATGCTGCCAGAGCGCATCTCCAACGACCTCTGCAGTCTCCGGGAAAAAGTGGACCGGCTTGCGATGAGCGTCACGATGGAACTGGATTCGAAAGGAAACCTCATCCGGCACGAGATACAGGACAGCATCATCCGGGTAAACCACCGAATGACGTACGACAACGTGCTGGCCATTCTGGAGGGCGACAAGGAACTCACGGAAAAATACGCCGACTTCGCAGAGCGCTTCCGAATGATGAACGGCCTCGCGCAGATTCTCCGCGCAAAGAGGATAGCGCGAGGGAGCCTTGATTTCAACTTTCCCGAGGCGCGCGCGATTTTCGACCACGAGGGCGAAGTGGTTGACATCGTGCTGCAAAAACACTCCGTTTCGCACGAGCTCATCGAGGAGTTCATGTTGCTTGCAAACGAGACGGTCGCGCGCCACGTCACTTCGCTGCACGCCCCGATGATGTACCGAATCCACGAGGAGCCCAACCCCGAGAAGATGGGCTCGTTCCGCGAATTTATCGGCTCGCTCGGCTTTCCGCTCAGCGAAAAGGATTCGATGACTCCGCGCGGACTCCAGAGAATCTCAAGAGAGGCGCAGGGGCGCCCCGAGGAAAGCCTCATCAACTACCTCATGCTCCGCTCGCTCAAGGAGGCAAGGTATTCGTCGGAGAATGCGGGCCATTTCGGGCTCGCGAGCGAATGCTACACACATTTCACCTCGCCCATAAGGCGCTATCCCGACCTGATCGTCCACAGAATCGTGCGGATGCTTCGCGAGGGAGGCGTTGAACTTGTGCAGAAAATCTACGGCGAGGGTCTTGAGCGCATTGCCGAGCACGCATCACGCTGCGAGAGGGAGGCGATGGAGGCCGAACGCGAGTCTCTCAAAACAAAGCAGCTCATGTTCATGAGCGGCAAGCTCGGCGAGATTTATGACGGCAGAATCACGGGAGTGCAATCATACGGCCTGTTCGTCGAGCTTGTCGATTCCCTCGCCGAAGGCATGGTTCGCGTGAGCACCCTCGAGGACGACTATTACGCCTTCATCGAAGAGAAGCACTGCCTGCAGGGCGAACACACGGGCAAGTGTTACAGGCTGGGAGACAAGATCACCGTGCAAGTGGTCAGCGTGGACACCGAGAAGAGACGGATGGACTTCATCCTCGTGGACCAAGAAGCCCAGCCTTTGGGGATGCCCAAGAAGAAAGGCAAGGGCGCGAAGCAAGGCATGGTCGCCGCTCCCGGGCGGCACGGCTATCGCCCACCGGCCGGACGAAGAGGCAGGAGACGAAAACGATGAAGAAAGTGAGAGTCGCGATCGTTGGGGCAAACGGCTATACCGGCGGCGAAATGGTCCGCTTGCTCGCGGGACATCCGTCGGTCGAGCTCGCAGCTCTTACTTCCCGACAGTTCGCAGGAAAGAATATAACTGACGTCTTTCCGGCGCTCCGGGGGATTATTGACATGCCTCTCATCGAACTCGATACGAGCGCGGTTGCCCGCACGTGCGATGTTGCATTTCTGGCGGTTCCCCATACGCAAGCAATGCCGATAGCGGCGGACCTCGTCAAACAAGGCATCAGAGTGGTTGATTACAGCGCCGATTTCCGACTGAAGGACCCGGAAGTCTATGAGAAGTGGTACAAAGCGCCGCATACAGAGCCAGCGCTGATCAAGAAAAGCGTATATGGGTTGCCGGAGCTTCACCGCGAAGAAGTGCGCCGGGCGCAGCTTGTCGCTTTGCCCGGATGTTACCCTACCGGCGCCATCCTCGCGCTCGCGCCCGCAGTCAAATATGGAATCATTGATTTCAATGAGATTGTTATCAACTCGATGTCAGGCGTCTCGGGAGCGGGACAGACACCGAGCTCGCAGACGCATTTTCCTGAAATCGCCGACAACCTGCGCGCTTACGCGGTCACCTCACACCGGCACACGCCGGAGATCGATCAGGAACTTTCGAGCGTCGCGGGCAAGGAGGTCCACGCGCTTTTCACGCCTCATCTCGTGCCTGCCAACCGGGGCATACTGAGCACGGTGACGGCAAGCATGACGTCCGAGACATCTGCTGCAAATCTGGCGGACCTGTACAGAACATATTATAAAGATGCGCCGTTTGTACGCATTTGCGAGCCCGGAGTCTATCCCGAGCTTCGGTTCGTGCGCGGCAGCAATTATTGCGATATCGGACTGGCGTATGACAGGCGCACGCGAAAGCTTATTTCGATATCCGCCCTGGACAACATATGCAAAGGCGCCGCGGGTCAGGCGGTGCAGTGCATGAACATAATATTTGACCTGCCTGAACAGAGCGGATTGCGTTTTGGCGGCCTGACGCCATAGAAGGGGAAAGACGAAAGGAACAAGGGGAGAAACCTGGTCGCTCGTTCCTGGTTGAACTCCAAAGAGGCTGAACGCCTTGTGTCATTCCCGCGAAAGCAGGGAGCCATTTTGTTCGTTTATCTTGATGGAATGGAAGAGTGAAGGAGATAAGATGCAGGACGAAAATGAAGTCTGTCGGGAAGGGCGCGGCAGTCTGGAATGGGTGGAGATTCCGGGAGGAGTGACTGCTCCCGCTGGTTTTGTGGCAGGGGGACTCCACTGCGGAATCAAGAAAAACGGAAACCCTGACCTCGCAATCATTTTCTCGGAATACCCGACGACTTCCGCCGGAATGTTTACAAGAAATATCGTGAAGGCCGCCCCTGTACTCTATTCACAGAAGGTCATGACGCGCGCTGCCGCGCGCGCCATTGTCGCAAACAGCGGCAACGCCAACGCGGTCACCGGCGAGCGGGGCATGCTCGACGCTGAAGCCATGGCCAGGACGGCCGCTGCTGGCCTCGGCCTTGCTCCCGACGAGGTGGCCGTCGCCTCGACCGGTGCCATCGGCCAGCCGCTCCCCATTGAAAAAGTTGTTGAAGGCATCAAGACGCTGGCGCCCTCTTTAAGCCGCACCGGCGGCGACGAGGCCGCCCGCGCGATCATGACGACGGACACTCATCCGAAAACCGTGGCGATCAAGGCCCGGCTTTCAAAAGGAGAAATCACTATCGGCGGTATTGCGAAAGGAGTGGGCATGATTTGCCCCGATCTCGCAACTCTGCTGGTATTCATCACAACGGATGCCCGCATCGAGGCGGCGTTCCTCTGGCGCGCGCTCAGACGGGCGGTTGAGGATACCTTCAACTCGATGACCGTTGACGGCGACATGAGCACCAACGACACCGTGATTGCGATGGCAAATGGGGCGTCGAACGCCCCGGTGATTGACAGGTTGTCCGACGACTATTGTTCGTTCCATTTTGCGCTTCAACACGTGTGCGCGCGGTTGGCGGAGATGCTCATCAAGGACGGCGAAGGGGCGACAAAACTCATCCGGGTCAATGTTTTCGGCGCAGTCGAAAGAACCGACGCGCACAAGATAGCGAAGACCATAGCGAATTCGATGCTCGTGAAGACCGCCATATTCGGTAACGACGCGAACTGGGGCCGCATCATCGCGGCGGCGGGCAGAGCCGGCGTCAAGATCGACCCCGACATCATTGATATCTGTCTCGATGATCTCGTGTTCCTGAAAGCGGGACGCCCGCAGAATTTTGATGAATCGCGCGCGAAAGAACTCCTATCAAAAAAGGAGTTGACGCTTACCATCGATCTCCACTCGGGAAGCGAGTCGGCAACAGTCCTGACCTGCGACCTATCGTATGATTATGTGAAAATAAACGCATCGTACCGCACATAACATTCACCGTCATTAGGAACGGCCGACCTTGCCGAAGGCGTAGTTAGGCGGACAGGAAGCGCCGGACTAGTATCATGTCATGACAATATCTTTGGGTATTGACGCGCGGTTCTTCGTAGGGGCACGGCGCGCCGTGCCCCTACAAGTACCAACAGAGTTAACTTGATCTGACACCAGGACGAAGTTATCATTCACGCGAAAGCGGGAAGCCGGTTTGTGCATGGACACGCTGCGACATCGCGCTAATTCGGGGACACGATGCGGCATCATGTCCCCGAATTAGCGCGCATCTCCAACGAACACGGCGAGAAACCCTGAAAAAGGATAAGACATGGAAGAATACATTGAGAAAGCCAGAGTCCTCAGCGAGGCCCTTCCGTACTTTCGCAAGTTTTATGGCAAGACGGTTGTCATCAAATACGGCGGGAGCGCAATGGAAAACGAGGGAATCAGACACACGACCGCCAGCGATATAGTGTTAATGAAGTACGTCGGCATGAATCCGGTGGTCGTCCACGGAGGCGGCAAAGCTATTTCCGACATCATGGCGAAGATGGGCAAGAAACCTGTCTTCCATAAGGGCATGCGCGTGACCGACGACGAAACCAAGGATATCGTCGAGATGGTGCTCGTCGGAAGAATCAACAAAGAGGTCGTATCTCTCATGAACCGGGCAGGCGGTAAAGCGGTGGGCGTCTCGGGCAAAGACGGCAACCTCATCAGTTCCACCAAGTATTATCCTGAAGGCGCGGCCGGAGTGGATATCGGATTCGTCGGCCAGGTGAAAGAGATCAACGCCGACCTTGTCAGGACACTCGAACATCACGGATACATTCCGGTAGTCGCGCCCATCGGAGTCGGTGAGAACGGTGAGACCTTCAACATCAACGCCGACACCGTTGCCGGCGCAATGGCGGCGGCCCTGAAGGCGGAGAAGCTAGTCCTGCTTACCGACACACCCGGTATTTTGGGCGAAAAAGGAAACGAGTCATCGCTCATATCGACACTCAAACTTTCGGAAGTCAAGGAACTGATCGGTCGTGGCGTGATCGAAGGCGGCATGATCCCGAAGGTGGAGGCGTGTGAATGCGCGCTGAATGCGGGCGTGAATAAGACGCACATAATCGACGGCAGGATTCTTCACTCGCTGCTGCTGGAAACGTTCACGGACAAGGGAATCGGAACGCAAATAATCCCTTAGTCCTGCGTCTCACAAACTTTGTGGTGTATGTATTGGCGTGATGCGGGGGCGACTCGCCGGCCAGGCCCTGCATTATGGAGCGAGAAGACGCAACAATTGCGATGAAATCTCCCGCGAAGACGAGACCTCCCGTGAAACGGCCCTTTTTCTCCCCCTTCATGAAAGAGGACAAGGGGGGATTCTCCCGATATCAAGGTTTGGAAACGTTTCTTCTTCAGGCAACCCTTCGACGGTGGTCGGCTGCTCGCAGGCACAGGCGCGGCAAACAAGGGACGACGCTCTCGATTCTCATTGTCACAACCGCCCTGCTCCTCTCCACGCTTGCGCCATTACGAGCGTTCGGAGATGAGAACCTCGAGTTCCGGCGGGCGCGGGCTGCCGTTTCCGGCGGACGCCTCCTCGAAGCGCAAGGCATGCTGGAGGATTTTATCGAACGGTATCCCCACGGACGCAATACGGCGAGGGCGAAGTATCTGTTGGGGCAGGTGCTTTACAGGCGGGCTGATTTCGCAGGCGCCGCACGGGTTTTCTCGGAGACTGTAGAGGCGCATCCCGACTGGGACCATGCCGACAGAGCAGCTTATGGAAAAGCGATGTCGCAATTCGCCATGCTCGATTACTCAGGAGCAGCCAAGACGCTCGATGGGCTGCTGAAAAAGTATCCCGAGAGCGAAAACGTGGACGACTCCTTATACTGGCTTGGGGAAGCCCTTTATAGGCGAGCTGACTACTCGGCGGCGCTTGCTCGCTTCAACCAGTTTCTGGCGAGCTACCCCGGCCATGCGTTCAGAGAATATGCGATCGATTCAGTGGCCTGGTGTCTCGAGCTTCTGGAAAAAGAGGGCGAAGCAATCAAGGTAAGAGAAACTTTCCTGCGAGATTTCCCCAAAAGCTCACTCAAGGGACCTGCCGAGCTTCGTCTAGCCACTGACTACCTTAGAACGGGCGACCGGCAAGCCGCCATCAAGCATAATATGCTGGCTGAATCCTCTGACCTTCCTCCGCCACTGCGTGAGAGAGCGATGCTGAGGGCGGGACTTCTCCTTGCCGAGACTAACCAGTTCCAGGAGGCAGCCGATGTTCTCGAAAAACTGTTGGCGACCAAGCCTCAGGCGGATACAGCGGAGCCCGCAATGGCGGCGCTGGGAAATTGCCACCTCAAGGCGGCCAACTATGAGAAGGCCGAAAACGTCTTCAAAGAACTTGTCGAGAGCGGCAAAGACAAAGAATATCGTCGATCTATGGCTTTTCAATTGGCGCTCGCACAGATGGCTCGCGGCAAGTTCGCAGTCGCTGCCGATCAGTTCTCCGCCGTCATCGACTTCGCTGCTCACGACAGCATGGAGACTCTTTCCGCCGTCGCGCTCGCAGAATGTTTTTCGCGTCTCGACCGGCCGGGCGCCGCTGCGGAAAAGCTGCGTCCGCTCCTGGATGGGAGGTCCCCCTCGGATCGCCGGTCGGACGTAACCCTGGCGCTCGCAGGCTCACTGTTTCGGGCCAATCGATTCGATGAAGCGGGGCGCATCTACGCAGAGCTTTCGGCGGACAAGGAAGCCGTCAAGAAATGGCCGCAGATTCCTTACTATGAAGGGCTCTGCCACTTCCACATGGCAAGATATGGCTCCGCGAGTGAGAAATTCGCAGAGTTTGTCAGGGGCGGCAAGCCGGAAGCGCTGGTCCCCCCGGCAGGTTTTATGAAAGCGGACTCTCTCTTGATGGCGCGAAAACTCGATGAAGCAAAACTCGCGCACAAGGCGTTCATCGAAAAGTGGCCTGAAAATCCGCTCGCGATCCCGGCATTGTATCAGACCGGACTCGCGCACATGCTAACGGCGAACTACACCGAGGCCTCTTCTGCCCTGGCAGAAGTCGTTCGCAGCTACCCTTCCGCTCGGACGGTTGCGCCCGCCAGATACTTCCTTGGGCTTTCGCGGATGAAAGCGGGCGACGCGGCAGGCGCTCTCGAGATATTCCGTGTCCTGGCGGACAACAACATGGAATTCGAGCTCGCTGACAGGGCTGCCCTCGCATACGGGTGGCTGGCATTCAGCGGCAGAGACTACGAAACGGCTGTCAAGGTTTTCACGCAGATTGAATCGAAGTTTCCGCGCACGGAGTTTGCCGACTTTGCATGGTTCTTCACGGGAGCGTCGCATTACAGACAACGGTTGCCAAGGACTGCCGGCGCCCATTTTCAGAGGCTGCCGAAGCTGTTCCCGAAGAGTCGTCTGAATGCCGAGGCGCTGATATGGGCAGGCTTGTGCGAGGAGAGGTTGAATAATCCGGCAAACGCGCTGAGACTGTATGAACAGGCTTTGCAGATGAGCCGGGAGCCGCTTGTCCGCGCGGAAGCCCTCTACAGTATGGGGTGGGCAGCGATGCGGCTGGCAAACAGCGGCGCTTCGACGGCGGCTTTCGTCAAGCTTACGAGTGAATACCCGCGCGAGCCGCTCGCAGAGCACGCCTACTACTGGCAAGGAAGACTGGATTTCGGAAACGGCCGATGGGACGGCGCCAGGGAGAGTCTCTTCAAACTGAGCGAGATTTTCCCCAACTCGCCGCTGGCCGACGCCTCGCTTTTCTTCGCTGCCCGCGCTGCTCGCAAGTCGTCGGATTATCCGAAGGCCGTAGCTTTGTTCGAATCACTGACTAGCCGGTATCCCCGCAGTCTCCTTCTGGATCAAGCGGAAATCGAGGCTGCGGAAAGCACGATTGAGGGGGGAGGAGCCGCCTTGGCCGCTCAAAAACTGCAATCATTCATTGACAAGAACGTCGCGTCGCCTTTGCGACCACTGGCGGTGTATGATATGGGCAAGGCGCTGCAGCGGGCGGGGAAATTCGATGAGGCAATCGAGCAGTACAGGATCGCCCCCCGTGGCGAATCCACGGAGCCGGCGGCGCGGTCACGTTTTGCCATCGCTGAGTGTCTGGCCGAACTGGATCGAACCGGCGAGGCCGTGGCCGAGCTTGTCGCCATTGCGAGGGGCGGATTCCCGGCGGGATGGCCCGAACGCGCCCAGCTTCAGGCGGCGCGTCTACTCGAGCGCGACGGGCGACCAAACGAGGCCAGACAGATGTATGAAAGCGTGGCCGAGACATATGGAGATGACGCAGCGGGAATGGTTGCGCTCAAGGCTATCCGGAGAATGGAAAAAGAGAGCGAAAACGGGAGGAAAGGATGGAGAAAATAAGTTGGATCACAGGCGGCGGGTGGATGATGATTCCGATTTACGGCTGTTCGGTGATTTCGGTGTCGCTTATTCTGGAGCGTTTCTTCAGCTTGCGGCGCGCGCGGGCGTACTCGAAGGACTTGATGGACAACATCCGCGAGATACTCAAGCACAATCGGATTGCGGACGCGATCCATCTTTGCGATGAGACGGGCGGGCCGCTCGCCTTCATTCTGAAGGCCGGCCTCCAGAAACAGGGCAGGCCGAGGGCGGAAATCCGCGAGGCCATCGAGGATGCGGGTTATCTCGTGATTCCCAGCCTCGAGCGCTACCTGAGCGTGCTCGGAACCATAGCCAATGTCTCGCCTTTGCTTGGCTTGCTCGGCACGGTCGTTGGTATGACCGAGGCTTTCATGGTCATCATGGCCCATGGAGGAGCGGTCTCACCGGGCGACCTCGCCCACGGAATAGGCACGGCGCTCCTCACGACTGTCTGGGGACTTATCGTGGCCATTCCCACGGTTGTCGCCTACAACTACTTCGTCACCCAGGTCGACAACATGGTCTGGGAAATGGAAATCTTGTCGTCGGAACTGCTCGACACCCTCTCGCAAAAGGAAAAGACGTATGCGATATAAGAGGAAGTCAGTCACTCATGAGAAACTATTGATAAGCCTCAACATGACCCCCATAATAGACATCGTGCTGCAGTTGCTTATCTTCTTCATGTTGGCCGGCAGTTTCGTGCTGCAAACCGGCGTGCGCGTTGAACTTCCCAAGGCAAGGGCTCCCAAGCTGCAAGACAAACAGGATATAGTCATAACGATCACGCGAACGAATGAGATATTCCTGAATGAAGAAAAAATGTCTTCCGACCAACTGCCGATAGCTCTCCTCGAGAGACTCACGGACACGAAGGAAAAAATGGTGCTCATAAAGCCGGACAAGCGAGTCGAGACCGGCAAACTCGTGGAAGTGATGAGCATCGCGAAAAGCGTCGGCGTTGAAACGATGGGAATTGCAACCGAGCCACAGTGAGTGAGGTAGCGGCTTGCTATATTCGGGCAAACTCAGGGTGTTCGTCACCATCTCGATCTGCGTCCATGCGCTCTTCGCGTTGCTCTTTCGCGAGGTAACCATTGGCGCCGCGCCGCCGGCCAAAGACCTCTCGATCATCCTCGTGTCACGCAGCGCCGCCAAGATCGAGACGCTCCAGACCGCGGCTGCCTGGCCGATGCCCGTGCGGCGCGAACCCTCTCTTCCGGCAGATGAACTGCTCAATGAACTCGATTCCGACATAATGCAGTGGACTCAGCATGGTCTGCCCGACGCCTCCTTCTTCTCTCCGAGTGAGACCTTGATTCCTCCAACGGATATCGCACGGGCCGCCGAGGCGGCCTACGCGAGGCCACCGCAAGAATTGTTCGAGCCGCGACCGGCAGAATCGAAATCCATGCCCACGACTGATTTTGCTCTGAGCCTCTCGGCCCCGGGTATCTTCAGAGGCGAGTGAAGAGCGCATGTTCCACGTGAACTTCTACTTTGCGATTTCCGCTTACCTTGGCTTGATCGGGCTCTTGCTGGCGGCGATATGGATTTGGATAGAATTCAGCGCGTCAAAAGGTTATCTTGGTCGTTTTGGAGCGGCGCAAAGGAAGTGGCGATGCCACTACTGTGGATATGTCTATCTGGGCACAGGGGAAGAAGACGTCTCTCAGTGCCCGCGGTGCGAGAGCTACAACAAAGAATAACAAATGGGAACGGAGCCGTGGCGAAGAGTCTGTCCCCATTTGTATAGACACACCTCTCCCCTCGGCCCATATCAACACGTTGATTTGTCAGATCGACAGCGGTGTGCGCCTGGAAGGAATCAGGTGGAAGCCCGCCCGTCGGCGAGCGTCCACCTTGCCAACCCGCCTCAAGAAACCACTATTCGGCTTTGAGCACGTTAGCTGCCTGAAGGCCTTTCGGGCCCTGGACAATATCGAAGGTTACCTTTTCATCTTGCTGCAGAGTCTTAAAACCTTCACCCTTGATTGCAGTGTAGTGTACGAAAACGTCGTCCCCCTCCTCACGCTTGATGAAACCGAATCCCTTTTTGTTGTCGAACCACTTGACTATTCCTGCTGCTGGCATGAACCCGTTCCTCCTCAAGAGTGATCCACCGTTCGGTCAGCGGCTCCGCATATGAAAGCGAAAATCCGCAGGCGTTATGCGTCCACACTGCGGATTCTCAAGACTTCTCATCATCATAAGTAGAGCCAACCTGACCTCATTCTGCCGCAAAGCGTTAATAATATACCACGACTTTTTCAATTTGTCAAGGATTTTTTACCAGCGGTCAAAGAAGCGGCTCTTTTCGGCGTAATACCTTTATTCTTAACACCTTACGTTGATCCCTCATTCTCCTTTCATCGCCCTATTTTCAGGGGATTGGTCAAAATAAGCGAGTTCGGCACCATGAAGCGTGTCGATTCGTTTTCGAGGACTGTGTAGCGAAGATTTATTTCGACAACCTTGCCCTCACATCCTGAAACGGTCAGTGTGTCTCCTTTCACGAATGGCTGGTAGACAATCACGAGCACCCCCGCCAGCAGATTGCTGAGAACGTCCTTGAATGCAAAGCCGATGGCGAACCCTCCGAGTCCGAGGCTTGCGATGATCGGCATCATGTTCAGCCCCATCGTGGCCAATCCCGTCAATATGCCGAATATCAGGATGGCAAAGAAAGCAGTGGCGGATATGAGCGAACCAACTCTGGGAGCCCAGACAAACCTGTTGAAGACCCGGCCGAGAACCGAGCGAATAACAAACGCGAGGAATACCGTGATCCCGATAACGGCTGTCCCAAGAATTATTTTCGGACCGTGAATGGCCATCAGCTCGCTCATTTTATGCATTGCTTCTCCCTTTCATTATTGGGGATCGAAGTGGTTTTCCGCGGAGACACCGCGCGACATGGTTTCCCCGAATTGGGCGCGGCTCAGGATTTCAACTGTATGTGCGGCCTTTTTGCGGATTCCGGCCTGAGCCATGAGGTCATTAAGTTGCAGGATGCAGCCGGGGCATCCGGTGGCCACATAATCGGCGTCGGACAAAGCGATTGATTCGACTTGTCTCCGTCCGATCAAGCCCGCGATCTCTGGATAGAAAATGTGAAACGTTCCCGCCTGCCCGCAGCAATACATATTGTCGGGGATTTCTCTGAATTGGCAAGCGCTCGACAGTAGTTGGCGCGGCTCGGATGCGATTCCCTGGCCCCATCGCAGATGGCAGGGGTCGTGATACGTGACTGTGTCGCTGAGCGGCTCAAGATTCAAATCAGTATGATTCTTGATGAATTCACTGACATCGAGCACTGGCACGCTGAAGGCCGAGCCACCCACCAAATCCGGGTATTCATGTTTCAGCATTCGGCCACAGGATGCGCAAACCGTCACTATGTAATCACACTGAGCGGACTGGAGGCTTTCCATGTTCCGGCGAGCGAGTTCCCTCGCGGCGCCGATGTCGCCCATCGCAAGCGCCGGGACACCGCAGCAAAGCTGGGAGGCAGGAACATTCGTTTCGATTCTCGCCTTCTGTAACAGTGCGATGGTCGAACTGACAATCCGCGGATACACATAATTTGTGAGGCAGCCGACGAAGAGGGCTACCCGCACCCGCGCACCGGGGACTCTGGTTCCCCCCGAATGGAGTTGAAGCGCGGTGTTCTTTGCGAACGGCGGCAGCCATTTGCCGCCTCTAAAGAATAGCGGGAGATGGCGCAGGTTCCCCTTTCGTTCGCCCGGAACGATTCGTTGGAGGAGCGAGACGGACCGCATTGCGAAATCGAACAGCCGCCTCCGCGTGAGGATGTGCCGGAAGACGAAGGAGGCGCCGAATGGAAGTCCCATTTCCCTTGAAAGACGCTCGCGGGCGGCTTCTATGACGCGCATGAATCTAACGCCCGATGGGCACGTCTCGGCGCAGCGCTGACACATGAGACACGCCGACATGATCTTGCGGAGTTCCGGTGTGGCTCGGATTTCGCCACGCTCGAGCGCCTCAAAAAGCCATATACGTCCCCTGGCGACAAAGGCTTCGTCCTTCAGTTCCGCGAAAACCGGGCAGACCGACCTGCACTTGCCGCACCGGGCGCACTTGTCCGCTTCGTTCCGGGCGGCCGACGCGGTCAAGTCATTGCTGGAATCGCGTTTCAGAAATTCACCCACCAATGTAAGAGCCCTCTTTGTTGGCATTCTTGGAAAATCGGGGACACGATGCGGCATCGTGTCCCCGATTTTCCGGGATGCCGCATCATGCCGCCAATTTTCGGGGAAAATGGATTTCCGCTTTCGCGGGAATGACAAAAACAACGATGCCCCACGGAGCGCGGTATTCAAGGTTTCTCGGGACGCCCCACATCGAGAAATTTCCCCGGATTCAGAATCCCATTGGGATCGAGGAGATTCTTTATACGCGCCATCAGAGAAAACTCTTTCTCGGGAAGCTCGATGCCGAGGAAGCGGGCTTTCGTGAGCCCGATGCCGTGCTCGGATGAAAGGGTTCCGCCCATAGAGACGGCCGCGGCGAAAATCTCGGCGACTGCCTGCTCGGCCTTTCGACTGAGTTCCTCGTCATCGCGCTCGAGCATCACGTTGACGTGAATGCTGCCATCGCCGATGTGGCCGAAGTTCACAATCCGCAGCAAGCAGCGCCGACCTATTTCCTGTGTCTTGTCGAGCATCTCGGCAAGGCGAGTGCGCGGGACACATATGTCTTCGTTGAGTTTGACGCGCCCCAGCGTGTAAAGAGCGGGTGAAATTGCGCGGCGAAGCTGCCAGTAATGCTCTCTCTCCTGGTCGTTGGCGGCTTTTTTCACAAGCGTTGCACCGTTACTCTTGCAGATTTCGACGACCCTGTCGGCGTCTCCGATCGTCGCGGGGCGCGGTCCATCGACCTCAAAAAGACAGAACACGCCGCTGGCCGGAAGCGCGCTCGATGCTTTATATCTGCGAACGCATTCGACTGCTCCCTCGTCCATGAGCTCGGCGGCTCGCGGCGTGATTCGGTTCGCAAACATTGCGCAGACGGCCGCAGCAGCCTGGGCGGCTTTCGGGAAATTTGCGAGCACGGTCTCGACGTGTTCGGGCAGCGGAATAAGCCGGAGCAGTATCTCCGTGAACACGCCCAGAGTTCCCTCGGAGCCGACAAACAGCCTCACAAGATCGTATCCTGTCACGCTTTTCGGGGCCCCTGAGCCAATGCGAATAATCTCTCCGTCCGCGAGCACAACCTCAAGAGCCATGACATATTCGCGTGTGGAGCCATATTTCGCTCCCCTGAGTCCCCCCGAATTCTCGGCGACGTTGCCGCCGATTGTGCAGAAATCGCTGCTTGCGGGGTCGGGTGGATAGAACAGACCCAGCCTCTGTACCCGTTGTTGGAGGTCCGCCGTGACAACGCCCGGCTGAACGAGCGCCGTCATGTTGTCGACGTCAATGGCGAGAATCTTGTTCATGAGCTCGAGGTCAAGCACGATACCACCGCGAACCGGGACTGCGCCACCGGTCAGGCCGGAGCCTGCCCCCCGCGAGTACACCGGCGTCCTTGCGGAATTTGCCGCGCGCAGGATGCGTGAAACCTGGTCGGTCGTTGTCGGTCGAGCGACGGCGTCGGGAATCGAGCCCGTCAGCCGCGAGGCGTCCGAGACGTACGCGATGCGTTTCTCGATGGAGTCGAACAGATTCTCGTTCCCCAGAATCTCACGCAGTTGATTGATGATGGAAGTATTCATGTTCGCACACGCTCTATGTCGCCTTGAGAAGCCGACCACCGTTTCCCTTAATTCGGGGACACCTTGCGGCAATCCCTTGAACAAATGCGTCAGGATAGACCATTGCCCTTAATTCGGGGACACCTTGCGGCAAGGTGTCCCCGAATTAAGGGCATACACGTTTTTATGAAAGATGCGCGGGATTCGCATAGCAGTAAATGCATCCGTGCGGACACGGGTTGTACCAGCCGATATCGAGACTCTCTGTGCATCCACACGTTTCTCGCTGGCCTTTGGCCTTTCTGGTCGAGCAGGGCTCTTTCTCCGGGTGCAGCGCGGTCAATAAATCGCCGTCTATGCAGCGTGAGACCGGCATGCCGGGAACACAGCAGCCGTGCAAGGTCACCGAGTGTCCGGCGGCCGTGTCGCTCAGCCGGCTGAATTCCTTTTGCCACTCCTCCGGTGAGAGCGGCGCATCCGAGAAACCGTGCCTGTGTAATCGCGCAGTGACTTTCTTGTACGCGGACATCCAGCTTATGGAGAAGTTACGGATACCGTGTCTTTGAGCCACAGCGACAACAGACTCAAAGGAATCGACGTTGCTGAATTTCTTCCCCTCAGAAAGAAGCAGATGCACGATGGGGTCGAATCGGACTCGTATTCGCGCCGGTTCGCCGACGTAGTCGACGAGCGGCCCGAGTAGTTCCAGCATCTTGTCGAACGGCGGCGCGTTTGGCTCAAGCGTTGTGCCTCCCATACCCGTTATGGTGAAATGAATAAACAAGAGATAGTGGTGGCGTATTTTGCTGAGCGGCTCATGCGTTAGCAGGTTTAAAGGGTTCTTGGTCCAGATAACAAGTGTGTGGGTTTGCTCGGGCGGGCATTTTTCGGCAAGCACTCGAACCAGTTCATCGGGGAAACAGGCAACCATATCGATTCGCCTGCTTGCAGAGATCACCTTTTTCATTTCTTCACGGACAAGCTTTTCTTCAGCATTTCCACTGCTTCTTCCGGAGTCGAGACAATGTGGAACAACTTGATGTCCTTCTCTCGTATCTCGAGAGTCTTTCGCAGGTTTTGAATGGTTTCAGTCCAATGCCGGCCAATGAAAACAAAAGGTTTTGAATCAATCGCGCGGATTTGCAGAAGACTCCAGACAATGGAGAATTCCGCCAGTGTTCCCACGCCTCCCTTGAGCGCCATGAATCCTTCGGCAAGTTTCACAAAATTGGCAAGGCGGTCGAAGAGGGTCGCGTTCCTGATTTCGCGCGTAACGAAGGGATTTGCCGACTCCTTGTCGCCGAACACCTCGAGTGTGAGGCCGAGCGCAACTCCATGCGCTTCGGAGGCGCCTCGAGCGGTGGCCTCCATGACACCCGTATAGCCGCCGTTACAGACTACGAATCCGGAGCGCGCGAGCAGGCGTCCGAGCAAGCGGGCCTGTTCATAGTCGGCGTCGCCTTCCACGGCCTGAGAACTTCCGAAAATCGCTATTACCGGCTTGGAATTCCACATATCAGCGCTCCACGCATACTTTCTTCGAGCGGTGGGTCTTGAAGGCGACCTCGATCAAATGGTCGAGCAGTTGCGGGAAACTCATGCCGGCGGCCCGGGCAGCCTTGGGAAACAGGGAAGCCTCGGTCATCCCGGGCAGCGTATTTGTTTCGAGCACGGAGAGGGACTCGCCGTTCAAAATCATGTCGGTCCGCGAGAGTCCTGAGCAGCCGAGCGCAAGATGCGCCTTGGCGCCGAGCAGTTGCGCTTTCTTCGTGAGTTCTTCGTCGATTCGCGCGGGAACAATCTCCTCGGAGCCACCCGGCAAGTACTTGGCCTCATAGTCGAAATACATGGAGGTCTTCGGGACAATCTCGACTAGGGGAAGCGCCGTCGGCTTCTCGCCCGGCCCGTTATCGAGCACCGGGCACGTTATCTCGCGGCCGGGTATGAACTCCTCGACGAGAGCCTTCGCGCCGTAGCGGAAAACCAGATCGAGAGCGGAGGCGAGGGTGTCTCTGTCCGAGACTATTTTTATTCCGACGCTCGAACCCAGCCTTGGCGGCTTGGTCACGCACGGGAGACCGAGCCGCTTCTCGATGCGGCCCGTGAGCGACTCCCGTTTCTTGCGCCAGTCGCTCTCCTCGATTACGAGGTACCGCGGCGTCGGGATGCGGTGATGCATGTATATCTCTTTAGTCCGAATCTTATTCATGGATATCGCGCTGGCTTCGACGTCGGAGCCGACGTAAGGCAGGTCCAGGATTTCCAGCAGTCCCTGGATGGTGCCGTCCTCCCCGAACGGCCCGTGCATCGCGATAAAGACTATGTCTACCTTTTCTGACGCGGTTCGGCTTAGAGCCGAGCCCGTTTCGACTGGTATGATTTCCTTGCCAGTGGAGTCGCGCGTGAGGACTTCGGGCAAAAGCGCCGCGACTGAAGCGCCGTCCGACAAGTAGCCGGACGGAACCACCCATGAGCCCTCTCTCGTAATGGTGATGGGCTTGACGTTGTATTTGGACAGGTCAAGATTCTTGAGGACCATCTTGCCGGAGGCGACCGATATTTCATGTTCGGCCGTGCGGCCACCCATCAGGACGGCAACGTTTATTTTGCTTTTATCCACGTGTTATCTTCCTCAACTGCAGAACAGAACCCGTGCGAATGAATTCGCTTCTACGCCGGTTTTCCCAAAGTTGCCAATTGGCGGACAGCCTCTTAATCCCCTTTTAACAAAGGGGGAAAGAGGGCAATTTCCCTTTCGCCTTTCGCCTTTCAGCTTTCCCCTCAACTCTCCGGCCAGAGGCCCGAGAATACTTCAGTCGCGGGGCCGGTCATGGTAATGACGCCGTTTTCCGGCCACGAAATTCTCAGTCGCCCGAGGCGAACGTGAACGTTCACGTCTCTGGCGGTGAACCCGTTGACAATCGAGGCGACGGCGGAGGCTGATGAGCCGCTTCCGGAAGCGAGCGTCTCACCGCAGCCACGCTCCCAGATTCTCATGCGTATATTGTCTCGGTCGAGCGCCTGCACAAATTCGACGTTGGTCCGCTTCGGGAATGCCGGATGCCGCTCGATTTTCGGGCCGACCTCGGTGACGGGCGCCCGCTCGATGTCGTCGACGAAGATCACGGCGTGCGGATTAGCCGTCGAGAGCGCCGTAATGCGATAGACTTGTCCATCAACCTCCAGAGGCTCATTCACAACCGTCGAATTGCCGCCGAGCATGGGAATCTCCGGACGGAGGAACCTGGGACGCCCCATGTCTACGCTCACCTCTGCAACGCGGCCATCTTCAACGCGCAATATCTGGCGGTTCAATCCACCGGGGGTCTCGACGAGGAAATCGACGCTCTTCGTGAGTCCGTGCTCATAGACGTATTTAGAGAGACAGCGAATTCCGTTTCCGCACATCTCGGCTATGCTTCCGTCCGAGTTGATGTAGTGCATCCTGAAGGCGGCCTTGTTGGACGGCATGATGACGATTAGGCCGTCGGCGCCCACGCCGGTTCGGCGGTCGCATATCGTGACCGCTAATCGCTCCGGGTCAGGCACGGTTTCCTTGAAGCCGTCCACCACGACAAAATCGTTGCCGAGGCCGTGCATCTTGGTGAATTTCATCGTTTCTTTCCCTCATGAACATTGAGAGATTTTCTTGCGGGGCGACTCACCGAGTCGCCCCTACATAGGCCAAACAAGTACGTCATCGTATTTATGAAATGTCGCGCGCAGACGTTGAATGATCTCCCGGTCAAACTCCAGGCCTTGGACTTCGGGCCCCTTTCTCATATTGGCGCTATTCGATAGATTTCGCGGAGATCGCGTATTTCGTGGTCCGGTCGCGGTATGCCGGTGAGTAGATCAGCCTCTGTCCGGTTGATCCACACTATTTCGACGCCGGCGTTTTTCGCGCCGAGGATGTCGGTGTATTGGCCGTCTCCGACGTAAAGCATTTCACTGTTACGACAGCCCGCGAGAGCGGCGGCCGCATGAAAGATTTCCGGCGCCGGCTTCTCGTGGCCCACCTCACGCGCATAAACCGAATACGCAAAATATTCCGCGATTGGCAGCTTCTGCACTTTGCTCGAGCCGTTGGAAATCAGGCCCAGTCGGTATCGGTTCGCCAGCCTGGGCACGACCTCAAGCGCATCATCGAACACCTTCAGTGTGGTGTTCCGAAAGAGGCCGTACAACTCGCCCATGCGGCCTGCAAGATCGGCATCGAATATTCCAACCGATTCGAGGACTGTCCGCATGCACTCGGAATACCAATCCTTGATCGGAATGCCTGTGTCGCCGTACCGTATATATGTGGCCTCGCGCGAGCGCCTGAACACATCAACTGTAAGCTTATCGGCCGCGTCCGGGTGGCCCTCGAGCGCGTGCTCGCAGGCTTTGCCGAACGCATGGGCCGCGTCAGACTCGTAATCGACAAGAGTTCCGTCCATGTCGAAGTATATAATCTTGCAAGTAAGCATTTTCATCAACCTTTGATTTCAGGATAACATTCGCGTGTCTCAAGCGTCAAGCGTGCTGCAGTTTCCCGTCTCTCTTATCCTCGCCAGGTACAGCGTTATGACAACTCCGATGAATATCACGCCGGCAAGCGGGACAAACACCATATTCAGGCCGTAATGCTCTGCAACTGTTCCGGAGAAACCGGAGGCAAGCGAGCCAAACCCGAATGCGGTCGAGAAGTACAGTCCGTACCCGAGCCCGCGACCGCGCGCATCGGTGTATTCTGCGACGAGGCTGTTGCCGACCGGCTGGGCGCTGAAATGGAAGAAGGCGAACAGCATCGCTGTAATGAGCAGCGTGATGTTCGACAGAACCGCCATCAAAAGAAGGAGCGGCACTGTGATAATCATCAACACCGCAAATAGCTTCTCCAACTTGTACCTGCCGCAGAGGTAGCCGCCGACAAACTGTCCTAGGACGCCCACGAGCAGTGTCACCGTGGCAAACATTCCGCCCTTGAGGACGTTGTGACCGGCGAATATTCCACCATTCAGGTTCTGCGAGAAATAAGTGGGAAGATACGTCATCACACCCCGATAACAGAAGCCGACGAGCACGCCGACACATAGAAAAAGGACGAGTGGCTTCGGTGACCCCCTGGCAAGGTGCTCGGGCCAGAATCGGCTGTTTGCATTGACTGAGTGAGTGTCGGAGACTTTCAGCGCCGCAACTCCGGCGGCCACCAGCAAACCAAGCGCGCCAAACACGACGAATGAGACCCGCCAGCCGTATTTTACGGAAACTGCAGCCAGCAGCGCCGCAAGACCGGGAGCGACCGCAACCCCCATACCGCCCCCCATGCCATGATAGCCGAGACCCTTGCCGACTTCTTTGACTTGCATGGTCACAAGCGCGGTGCCGGCCGGATGGTAGAGGCTGATGAATGCGCCCATTGCGGCAAGCCCTATGGCGAGCGCAGCGACGGAATGAACGGTTGAAATGAAGATGCAAGAAAACGCGGCTCCCAAAAGATAAACCATGATAAGTCGTTTGGAGCCGATCCGGTCCGCCAGATAGCCGGCCGGCAGTCCCCCGAACCCGAACGCCATTGCGAGCAGTGTCTGCATCCATCCCGCGGTGCTGATCTGAATATGGAAATAGGCGACCATCGTCACGAACAATGCCGGGAAAATCTGTTCGTAGAAATGGACCATTGTGTGGCAGCTTGCCATCAGAAAGACTATCCATTTTTCGCGCTTATTCATAGGGTCTAATAAATGATTCCGGTAGATGATATGCAAACGGCCCATTATCGAGTAATTGATAATGGGCCGACGGAAAATTCGGCCTGGCCGACAAATCGCTTATGCAAAACAGGGGCCCGCACAAAGCGTTCTCGGCCAAGCCTCACACAATCGTCCGATCGTCTTCACCGCAGAGGAATACGTGATTGCAGAGGCCCTGAGCGCCAAAACTCCCTTAAATGGTTCCCTTGCGCTGCGAATCGACGCCGGGCTTGGTGCTGTGCAATCCGTGCTTCTTGCCAAGGTATATATTGTTCCAGTTGATATCTTCGGGAGCAATGCTTGTGATTTCAGAACGCCTGATAGATGTGACTTTGTCCGACCCCTCCAGCGATTTCTTGCTCGGGATCACAAGGTCATCCTGTTCCCTAAAGATTTTCTTAGGGTTGTTGTGTTCACCTTTTCTTTCCATCAAGATCACCTCCGAACACAATCTTTCCCATAATCTTAGTATAAACCTTGCAAGGGGTTATGTCAACCGGTTCGGGGGCCGACCCGGTCTGTAGGAGGGAACCGTGTGTTCGCCCGAATTGGGTGAATTCGAGGTCGGGCGAACACGAGGCGCGCACCTACGAATTCGGGAAAATGGTGCGGCATGGCGCTTATTCGGGGACACGATGCGACATCGTGTCCCCGAATAAGCGCATCACTCTTCAAAAGGACACAGCGATGAATAGTGTATAAGACGACTCTCAACCACAACATCTTGGGAATAACAGCCCGAATGGTGTATACTAGAGGCACGTTCCGAACCGCGAGGGGAAAAAAGGCGGGAACGATATGCCAAGGAGGTAGGCGTTCGTGAAAAGAAATCTTTTGAGCGAATGTCGCTCGTTCTGACGCCCCGGAACTTGGACCTCGAACTCCGGTACTTGTAATCGGCCTTATCGTTCCCGCAAGATAATTATCCCACATGATCGGGCAGTAGTCAATAGCTGATTCAGCAAAGCGGATCACCGGGATAGAGAGGGGAATCAGGGGTGACAGAGGGGCGAGAGGAGACGGGGGGTGTCTTATTTTGGATTTTGGATTGAGAAAGGCGAACGGCGAAAGGAACCAGCAGCAAGCACGCGGGATTTCGAGTTTCGATTGCAAACAAACTAGATTCTTCGCTTCGCTCAGAATGACAGTTTTGTCTTGCCTTT
>JACRIR010000150.1 GCA_016215705.1 Candidatus Poribacteria bacterium | reverse complement strand
GAACTCGAGATGGCGAGAGGATTAGCCGAGCAAGGGGGATTTGACAATTTTGTTTCCGGGCCGGGGCACGTATGGGTCGAACACCCCGTGATTAAGCCGGTGAGCGGCGAGCTCAGCAGGAACGAGAAGGGGTCGCTGCAAAGCGAGAAAAGCAAACCGGCAAATAATCGGCGAGGACGCCGGTCGTTCCTAGTAAGCAGGGGTGATAGATGCGCGTGGTTACATTCGGCAGTCGCCATTGACCCCGCCGGAGGAGTTTTTCCGTGTTGCATCTTGTGGAAAGACGCTCAGCGTTTCGCAAGTATCACCGACGCAAGTCTGAATGGCATGTTCAACTCTTCCAGATTCAGGCAGGCGCGGAATTATCTTACCAATGTACACAGGGGCAGGGCGCCGATGTGCTCATTCTGCGCCTCTGAGAAGCACACACGAGACATCCATCACTGCGAAGTCTGCAACCTGTTCAGTGATACCTATATGTTCAGCATCGAGTCGGTCAAAGAATATTTCCGCGCCAGAATGCGATTGCCGAAGATTGTCGAGCGCTCGCTGGAGATCGTGATGCGATGAATTGTGTCGAGCGCAGCGGAGGCATGTCATTGAATCGCGGGGAAGCTATCTCGGTGATAATCAGCACGTATAATCGCGCCGGGATGCTTGAAAGAGCCATGTTAAGCGTGCTCTGCCAGGATTTCGACGCAAACAGGTTCGAGCTCATAGTTGTCGACAACAATTGCACCGATTCGACGAAGGAAGTTGTCTGTCGAGTCAAGGATACGCATAAAGCCCATGTCATACAGTATCTCGTCGAACCCGTGCAAGGTCTTTCGGCTGCGCGCAATGCCGGTGTTGGGGCCGCAACGGGAGAACTAGTGGCATTCATGGATGACGATTCCGAGGCCGAGCCCGGATGGCTTAGCGAACTTTGGAGGGTTTACCATGCGTTTCCTGACGCTGCCAGCGTGGGCGGCAGAATCCTTCCCGAATGGGTTGGAGGAAGACCTGATTGGCTTCCGCCCGTGGCCGAGACGCTGAGCCGCCTCGACCTTGGCGAGGAGATTAAGGAGATTCCATTTCCATCACATCCTTTTGGCGGCAACTTATCAGTCAGGAAGGACGCCTTCGAGCGAGTCGGCGGATTCTCGATCGCACTTGGACGCAAGAAGAAGGGATATTTATCAAACGAGGAGAAGGATTTCTATCATCGACTTGCCGAGGCCGGTTGCGGCAGGGTCTTCTATGCTCCAAAGGCAATCGTTTTCCATAAGGTATTCAGAGACAAGATCACTCCGCGCTATTTGTTATCCAGATTCTACTGGCAGGGAGTATCAGACGCGATATGCGAATATCAAATGAACCGTCCCGGTAGGTCGAGGCTCTTCGGGAACGCTTTGACGCGAATCGGCAAGATTCTGAAAGTCACCTATCAACTAGTGAGGAGAGACATTCTTGGCGAACGCGGTGAAACGCTCACCACGGTCATCGTGCTCGCATACGAGCTTGGCCAGTTGCGGCAGGAAATCTGCGCCGTCATAGGACTGATCGCCAGACAATGAGAGAGAGAGAAAAAATTCTGTTTCTATCCCCACAGGTTCCGGAGTTTGACAAATACTCCGGCTGGGTGAGACTGAGCCGAGTCATAGAGATACTTTCAGAACATTATGAAGTGTTCTTTCTGGCCGAACGAAAGCACGCGGGTTATTCAGGGGGTGACGACAGATACACCTCCTTTTTGAAGAAACACGGGGTAAGACTCTTCATCGAGGATTACAATCTTTCGCAAATCCTCCTTATGAATACATTCAAGTTGGCGATCGTAGAATTCTTCCATACAGGCGAGCGCCATTTGGAAATGATGCGAGAGGCGCAGCCGGAGCTTAACGTTGTGCTCGACACCGTTGACGTTCATTTTCTCCGCGAACAAACAATGGCGAATGTGACCGAGGCTCTCGACGACGAAGAAGAAGCAAGGCGAACGAAGGAACGAGAGTTGAAAATATGTCAGAGCGTCGAAGCTGTATTTGCCGTTACGGAAGCGGATAAGGAGACATTGCTGCGTGAAGACGCCGCTCTGACCATCGAGGTCATCCCGAACATACACAGAGTCATATTTGAGGACTCGCGCATTCGGGAACGCGAACAAACGAGGTTGCTTTTTGTGGGAGGGTTCAAACATCCTCCGAATGTCGATGCAGTGCTTTATTTCTGCTCCGAAGTTCTCCCCTTGGTGCAAGAAGAAAAACCATCGGCGGAGGTCTTGATAATCGGCGATTCGCCGCCGCCGGAGGTCTGCGCTCTCGCTTCGCAGACAGTGAAGATTCTGGGACAAGTGCCTGACACTGCTCCGTATCTGCAAGAAAGCTATATCTCCGTCGCGCCTTTGCGGTTCGGCGCCGGAATGAAGGGAAAAATCGGGGAGGCCCTCTCTTACGGACTTCCTATAGTCACTACGAGCGTCGGAGTACAAGGATTGAGCCTCGCACATGGCAATGACGTTCTCGTTGCTGACAATCCGGCTGACTTCGCAAAGTGCATTCTGCAACTGATGTCCGACCGGGAGCTCTACTGCCGAATGGCCCGTAACGGGCCGGAATTCATAAAGAGAACGTGCACGCCGGAGATAGTGGGCGAAAAGCTGTTGGAGTTTATCGAGGGCAGCCCCGAATCTCTCAAGCCGAGACGCGCTGCAAACCTTATCCGTGAGTCGAAGAGATTAAGTTTCGATATTTATCAGAGATATAAGATTGTCGCAGACGCCATCGACCATATGCGGGACAGTCATCTCAAGATATTAGATGTCGGCGGGCGCGGGGATTTGGTCAGGTTTCTGCCAAACGACTTTGTCGCGACCGTTGACCGAAACCGCTATTTCCGGACGAGGGCTTCCGTTGTCGCGGACGGTATCACACTTCCCTTTCGCGAGAAAGCTTTCGACTATGTTCTCGCGGTCGACATGATAGAACATCTTCCCATTAATCAGAGGAACGGATTCATCGACGAACTAGATCGGGTCGCGGCGAAAGGAATCGTTTTGGGCGCTCCTTTCAGGAGTGATGCAAACAAAGAGAGCGAGAATCTGCTGAGCGAGTTTCACCGAAGCCTCTATGGGGCCGAGAATCCGTGGCTGGCGGAACACATGCGGAACGGATTGCCCGACCTCGAAGCGACGACAGATTATGTAAAGAAAAAGGGTTTTACGATTTCAGTTCTGCCGAATGGCTATGTGAATCGCTGGACAGTTATGATGGGGCTTAGCCATGTTCTGGCGAAGATTACAGACGGCGACGGACTGCTCAGGAATCTGAGCGAGTTCTACAACAAGAACTACTACTCAATGGATAATAAGGAGCCCTGCTACAGACATATAATCGTCGCAGTCCGGCAAAACACACCGCCTGATATCGGAGCGCTTTATCCATTGGGCGCGGTTTCAGAAACGGATTCACTCGCAGAAGAGCACATGGCCTTCTTCTCTTCACACTATCTACAAACGTTACATCTGTTGCATGAGAACGAGAAGCTCTTGAAGCAGACACAGATGCATTTGAGAGATTGCGAGAATGTCGTTCAGAGCTTATTATCCAGGTGGCCCGTTCGTATATATAGAAGACTTAAGGCGATGCTACGCAAGAAATGAGCTGGCTTCACTATGAAATATGATGATCTTTTCATGCATGAAATAATTGAGCACTCGCCGGACGATGCGCGTGTTCTGGACCTGGGCTGCGGGAAAGGAAGCCTCGACTATTCACGTTTTATGCGCCTCAATGTTTTTCTCCTGGATACGGTTGATCGTATGGGAAGCGACGCCTCGGAGAAAATACGAGCGCGTTTTGTGAGAGGTGATTCCTGCGAATTGCCGTACCGGACGGACTCATTCGACATCTGCCTGTGCAATTTCGTGTTGGAGCATGTGCCAGGGCCGGTTGAGGTGGTTCGCGAGGTATATCGCGTGCTGAAACCGCAGGGGCTTTTCTTCGTCTCGATCCCGAACTGCGGAAGCATCGAGGACCGCATTTTTCGGCGATTGGCTTCCGACCACTGCAATCAGTTCACTTTCAAGTCATTCATCGAGTTGATGTACACTCATACAGGGTTCAAGCTGGTCAGTTTCTGCAACTGGCCGGGAGGATTCAACTACCTTGTCGGCAAGTACGCGAAATACCAAATGCCTTTGTTTTATGCGCTCAGGATCATCAGCAGAATTTTCAACAGGAATCTGCTCACAGAGAGCAATTATCTTTTTCTGTTCCGGAAGGAAGAAAGGGCCGGTCTGCGTTTCATGAATGCTGCCTGCCGCATATGTGGCAGCGGACACTTACTTGAAGACGACGGGCGGAACTGGAGTTGTCCGAATTGCGGCGCAAAGAATATCGCGATTTAGTGTCAGGTCAAGTTAATTTTGTTGGTATCTGTAAGGGCACGGCGCGCCGTGCCTACGAAGAACCAAGCGCCAATACCCGCAAATTTTGTATTGACAGCACACTAGGCTGTCGGAGTCAATCTCTCGCGGGTTTTCCGGATTATGAATTGGAGTAGTATGCGAATTGCGATTTTCAGCTTGATTCCCTGGGAAACGCTCAGACAGCGTCCTCATGCGATCGCGATGGAATTAGCGCGAATGGGACACGAAGTGTATTACGTGGAACCGTTTGTCTTCAGTCGCAAGCTGCATCTGTTGGCAAGGGAGGTTTTCAAGAGCGCTCGACTGCGAGAATCGCCGGAGTCGAATATTCACTTGCTCTGCTCGCCGTATTTCTGGTCGTATGAGAAATACGCCAACTACTTCTTCATGAATAAGGTTCTGTCGATAAGAATGATTCGCCTAATGCGAGGGCTCAAAATCGATTTCAGTATCGTTCTCGACCCCGAATATTACCTCTCGATGGCGGGTTCCGGGATTCCGCATGCATACGATCACGTGGATGACACTCAATATATGCCCGGCGCGCCCACCGAGCGCTATATCGCAAGTATGAACAGAATCAAGAAAACCACGGCATTCAATACTTATATCCAGCAAATCGAAGCGGAGAAAGACGCCAAGGGCCTCTTTATCCCAAACGGCTGCTATCCGGAGGAGTTCTTCCCGATTGACTGTGAAAAAAAATTCGATGCGGTCGTGATCGGGAGCATCGCGAGTTGGTTTGACATGGAGTCCATTCTGGAATCAAGAAAGCAGATACTCATTATCGGCCCGATGGATATACATGGTGGAACCAATCTTCAGAAATTCCTGAAGGCCGGCAGAAAGAACATCTACTATATACCTGAGATCTCCAAGTCGATCGCAAATTTGTGGGTTAATTCCGCACGAGTGGGGTTAGTCCCATTCAAAGAGGACCATCCAGTTGTCCAGTACGCAATGCCCGTGAAGATATTGGAGTATTTTCTGTGCAACCTACCTGTCGTGACGTTCAAGAACAAGGGAATCGAACGTCAGTATGGGGACATGGTCACATACTATTCGAGCACAAGAGGCGGCCTGGGTCTGGACGACGCGATTGAAGCCGCCATGCAGCATACGAATACCTTCCACTACCGCCAATTCGCTTCGCAACACTCTTGGCCGGCTATCGCGAGACAACTGGAAAAGAGAGTACTCGAGGCTGTAGGGCAAAAATGACTGAGGGCGCAAAAGGGGAGCACATGTGAGCTCAGAAGCGGCAAGCGCAACTCCCGGGGGGAATCCCCCTGTTAGCCTCGTTGTTCTTACCTGGAACGGCAAGCACCTCTTGGAAGAGTGTTTCCCGAGTGTGGTGGCCGCCGCGGGGCGCTACTCCGGCGAGACAGAGCTTATCGTCGTTGACAACGGAAGCACTGACGGCAGCGTGGAATTCATAAGGGAACGATTTCCCAAAGTGTGCTTGATTTCGCTGCGAACCAACACGGGTTTTCAGGTTGGCAGCAACACCGGCGTCAAGGCAGCCAAACACGGGTTGGTTTTTCTGCTCAATAATGATATCCTGCTCGATGCAGATTGCATTGCCCCGCTGGCCCGTCATTTCACAAACGAGAAGCTCTTTGCGGTTGGCCCGCTCATGTTGTTTCCCTGCTCGAGCGTTGCCATTTACAGTTGCAGCGGGGTCCGGTTTTCGCGGGGGGAGCTACTCGAGGAATGGGCCATCAGTAACGGCGTTGATCTGTGCGGGCGTGTCAGTCCGACTCTTTATCTGAGCGGCGGCGCCATGATGTTTCAGAAACAAATTTTCGAGGAGTTGGGGTTCTTCGACGCGCTTTACAACCCTTTCAGTTGCGAAGACCTCGACATCTGCTACCGCGCATGGAAAATGGGATACTATATGCTCTATGAGCCCGCAAGCATCGTATACCACAAGCACAGCGCCACGATTCCGAAGGTTTTCTCCAGAAGATATTACGATTTCATCATGCGCCGAAACAAGTTCATCCTCATGTGGAGAAACATTACCGGATGCCGTTATCTTGTCGAGCACCTGACATTTCTGGTCCCGCGCATCATAAGGAGATGGATGAATGGGAACACATTGGAAATCGATGCGTTCCTCATGGCTCTCTTGAGAGTTCCACGAATCGTCGCTCGACGTCTCCGCGAAAAGAAGGGGTATGTGCGCTCGGATGCAGAGATTTGCGGGATGCTGTCAATCGAGAATCTACTGTCACCCGGTTTGATGTTCGAGATAGGCGCCGGTGGGATCGAGTTCAAGGACCGTTCGCATATTCACGAAACGGAGTCGGAACGCAACGGCGTGTTGCCCAAATGAAGTTGCGCTTCATAGTGTTGTCAGGAATGTCATTCTGAGGAGCGAAGCGACGAAGGATCTCTCGTTTTCCCGCAAATTTGCGACCTATAGACAGAGATTCTTCGCTCGGGCCTGCGGCCCTTCGCTCAGAATGACAAACGGCTATTACCATTTGGGCAACAGGCCGGCAAGATTTGAACGATAACGACCTGTCGTAAGAGGAACGAGGAGTGAAAGACTTTCCTTGTCAAGGCGTAAGCTTGGTCATCCCGACATGGAATGGGAAGCATTTGCTGCGGGAATGTCTGCCGAGCGTCGTGCTGGCCGCTGAGAGGTATCCCGGCGAAACCGAGGTTGTTGTGGTCGACGACGGGAGCGAGGATGGAACCATTGCCTTTCTGTCGGAGACTTTTCCAAGTGTCCGAACGATCCGGCTGAAAAAGAATGAAGGCTTTCAAGAGGCTTCCAACAGAGGCGTCGAGGAATCTGCGCATGATCTGGTATTTCTCCTCAATAACGACATGATATTGGATTCCAATTGCATTCAGCCTCTGGCGCTGCACTTCGAGGATGACCTGCTTTTTGCCGCAGGTCCGCTCATGCTCAAGGGAAACTCGAAGGAAGCCGTTTTCAGTTGCTGCGGAGTGAGACTTCGCCGAGGCCTATTGATTGAGGAGTGGACAGTCGTAAATGGAAGGGATCGCTGCAATCGTCTTAGTCCATCACTGTACCTGAGTGGCGGAGCAATGCTTTTCAAGAAAGACATTTTCCGGAAGATTGGAATGATGGATGCCCTGTACCACCCCTTCTATTGCGAGGATTTGGACATCTGTTATCGTGCGTGGAAAATGGGATATCATTTACTGTTTGATCCTCGCAGCATTGTCCACCACAAAGGCAGCGCCACCATTGGCAGCAATTTTCCCTACAGTTATTACGAATTGATCCACAGGCGGAATCTGTTTCTGTTTATGTGGCGCAACCTGACTGACCGAGACGTCTTGTTTGAACACATACTTTTCCTTCTTCCTCGGCTGCTAAAGAGAACGTTCAAAGCGGATTTCATGGAGGTTAAGTCTTTCCTTATGGCGCTGAGTCGTCTTCCGGAAGTGCGCAAGAGGCGCTCGAAAGAAATACGCGAGTATGTGCGTTCGGACTCCGAGATACTGAATATGCTTACGCTCGAGAATCTTATCTCAAATGATTTCAGATTCAAGCGGAAATCTGAAGGCGCAGTCTGCGGGAAAGAGCCAAAAGGGCAAACTGAATACGATGTGTAGTTCGAATCCGCGTGTGCTGATGCAAATCCGCCCCGATTATCTGACGAGATTGGGCGGCGATGCGATTCAGGCGACCAAGACCTCCGAATATCTCAAGAAACTCCGTGTTCATGTGGACCTTTCGACGAATCCCCAAGAAGACTTGTCGGACTATGACATCGTGCATCTCTTCAATGTAACTCGCGTTGACGAGACTTTCGAGTATCTCAAGAATGCGGTCACACAACAGAAACCGGTGGTTTTTTCCACTATCTATTGGAATTCTGAGGAGTATGAAGCGAACCTGTCGGTGTTTCTCAAGCGGCCCACGTGCACGGGGAGGATACGGAACCTGTCCCAGGCCAAAGATAATCTCAAGCATCTGAAGAAACATTCAACGCTCGCTCTATCAGACATTCTTCTTCCGAACTCAGCGTCCGAAAGAGACTTGCTCGTTCGCGATTTCGGGCTCGGGGACAAGGATTTCCTGATAGTGCCAAACGCTGTTGACTTATCCTTTGAGCATGCATCGAGAGAGCAATTTGTCAGAACACATGGAATCAGCGACTTTGTCCTCTGCGCCGCCCGCATCGAACTGCGGAAGAACCAATTGAGCTTGATAAGAGCCGTCGCCGATTTGAAGATTCCGCTTGTTCTCATCGGAGACTGTTTCGAGCCTGAATACCTGGGCGCATGCAAGGGGGCTGCTGACGCGAACGTCAGGTTTATTCCTTCTCTCTCTCAAATCGACCTTGCGTCGGCGTACAAAGCGGCAAGAGTCCACGTTCTCGCAAGTTGGTTTGAAACACCGGGGCTCGCAAGCCTCGAAGCCGCCCTTGCCGGATGCAACATAGTCTCGACCGACAGAGGCTCGGCCAAAGAATACTTTGGCGAATCGGCTTGGTACTGTGACCCTACAGACATAAACTCGATTCGACTGGCCGTTTCCTCCGCATTCCGTGCTGAGAAGACAGCCGAACTCAAGGAGCATGTAAGGCGGAACTTCACGTGGGAGTCAGCGGCCGAAATGACACTTCAGGCATATAAGCGGGTTCTCGACGGGAAAGCGCAAAGGCGTTCGTCCGAGGCTCTTAGTAGGCTCATGAGCTATGTGATTGAATCTGAGGCATTGGTTGAGCAGTTTGAGCTATACAGTTACGACCTGGCGCAATTCAAGAACAAGATAACTCTCGCCTCTTTGCGCCAAATGGTCCGGAGATTGTTGCGATAACCGAGGCGATGAAGAAAGAAAATTTTTTATGAAACGAGTGGCGAAGAACATAGCATTGCATTTGCCATATCTCAAGCAAGTGATTCTGGAAAGAGACGCATTGAGGGCCGAAAAGAAGCGACACACGATGTGGGCGCATCCACCGGGGCATTACTATTCGCCGATTCCCTCAATCGATGAGATAAGACTTCGAGAGCATGAGATATTCGATGATATTCCCAAAGAGATTCCGGGGATCAATCTGAATGAGGCGGGACAACTCGCTTTGCTGGATGAGCTTCGGGGATTCTATGCCGAGTTGCCGTTCGAGTGCCACAAGAAAGCCGGCATGCGATATTTTTTCGAAAACCCCAGTTTCGGACACGGCGACGGCATAGTCTTTTATTGCATGATCAGACGCCTCAGGCCCAAAAGGATAATAGAAGTAGGGTGCGGTTACTCTTCAAGCGCGATTCTCGACACGAACGAAATGTTTTTCGACAATTCGATATCCTGCACATTCATTGAGCCGTATCCGGAATTATTGCGATCTCTCCTCAAGGAAGGCGATGCGGAGCGGGCAGGAATCATTCAAAAGAAGATACAGGATGTCGATACCGCAACATTCGCATCGTTGCGGAGTGGCGACATTCTCTTCATAGACTCCACACACGTAACCAAGATGGATAGCGATGTAAATCACATCTTCTTCAGGATACTACCCCATCTAGAGAGCGGCGTTTACATACATTTTCACGATATTTTTTATCCTTTCGACTATCCTAAGGAATGGATATATCGGGGAATAGCATGGAACGAGGCCTACCTGCTAAAGGCATTTTTGCAGTTCAATGACGCATTCGAGATTCAGTTCTTCAATTCTTTTCTCAGTCTTTTTCGCAAAGATGAGTTCATGGGCGCATTCCCTTTGGCAGCGAAGAATACGGGAGGAAGCATCTGGCTGAGAAAGGCATGAGGGATTTCCGGATAATGGCGTCTATCGCAAGACTCCGAAAACGAGGTCGCTCCGCGTGCGCGGACTGAGGCCGTACCAAGATTATGCGCGCAAGTCGGCAAGAAGCGCGGGACAATGAATGCAATTGTCTCCGAGAATGTTGTTTCTAATGCTTTCCCGAAGCTGCTGGTATCGTGGACCGTACCATATTTTCTGAAAACTGGATTCGGTCAAGCTCCCAAATGGCTCGCCTTCATACCAAAAAGAGCATGGCAGAACGTTGCCGTTGGGCCAAATAACAAAGCTTTTCCATGGTAGAACACACGCCGGGTTCCGATCTTCTCGAAGGTCGCAAGCGCCGGCAGGAGCGGCTTTCTCAAAAAGGGGGGGCGAATCGAATTCGATACCAAGCCTGAATGCTCTCTCACGCGCGGCCTTGACACAATCATCATAAAGGTCCCTATGTCTGAAAAGGCTCTCGTCCTCAAGATGGAGTTGGGGGAAGGGGTATACGTGCAAGGCTGTAACACGGTGAATTTCCAAACTACCTGCAATATCTATGATTCCTTCGAGCTCTTCAATGTTACTGCGCATAAGAGTAACATGAAGTTCGATTCTCGGAGTTGTTGCAGAAAGAGATCGTTTGACTCCATTGATGAACTTGATCTTCTCCATCACACGATATATGGATGCGCCTCCTCGAATCTTCGCAAAAGTGCCTTCGGTTGCCCCATCAAATGAAACATAGACTTCCTTCACTCCCGACGATACGACCTCGCGAATATTCTCTTCATTGAAGAGCAATGCGTTAGTCGTGAACGCGACGAAAGGCACTTGTGCTTTTCCGATGACACGAAGGACATCGAGAAGATTCCTCGCTATCAGGGGTTCCGCTCCACAACTGAGGAAGAGTTCCGATGTTCTTGGAAGTATCTCCCCGGCAATCTTCCGGAAAAGCGTCGGCTCCATATCAAATCTCCGGCCGGCCTTGGAAGTTTCAGCGGAGCGAACGCAGATACGGCATGCCAGGTTGCACTTGTTGGATAGGTCCATCCTTACTGTCAGGAACCTTCTCTGAAACTCAACGAAAGGGAATTCATGTGACACGGCGACTCTTCTGTCGAGTGTCCTCTCCGTGATGTCTTTTATCCGGTGAATTATCTTTGACCTGGACAAAGGAATGGAGTCTTTCTCAAGTCAATGACATAGGGGCGACTCGCCGAGTCGCCCCTACGGAATCTGACGGTCGGGAAAAAACGAAGAACGCCCCGCTCAAAACACGCTCCCTATCTTCGCGAGCGTTTGCTCCATTTGGTAGAGCAGCGTCATCCACTCGATGTTGTAGTAACGCGGGTGCAGGAAATCGGTGTACCCGTACTCGTAAATCTTCTGTATCATATTTTCAACCGATTCCTTGACGGGCACAATGGGCTTGAACCCGAGAACGGTTTCTATCTTCTGCGCGCAAACACGATAACTGCGGGCCTTATAATGCGAATAATCCACATTGATCTCAAGCTCAAGACGATCCTTCAACGCTTCGCGCACCCAATGTGCAAGCTCAAGGATTCGATAATTCTTAAATGAAAGATTGAATATCTGTCCTCTTACTTTTTCTTCCGGGGCCTCGACGCAGCAAATATGGGCCTTTGCGACGTCGCTGACATCTACCAGTGGCCGCCACATCTCGCCGCCGCAATGGACCGTCAGCGCTCCCTTTGTTATGGCGTCTCTCAAGAACGTATTGACGACGAGGTCGTATCTCATGCGAGGGCTGAACCCGTAAACGGTTCCCTGCCGGAGTATGACCGGACAGAATTTCTCGTCGCACATCTCCAGAAGAATCTTCTCAGCTTCGTAATTCGAGACGGCGTATGCTGCGCGCGGCGCGACCTCACTGTCTTCATTATAAAGAATATCTTCGGCGAACAGGCCTCGGTCATAGATTGAACATGTGGAGGCAAACGTGAATCGCTTTATCCCTCTTTCCTTGCAGGCTTTTGCAAGGACCCCCGTGGCGACCGTATTCATCTCGTGGTTTGCCTTGGGATTGAATTCCGCAGTCGGATCATTGGAGAGGCCCGCCAGATGAATCACCGAGTCGATTCCGTCGAGCGCTTTTGGGTCAAAGTACCTCAAGTCACCTTGCACCATGTCAACTTTTTCGCGATACTTATTCAGTCCCGCGTCGCCGAAGTAGAGCTTGTCGTATAATCGAACCGATTCGCCCTTCGCGAGAAGCTCTCCAACAAGCACACACCCGATATATCCAGCGCCACCCGTCACCAAAATCATGTTCTTTCTCCCTCAGGCCGTTACCTGCCTGCGACTTCCCATTTGTATCCGAAGGAGTCGGGCGCGACCCTGACCTCATCGGGTTTTTCCCGATTGTAAACCTCGCTTGCCGTACTTATCATTTGCGTGTCATCTTCGAGAGACATCCAGCCATGAAACACGCCCGGCGGCACAACCAGCAGAGACGGATTCCGCTGAGTAATCACGAAGGTTTCCATCTGCTCGTAGGTCGGGCTGTCCGTGCGGTCGTCCCTGAGAGCGAACTTGGCCGACCCGTGGCTGATGAAGAACCAGTCCCAAAGAGCCTGATGTTTATGGAAAGCCCGGATTGTGCCCCGCCCCATATTGCCGACCAGGTAAACCTGTCCGAATTTTGTGAAATGCTTGTCGGTAGCTCTCAGAATTTCTATTAGATACCCACGGTCGTCAACGCGCGCCACGAGATTAACCAAATTGACTCCTTCGATCATGAGTTTCGCTCCCGGTGAATTCCGACGGGTTTCAGTTGAACTTACACTTTTGTACCACACCATCAGAGTGAAAGTCAATATGCGTCTGCGAAACAAGAGGCGAAAGGGGGGAAGGAACCGGCGCTGGGAGAGAATAGGGACAGACCTTATTTGAAGGGTCTGTCCACGCTTTGCGTTGCGTGGGGAATCAGTGCTTTGGCGCAATCGCATCAACATGCGCAACCGCATCTGCAAGAGTGTATTTCCCGAGGGTTGAGACAAGCGCTTTCTGAGCTTCCTTCCAATACTCATGAAAAGGACAACTGCCGCTTTTCTCGCACACTTCAGGGGAATCTGCGCATTTGTTCAAAGCAACCGGGCCGTCGATTGCCTCGATAACCTCGAGCACGGTTATTTCTTTCGCAGACCTTGCAAGCACGAAACCTCCGTTGCTCCCTCTAAATGAGTTTACCACCCCGCCCTTTGCCAGGTTCTGAAACAGTTTCGAGAAGAAATACTCGGGTATTCGCTCGGCGGCGGCGATCTCGCTTGCCATCACGAGTTTTCCCTTCGGCTGTCTGGCCAAATACAAAAGTCCCCGCAATGCATAATCGGCCCCGCGTGTGAGTTGCATTTCGTCGCCCCGCGTCTTAGGTTGGAAGTAATGCCTTTGACGAACGCGCCTTTAATCATTCTATGCAAATTGCCATGACAATGTCAATTCACTTCCCACCCTGTTCCCATTGCCTTCGACGCAGGAAGGGGATATAGTAAATAACGCCGCCAACAGGGAGGACAGTTCCGATGAGGACAATTACGCTTGACGAAAGACAGGTCATGGAGCTTGAGCAGATTGCGACCGACAAAGATGCACAGGCAGCTCTCAAGTTCATCCGCGCCCTTATCGAAAAGGCCAAGCAAGATGAGAAGCATCGCTCTTGTGACCAGAGCGCGCGTCCGTTCTAGGGATTCACGATTTCGCAAATTCTCGCCGGTCGTTGGTCAAAGCACAAGGGGCAAGGTCGCAAGGTATTGCAGATTGCCTGAGACACAAATAGCGCGGCTGCCTTGCGCTAATTCGCGTGTTCACTTGTGATTTCCACGGTTCGCTGTTTGCGAACTCTTCCGAGCAATCCTTTCCGCAGGGCGGAAAAAATTTCTTAGTGTCGTGGCTCCTCTTTCCGCTTCCATCTCTTCAGTGGGAGCGTGACAATTATTGTCACATTATAACATCCTGCAAGTCCTTGTCTTAGACAATCCATATTCACAGAAGACAATGCTTCGCAGTTGGCACATCGCTTGCTCAAGATATGTTTGAACGTAGTGGGTAGGCAGGCGAGGTATCTCACATTGGCGATTATGGGAGTGTCCCGTAGTTCTTTGTAAGGGCGACCCGCCGGGTCGCCCCTACGCTGAGAATGCGGGTCAATATAACAAAAGGGGTTCGCGAGACACTTTTTTATGAGGGATTCTCTGACGCGAGCTTCTTCGCTTCGCCCGGAATGACAAAGTGTTGTTCAGAGTTACAGGTTGGAAGCGTTAGGGCCTTGGGAGAAAAAGCGCATGCTTCGCGGTGTATATGCGGCGGCTTCCGGAATGATAGGTCAAAGGGAACGGCTTGATGTAATCGCAGACAATCTGACGAACGTCAGTACGGCGGCATTCAAGAGAGCCGAGCCGATATCCAGGGGCTTCTATCAGGTTTTTGCAGGCGAAATAAGACGGTTTCCGTCGGAACGTGGTTCAGGCGAGATTCCCGGCGGTGGTTCTGCGCTCGATGCGACGGCGGGCGATTTTTCGATTGGTTCCATAATCGACACCGGCAACCCACTGGATGCCGCGATAGAGGGCAGTGGCTTCTTTGTCGTTGAAACGCCGGCAGGGGAAAGGTACACACGGGCAGGGAATTTCTCGTTGGATGCTGAAGGAAGGCTTGTCAGTCAGGACGGTTATTTTGTTCGAGGGCAACAAGGCCCGATTGTGGCGCGCGGCGCCAGCGTACGGCTCTCTCAAGCAGGAGACGTGCTTGTTGACGGCGCGTCGGTAGACCGGCTTCTTGTTGTCGATTTTCCACGTCCGTACCAGCTTTCAAAGTATGGACAGAATCTCTACGGCGCCGTCGAAGAGGTGCGCCAGACGCAGTCGCCCGTTCAAACGTCAAGTCTTCGGGTGAGTGCGTTGGAGCGTTCGAACGTGAATCCGATATCAGAACTCGTATCGCTAATGGATACGGCCCGCATGTATGAGGCGGATCAGCGTATCATTCAGGCGATTGATGAATCGCTCAATGCAGCCGTAAATCAGATAGCTCGGACTTAAGGCTCTTACGCGTGCGCGCGGATAAGACCACGGGGAGGTTGGAATGCAAAGGTCTCTGTTCACAGCGGCAACGGGCATGACCGCCCAGCAGTTGAATCTGGATGTCATCTCCAATAATCTCGCCAACGTAAACACCACTTCGTTCAAGCGAAGCCGGGTCGATTTTCATGACTTGCTCTACCAGACGCTTCGCGCTCCGGGAGCTACCGCCGCACAAGGGCTCGAGATACCTGCGGGCATTCAGATCGGGTCCGGTGTCGGAGTTGTCTCGGTGACCAAACTATTCGAGCAAGGTCCCTTTGTCGAGACCGGGAACACGCTAGATGCTGCAATCGAGGGTGACGGCTTCTTCCAGATCACGCTGCCGGATGGAGAGATAGCATATACGCGCGATGGTTCATTTCAGATTAATCGTGACGGCACGATTGTCACCGCAGATGGGTTTGCGCTCGAACCCGAGATCACTATTCCCGAGGACGCAATCAACACGACTATCGGCACCGATGGCACCGTGACTGTCACCTTGGCGGACGGCACGACGGATGAGCTTGGTCAGATCGAGCTTGCGCGATTCATTAATCCGGCCGGTCTCCTGAGCCAGGGGCGCAATCTGTTTCGCCAGTCAGAATCTTCCGGCGATCCGATTCTCAGCAATCCCGGCGAAGAGGGCGCGGGAACGTTGAGGCAGGGATTCATCGAGGCTTCCAATGTATCGGTCGTCGATGAGATTGTTCAACTTATCATTACGCAAAGGGCATTCGAGATCAACTCGTCGGTCATAACCACTTCGGATCAGATGTTGCAGGTAGCAAATAACATGAGGCAGTAAAGCGTGGCAGCCAGAATATTGAATCTTCGTGGCAGAAGTTCATTCGGACGGGGCCGCTGTAAACGCGGATTCATTCGCATGGTATTTCCGGCCCTGTTTGATCGCGCGAATGCGAATAGATTCGCATCTGCAGAATCGCGGAACAGGTTCACGGTTCGATGCATCTTCATAGCAAGCATAGTCTTTGTATTCTCAAACGTATGGACCGGCGATATCCTCGCCGCTACCATTACGCTTAGGGGCACAGCCGAAGTTCGCACGTCGGCAGTTCGGTTGGGCGACGTGGCAATCATCTCGGAGCCTGATGCATCCGGACCTGCCGGACCTATCAGCGCAATTCCCCTATGTTCGGCTCCGCCTCCGGCGGAGACGCTGACGCTGAGCCATGAGGCCATTGCGACAGCGCTCCGAATCGCCGGCGCTGACGTGTCTTCCCTGAGATTCGCAGGGTCGAGCGAGGTTGTCGTCATGCGCGCATATGAGATGGTGACGCTCGATGAGCTTCAGCGGGAATTCACGGAATACGTATCCCGGCGGACGGGATGGCCTCATGGTTCGTACATTGTAACGGTTCCAAAGAATTTTGTTCCTGTGCCTGTTCCTGCGGGTGAGCGCGCAATACATATAGAAGTCTCTGCCAGCGAGGACTTCTCCGGCAGCGTTCTCGCAAGATTCCAAGTGATGGCGGAAGGCAGGCCGTACTGCGAGCTGAATCACAGGTTCGGTGTTGAACGCTACGTTGAGGCTCTTGTGGCCACTCACAAAATAGGACGGGGGCAACCAGTCACCGAATCGGACGTAGAGACTAAAGAGATTGAGCAGGGACTCGTTGACGACGAATCGTTCACGCACGTGGAACAAGCAGTGGGGCTGGTAGCCGCTCAGACCATACGCCCCGGGGCCGTGCTCGACAGTAAATTGCTTGTCGGCCCCTCCGTCATTCAGAAGGGCAAGGAGGTTTCGGTCACATGGATGGGAGACGGGTTTTCCATTGCCACCACCGGTCGCGTGCTTGAAGACGGACGGGCCAATGAGCTTGTTCGCGTTCGCCTTGCCTCGAAGAAGATTGTGAAGGCCACTGTGCTGGATTCCAACACACTAATGATAGCGAAAGAAGGAGAGAATGATGAAAGGTCCCGATAGAGGATTCCAGAGAATGGTTCTCAGGGTCAAGCCGAAGGCCGAACCGCCACCGAAGGCGATTCCCAAGAAGATGTTTCTCGGAATACGTCACAAACAGGACTCTTCCATCCTGTATCATGGTCCCCATCCGGAGGCGTAAACATGAGTGAGTGTGCGAATCCGAAAGGCCGCTTTCTTCTCTTGACGGTGTTCATTCTGATGGCGCTTGGTTGCAGCGAGATCGCTCTGGCCGACTCGATTTGGAACAAGGCGGCCGGCAAGACCGCCTCACTTTATTCGACCACAAAGGCGGTTTACAAGATCGGCGACATCATAACCATTCTGATCGTTGAAGAAACGACTGCCACAAACGACACGAACATGAGCACTGACAAGGAAAGTCAGCTCTCTTTGGATTTTGACGATATCGATGACATTTTCGGGTTGACGCACATTTTCGGCAGGCCACTTTCGGTAAATCCCAGCATCAATGTCGACGCCCAGAGCGAGTTTGACGGAGAGGGTTCCTCCGACCGCTCATTCGCGATTACGGGGACGGTATCGGGCCAGGTTACCGAGATTCTTCCCAATGGTAATCTGCGAATAGAAGCCAGCCAGGCCGTCAAGATAAACGAGGAAAAGAATTCGGTCATTCTCGTGGGAACCGTCCGTCCCCAGGACATCTCGGCCCAAAACACCATTCTTTCTACACAGATCGCCAATTCGGAAATATATTACGCCGGCAAAGGCCCACTGAGCACCGTCGAAAAACGAGGAGTGATAAAGGAATTCCTCGAATTTGTATGGCCGTTCTGAATAAAAGGGGAAGCGAGTCAAATGGTGAAGAGGAGAACCGGGCCGAAAAGTGAGCGCTGGAAGGCGAAAGGCAAATGGGAAACTTTGGCCTTTTTCCTCTCAGGATTCGTGCTTGCGCTGTGTCTTTGTATGGCTCTCTCCGGCTCTTCCGCAACTGCTGAGCCGGCGACGAGAATCAAGGACATTGCGTTCGTGCGGGGAGTGAGGAGCAACCAGTTGGTGGGGCAGGGGCTCGTGGTGGGGCTCGACGGAACGGGAGACGGGCGGCGCGTCCCGTTCACCCGCCAGATGCTTGCGAACATGGTGAACCAGTTCGGTGTCAGCTTTGAGAGCAGGCAGTTGCGGGCAGAAAACGTTGCTGCCGTGATGGTCACAGCCGAGCTTCCCCCATATGCAAGCGAAGGCTCAGGCATTGACGCCGTTGTGTCCACTATCGGCGACGCTGTAAGCCTGCGCGGCGGAACTCTTCTCCTCACCCCCCTCAGAGGCGCCGACAATGAAACCTATGCGGTGGCTCAGGGCCCGGTGTCCATCGGCGGTTTCGAGACACGCGGGCGGAGGGGAGGCCAGATAAAGCATCAGACGGCCGGCATTGTGCCGGGTGGCGCTATTGTCGAGAAAGAAGTCCCATCAACGATCATCTCTGACGGCAAGTATCTGACACTTTGTCTCAAGCGGGCAGATTTCACGACGGCGGCGCGAGTTACTGACGCCGTCAACTCTCATTTCGGGAAAGCATGCGCCCAGGCCGTTGATGGAGGCACTGTCAAGGTCGAGATTCCGGAAAGATTCGCAAACGACAGGGTCGCCTTTATTGGTGAGGTGGAATCAGTCACTGTCAAATCCGATGCGCCGGCGAAAGTGGTCATGAATGAGAGGACCGGTACCATCGTGGTTGGACACGACGTAGCCGTAACCCCCATCGCCGTTTCCCACGGAGACATTCGCATAGTTATCGGCAAGCCTGCCGGCGAAACCGGCCAAGGCGCCCCTCCAGAAGGCCGGGTGGCCGAGGTGAGTGGCGCGAATGTAGGCGAAATAGCAGCCGCCTTGAATGCCATTGGAGTTACACCGCAAGACCTGATTGCGATCTTTCAGGCGATCGAACGAGCGGGGGCGCTCCAAGGGCGTCTTGAGGTTATGTAGAGACCATACGAAATGAATCAATTCGATATCGCTTCGGTTTCGGCCAGGTATTCGGGGGTCGGCCAGACCGAACGCAAGCTCCAATACCTGTGCTCTCCCCACTCAGATTCCGAACCCAAACGACTTCGTGCCGCCGCTCAAGAGCTGGAGGCGTATTTTCTCCACATGCTCATTCGGGAGATGCGCAAGACCGTTCCGAAAAACCCTCTTCTCAGTGGAGGCAAGGCCGAAGAGGTGTTTCAGGATTTTCTCGATGAGGAAATGGCGCGCGAATTGGGACGATCCAACCAATTGGGGGTGGCCGATTTGATATATAAGAGCCTGGAAGATTTTGTTAAAGCCGAAGGTGAGTAATGCCGATATTAGAGGAAGGGGAGACCATGATGCAAAGGACCGTTGAAGACCTCATCAGCACCCTCGAGAAACAGATAGGGAACTATCGCGAGTTGAAGGGGTTAGTCCTTGAAGAACGCAAGGCCATAGTTTCCAATGACTTAAGAGACCTGTCAGAAACCACCTCGCAGATCGGACTTCTTGTTGCTTCCAATAATCAGATCGAGATGACGCGCGTGAATCTCGTCAAGAGGTTGGCCGCTATCCTGAATCTGACCGAGTCCAATCCGACCTTGTCGCACATAGCGCGCCGGTTGCAGGGTTCGCTCTCGGCGAAGCTGATGGAGTTGCGGCGCGATATGATTTCCGCGATTGGCGAAGTTCAGCGACAGAACCGTATCAATGCGGAGATGTTGAAGTATTGCGCCGGCCTGATTGACTCGGTGCTAAGGAATCTCGTTGATCCTGTTTCATCCAAGGCCATTTACGGCAACATGGGCCAGGCAAAACGGCGGGCCACTCTGGCTTCGCTTTTGGACCACCAAGTCTAACTCATTATCAGGAAGGATATCATGGTTGTCAGTTTGTTCTCGATGTTGTCGTTGGGATCGAATGCGCTGCAAACCCAGCAAATTCTGCTGGACATAGCCGGCCAGAACGTGGCGAATGCGTCCACCGAAGGTTATACGCGGCAGCGCGCCGACATCCTGCAGTATCAAAGTGTTCGCATTGGAGGATTGCTTTTCGGAGTCGGCTCGAGGGTCGATACAATCGCGCGAATCCGCGAGAGCCTGCTCGACGACCGGTTCCGCCGCGAGAACTCGGTGATGGGCGAATACTCCATCCGGATGGACTATCTTTCGCAGATCGAGGATATTCTTGCTGAACCTTCACAGGAGGGCATTGCGCAGGCGCTGGCCAATTTCTTTGACAGCCTTGAGGAACTCACGAACAATCCCGAGGATGAGGGCGTGCGGACGACCGTCAGTCAATCGGGTGTCGCGCTGGCCGACTCGATAAATATGTCCTACGAGCTTCTGAATAACTTGCGGACCACGACAAATGATTTCATACGGACCACGGTCGATAAAATCAACACGCTCGCGGCCGAAATCAGCGAACTCAATAAACAGATAACAGGCTTGGAAGCCGGCTCCGGAACGGCGAATGCGGCCCTCGATTCCCGTGATCTGCTTCTGAACCAACTTTCGGAACTCGCCTCCGTAGAAATCCGGCGAAATGACAATGGAACGGTCAGCGTCTACCTGGATGGCTACGGTCTCGTTCAGGATTTCTCATATAATCCAATTGGGCTTCGTCTCACTTCTGATATTGACCCCACGCGCGGCGATTTCTATGAGGTTGTCGCCGCCGGTGACGGGAATCGCCCGCTCAACGTGCAGAGCGGAGACCTTCGCGGCTATCTGGATATCAGGGACGGCGTGACGACCAACCAGGTACTAGCCGACCTTGACACTCTTGCGCTTGAGGTAATCGAAGAAGTGAACAGGATTCACAGCCAGGGACAGGGGTTGGTGAGATACGATTCGCTGACCTCCGACTACGCGGTGTCCGATGCGGACGCAGCCCTTTCGGGCGCCGACTTGCCGTTTACGCCCCAGGACGGCTCGTTTTTTCTGGCCGCTTACGACAGCCAGGGACAGTTGCTTGAACAGCACGAAATCACGATTGACGCCGATACCGATACGCTTAACACCGTCGCCGCTCAAATCAACGCGGCGTTCGCGTCGGGCGGGAGGTTGACTGCGACCGTGACGGCCGACAACAGGCTTATGGTTGAGACCTCCACTCCGGGCGACACGTTTTCATTCGTGGGTGATGGCGCTCAGGAGGGCGATACAAGTGATTTCCTGCTCTCGATGGGAATCAACTCATTCTTTACATTTGACCCCGAGGCAGGCGCGGCCGCTTCTATGGCTGTTTCCGACGCCATACAGAACGACGTCGCTCTTATCTCGGCCGGACGTTCGACGGGTCCGGGCGACAACAGCAACGCCTTGGCGCTTGCGCAGTTGCGCAACACGCCCTTGCTCGGCGCCAACACTACCGCCACCCTCGAGGAGTTCTTCCAGGCGACACTGACGACGCTTGGGTACACGACGCAGTTGGCGACCGACCGGCAGGAGATACAGACGGGTGTGGTGGACGGCATTGCTAATATGCGCGACGCCATAGCCGGCGTTTGGCTCGATGAGGAAGGCGTAAATATCATTCGCGCCCAGCAGGCATACGAAGCTTCGGCTCGCTTCATCTCGGCAGTGAGCGACGTGCTCGATATTCTGCTCGAGCAGGTGGGCTAAGCGAATTCGGGGAGATTGTTCGCTCTGCGTGGAATGACGGTGAAGGGTTCAGAATGATATATCGATAGGAGGGTAGTCAGCGTGGTTGTACGCATATCGAATCCGGTTCTGGTGAATACGGCGCTCAGGAACATGCAGATCACTCTGCGCCAATTGCAGGAAACCCAGGAGGTCGTGGCGACCGGACTCACTATCCGCCGGCCCTCAGACGATCCGTTGGGGGCCGCCATAGCGCTTCGGATGCGGGCTGAAATCACTGAAATAAACCGGTTCGTGGAAAATATCGATCGCACCGAATCGTTTGTGAACGCGAGCGAGGGCGCTCTGGGCATAATGAACGATATTCTCACTGAATTGCGCGGGATTACTGTAACGGAAGCAAACGACACCGGCAACGCAGTATCGCGCGCAGCGGCAGCGGAGCAGGTCGACGCTCTCATAGAACAGCTTGTTCAGACGGCGAACTCCGACTATGGAGGTCGCTACGTTTTTGCGGGTCATGAGACTGAGACCATCCCATACGTGAGAAACGGCGAATTCGTCGAGTATCACGGCGACAGCGGAATCATATACGAGGCAATCGGGCCGGGCAACGTGATTCCCATCAATCAGCCCGGCAGCACGATCTTCGCGACGTCCACCGGCCAGGTAATAGGCGACGTCAACTTGAATCCTGACATCAGCGCCGGTCCGGCCTTCGATACGCCGTTGGCGCAACTCAATGGCGGCGGGGGCGTGCAAGCAGGCAGCATTGTGATAACCGATGGAAGCGGCGCATCGGCCACCATAGACTTATCCGCGGCCTCGACGATCAATGACGTTATCACAGCAATAAACTCGGCTGCGGGAATCAATGTCACGGCCGGCATCAACACCGACGGTAACGGCCTCCTGATAGCCGACAACACGGCAAACCCGGCGCTCCCCCTGACCATTACAGAGAATCCGGCGGCGGTTCCTCCAACCACCACGGCGGTGGACCTCGGTATACTCGGCAGTTCTGTGGGCTCCATCCAGGGAAGCGATTTGAATCCGACAGGCGGGGCTTCCGTCGTGACGGCCGGCACGCTTCTGAGTGACCTGAATTATGGCGCCGGGCTTGATGTCGGCACCGGTGCTTTCAACATAACCGACCGGGACGGCAACACTGTGACCGTAGATATCTCAGCCACTATCACGGTCGGCGACGTTGTCGCCGCCATTAATGCTCTTACCGGTCCGACCTTCAATGTCACAGCCTCGATTGCCGCCGATGGGAGCGGCATCGATATTACTGATACCGTGAGCACCGGACGAAGCCAAATCAGCGTGACCGAAGCGGGCGGCACGACGGCCTCGGACCTTGGGATACTGGGAATGGGCGCCGGCTCGACGCTCGAAGGCGCAAGGCTTGATCCCATCGGAGGTCCGTCGACTCCTGTCTCGCTTCTCAACGGCGGCTCGGGAATCTCTCTCGGCACAATTCGCATTACGAACGGCGAGTTGTCAGCCTCGGTTGACCTGAGCGGAGCAGTCACGCTCGGAAACGTCATGGCGGCGATAGAACGCGCGGGTGTCGGGGTCGAAGCGTCCATCGATTCAGCAGGCAACCGGCTTGTGCTAACGTCTCAATCCGGCGACACTCCAATAATAATCATTAGCGAGGGCGACGCCACGACCGCAGAAGACCTGGGGCTGTTCTCGCCCGGAATGTTCGAGACTGCCGAGGAAATCCGGCAGGCGCTTCTGAATAACGACTCGGAACGACTGACGGAACTCATTGGGAACGTAGACGATATCGTCTCACGCATCATCGACGCGCGCGCCGGCGCAGGGCAGCAGTTGGTTCAGATTGATTTTGCAAGGTCTCGTCTCGAAGACCTCGAGCTCAGCTTTGAAAGCCTTCGCTCGAAAACCGAGGAGGCGGACCTGACGGAGTTCGCCATAAAACTCGCAAACACGGAGACGGTCTATCAGGCTGCGCTTGCGACGACCATCCAGGTGATTCAGCCGACTTTGTTCAGCTTCATGAAGTAACTTGATGATCCTACTTGGAACTGCGGGTATTGGACTGGATTCCTGTCTTTTCGGGAATGACAAGGAGAAGCGGGAATGACAAGGAGAAGCGGGAATGGCAAAGAGAAATGGGAATGATAAAAAGGGGCGGGTCTTCTCGAAAGGTCTTCTGATGTATGAAGATAACAAGTAGAACGCTGGGTCAGGTTGATATCGCCGATGAGCAGGTCATAGAGATGCCTTCGGGGATGATCGGTTTCCCTGCATTACGTCGTTATGCGTTGTTCCCGTTTCCGGGCCCCGATGTCCCTTTTCTGTGGTGGCAGTGCATCGATGAGCCGTCGTTATGCTTCATCCTGATTGATCCGACACTCGTTTGTCCGGACTATGAAGTTTCCCTGCCCGCTGAAGAGCTAGCAGACATATATGTAAAGTCATCTCTGAAAAGCTCGGTGTATGCCGTGGTGACAGTGCCTAGCGACCCGCGCGAGATGACAGTCAACCTGATGGGTCCCATCGTCATAAATCATTCCGTTCGCAAGGCAAAACAACTCGTGCTCACGGACCCTCGCTATACAACCAGGCATCGGGTCCTGCGGGAGGCGCCGGGCCATGCTTGTGCTAACTCGCAGGCTGAATGAAAGCATCATAATCGGTGACGCCGTCGCGGTCACGATCTTGGGGATTGAAAACGATCAGGTAAAACTTGGGATAACGGCCCCCAAAGACGTTTCGGTGCATCGACAAGAGGTGTACGAACAGATTAAGAAAGCCAATGTCGAGGCCGCGCAGTCTCCTTCGAGGGATATCTCATCAGTCTTGAAATACCTGCCGCAGCGAAAAAGATAGCCAGCCATTCTTTTCTATGTGCGACGACTGCATATGATGTCGACGAATCTGCGCCTGGATGGGCGCAATGAATCGTGCCCCTACAGGCGCTGATCAAGAAGACCTGCTATCTCAGGACGTTTGCTCATGCGTATTCCTTCTGCAATGAAACCCCCGCTTTGTGCTATAATGAGGCCCGAATTCCTTTGTATACATGGCAAGTAGGGGAGAAGAGGCTTTTGAATCGCCGCATCCGCAGGCAGGCAGCTTTGTCGCCTGAACAGAGGCTCATCCTGGTTCTAACCAGTGTTACCCTTGTCCTGATGGCAGGCGTGGTCGGCTACATGCTCATCGAGGGATGGGAGTTTCTTGATGCCCTTTATATGACAGTCACGACAATTGCGACGGTCGGTTTCTCTGAGGTTCGCCCACTGTCGCCGTTGGGGAGAATTTTCACCATTGGACTCATCGTGGTTGGTGTCGGTCTTGTTTTTTACAGTTTTGGGCTCGTGGTCGAGATGATGGTCGAAGGCGGAATCCTGGATATTCTGGGGAGGCGCAGGGTGCACAGGGAAATAAGGGAACTCAAGGATCACTATATTATTTGCGGTTATGGGAGAATGGGCAGTGTTGTGGTCGAAGAGCTGACGAAGCGCAAGCTTTCGTTGATCGTGATTGAGATCGATCCCAACAAGATACAGGTCCTACATGAGAATAGCGTTCTCGCTATCTACGGAAATGCGGGGGATGAGGCCGTTCTGCACAAGGCAGGCATCGAGCGCGCCCGCGGACTCGTGGCGGTAGCCGCGTCGGATGCCGAAAACCTGTTTATCACGATAACGGCCCGCGGCCTCAACAAGGATCTCTTTATCACATCGCGCGCCGAGACGAGCGGCGCAGGCAAGAAGATGCTCCAGGTGGGAGCGAACAAGGTCGTTTCGCCCTATCTTATCGGCGCATATCGTCTCGTTGGCGCTATTCTCAAGCCGGCCGTAACACATTTCATCGAGTTGAGCTCTCTCGAGCGCGAAATGGACGTGCGGCTCGAGGAAATAGGGGTTGGCGAACGATCGAGCCTTGTCAGCAAAGCGCTCAAAGATACACCTATTCGAAGTGAACTTGGCATCATCGTTATCGCCGTTGAAAAGAAAGACGGCAGAATGGTGTTCAATCCGCCTTCAGACCATGTTATCGAAAGTGATGACAAGCTGATAACAATCGGCACCCTGGAGCAGACCGAAAAGTTGATTGTCATGGCAACGTGAACGGTGGGTCCGATTCCTCTTCTTAATGAGAATCCCCCTTTGCCTCAGCAGCGCTTAGGCAAAGGGGGATTTTTCTTGTGGATACACTCTTCGTTACTGTGCCAGCATCTTCTTGAACTCTTCGGTCATTACCGGGACCACCTTAAACAGGTCGCCGACAATGCCGTAGTTTGCAACTTTGAAGATGGGCGCCTCGGGGTCCTTGTTAACGGCGACGATGACCTTCGAGGTCTTCATTCCAGCAAGGTGCTGGATCGAGCCGGATATGCCGGCAGCGATGTAAAGCGTCGGGTTGACAACCTTGCCCGTCTGGCCGACCTGGTCATGGTGATCGCGCCAGCCTGCATCTACTGCCGCGCGTGATGCGCCGACTGCCGCGCCGAGAACCGCCGCAAGGTCTTCGAGCAGCTTGAAATTTTCGGGGGCTTTCATGCCGCGGCCACCTGCGACGATTACGTCGGCCTCGGTAAGCTCTATTTTGCCCGCGGCGCTCTTAAGAATCTCGCGCACCTTCGTACGCAGATCACTATCCGAAATGGCCGCGCTCACCTTCTCGATATCGGCGGCTCCGGCGCCCTTGGCGTCGCCAGGCGGCAGAACGTTCGGGCGGATCGTCGCCATTTGGGGTTTGTCTTTGCAGACCACTGTCGTGATGGCTTTGGCCGAATAGACAGGTCGGGTAAAGAGGAGTTGCTTTTCTGCGTTGAGTTGAACGGCGACGCAGTCCGAACACATGCCTACGCCCAGTTTCGCTGCGACCGTGGGCGCAAGATCCTTGCCGACCGCAGAATTGCCGAACAGCAATACCGAGGGGTTATGCTGTTTCACCAGGCTGACAAGAACTTTTGCGTATGCGTCCGGGGAATACTTTTCAAGCTTCGGGTCATCCGCCAGGTAAACCTTCTTGGCGCCCATGGCGGCGAGGTCCTTGGCGAGGGACTCAACCCCTGAGCCAATCAGAACGGCGGCGACGTCCTCAACGAGTGTCGCTCCTATTGTCTTGCATGCATTGAGCATCTCATTTACGACTTTAATGATTTTGCCGTCGCGCGTCTCAGCAAAAACCCATACTCCGCTCATCGTGTCTTCTCCTTGCTCTCTCTTATAGAAATGCCGGTTTCGTTCCCTAGATTACCTTTGCTTCCTCACGGAGGAGCTTGACTACCTGCCGGGCCGCATCTTCCGGCTCGCCCTCGACAACTTTGCCGGCAGCCCTGTCGGGCGGCATTGTCAATGTGAGCACAACGGTTTTTGCTCCAGCCTGACCCACTTCGCCGGGCGAGGCGTCGACGTCGGCAACCTTCTTGGCTTCGAGCGGCTTCTTCTTCGCTTGCATAATTCCCTTCAAAGAAGCGTATCGCGGTTCATTCAGTCCCTTCTGGCAGGTGATAATAGCTGGGAGCGGCGTCTCGACGACTTCCGTTCCGCCCTCGATTTCCCGGTGCGCTACTGCCTTACCGTCCTCCAGTACGAGCTTGGTCACGACCGCGACGTGCGGAATGCCGAGCATCTCTGCAACCCTCACGCCTATTTGGTGGTTGTCGTAGTCAATGGCCTGCTTGCCGCAGAGTATGAGGTCATACTGCAGCTTCTTCAGTGTCTTGGAGAGAGCCAGCGCAATGGAATGCGCGTCGTTGGTGAGGAATGCCGGGTCGTTCAGGTGGACAGCCTTATCAGCGCCCATTGCGAGACCGGTGCGGAGCGCTTCAGCGGCCTTGTCCCATCCGAGCGTGATAAGCGTGACATCTCCGCCCTTGGCCTCTTTTATGCGCAGGGCTTCCTCGATTGCGAATTCATCATAAGGATTTATGACGAATGTCACTCCGTCGGTACTGATGGCTGTCTCTCCCGGCTTCACCTGAATCTTTGTTTCAGTATCCGGAACTTGCTTCATCAACACAATGATCTTCATTCCGATCCTCCTTCGTGCCTCTACCGCGCGCGGAAAAGCCTCTACCGCGTCACATATCCATGAAATTCGCCTGCCGCTTCTCCAGAAACGCGCGGATGCCTTCCGTTTTGTCTTTTGTCTCGCAGATTTCCCCGAAAATCTTCGCCTCAAGCGCGAGCCCTGCGGCAAGACTGGCATCCAACCCGCCACCGATCGCCCTTAGCGACGCCCTTATGGCCGGCATGCTCTTTGCTGCAATCTTCTCCGCAAGCGCACGAACCGTTCCCTCGAACTGGTCAGCAGGGACCACCGCATTCAGCAGACCGAGTCGGTAAGCCTCCTGGGCTGTAAGCATGTCACCCGTAAGGATCAACTCGGTTGCCTTGCTCGGGCCGATGATACGCATAAGCCGCTGCGTCCCGCCGAATCCCGGAATGATTCCGAGATTTATCTCGGGTTGCCCCAGCTTGGCAGAATCGACCGCGATTCGCATGTGGCAGGCCATTGCCAGTTCACAGCCTCCGCCCAGCGCCATCCCGTTTATCGCGCAGATGACGGGCTTTGTCAACTGCTCGATCTTGCTCAGGACGCGCTGCCCGTTTGACGCAAGCCTTTCACCGGCTGACGCGCCTTTAACCGTGTCCAACTGATTGATGTCGGCGCCGGCAATAAAAAAACGACCCTGCCCGGTGATGACAACTACCTTTGCGGCAGGGTCCGACGCTATCGAATCAATCGCGGCCTCGATGTCTGCAAGGACGGCGTCGCTCAGCGCGTTGGCCGGGGGGTGGTCAACAACGAGTTTTGCGACCTTGTTTTCGATGCTTATGTGAACATGTCTCAGTTCAGCCACGGCGCCTCCTCTTCCGTTCGTGTCCGTTAACGGGGAACCGCGTATGCGCCTCCCATTGACGCAACGCGTTAACGCGGAAAGTATAGCATCCCGGCTTTATATGGTCAAGTGAGACTGAACCATTGAGTGAACTCTCTCCATGCTGGCCGGCGCGGGGTTTCCGGGTGCAGGGGCGGCAGATGATGCCGCTGCCGGTCCTTTTCCCGGGTGATGCTCGGCCGCATGGGCGCATCGAGCGTCCCTTTCAAGCAGAGGACAATCAGGGTGAGCCGCTGATCGTGGCGATTATATAAACTATCAGGCATGTTGTCAAGTTTTTTTGTCTGTCTGGCCAGTCAAAAAATATCGGCGTGCGCGAGAGCGTATTGGCCGGTGTGGGAAAGGGAAAGGAGAATCCCGGAGGCCCCGATGGTTTCGTATCTTCTGGCGGCTGTGCCGTGGAGTTTGACGGAAGGCGGAGCGTTGTCGGCGGCGACAATTTCGATATCCTGCATCTGGATACCTTTTGTAAAACCTGTCCCGAGGGCTTTGGCGACGGCTTCTTTTGCAGCGAACCTCGCCGCGAGATGCACGGCCGGCCGGGCCTTTTTCATGCAGTAATCTGTCTCCGCCGTTGTGAATACGCGGCCCAGAAATTTCTCTTTCCGACGAGAGAGCATCTTCTCAATTCGTTCCACTTCAACTATGTCTATGCCGGTGCCTATAAGTGACATATTAGAATTATAACAGAATCGTTCATTGAATTGTGCAAGTAAACTCGCATCAAGAGAGGCTGTCCGGGCAGAATTCGATACGCGAGCAAATTCGCACCCCAAAGTATCGCGTTGAAATATCCGTTGAAGGCAGGAATCGGTTTTTGTGGGCGCGAATTTATTTGCACAATTCCAGCCCGCTCACCATGAGGGAAGCCGGAAGTTTCCATAGGCACATGGTCTGCTCGGAGACTGATCAGACTCCCAGCATCAACCTCGCAGTATTAAAATAAATCAGCAGCCCGGTTATGTCCACCATGCTTGCCAGCAAGGGGCTGGCCACTACTGCCGGATCAAGTTTCACTTTTGCCGCAATCAGCGGCAGCAACGATCCGAAAAGCGTCGAACTCACTACCTGCAACCCAAGGGCCGTCGCGACAACGGCTCCTATATGGGACAACGAGAATCCTCCCAGGAGCGCGGTTTCACGTCCCAGGAGAATAATTCTGCCGGTGGAGACCAGCATCAGAGTCATACTCAAAAGGAGTCCGACTCTCAGTTCTCTCCACAGGACACGGAGGACATCGCCGGACCTTACTTGCTGGAGCGCAAGAGCCCGCACCACGACCGTGGCCGACTGAGAACCCGAATTGCCGCCTGAGCCCGCTAGCATAGGCATGTAAAGAGCCAGAATGAATACGCTGGTAAGCACGTGTTCGTATACATGAAGTATTGTGCCCGAAATCAGCTCCAACATGGCGAGCGTGGCCAGCCAGATGACTCTTCTTCGATAGTGGGTGAATATGGGCACAGAGAGATAGTCTTCCTCCCTGACGGCGCCGGTCAAGCCCATGAATTTTTCCAGGTCCTCTGTCTGCTCAACCCGCAATATGTCCATCGCATCATCATGTGTGACAATGCCAACCAGCCCTCCTCCTCCGTTTATGACCGGAATGGCAATAAGGTCGTATTTCGCAATCTTGCGGGCCACTTCTTCCTGGTCTTCGTCGACTCGAGCGTAGATCGGCTCCGGATGCATGATGTCGGCCATGCGTTGGTTCGGCCTGGCGAGGATAAGGTCCTTCAAGGAAACGATGCCTATGAGCTTACGCTGGTCGTCAATGACGTACGCATAGTAGATGGTCTCTTTGTCGGGCGCTTCGAGTCGGAGCTTCTCGATTGCCTCTTGAACCGTGAGTCCGGCTGACAGCGTGGCGTAATCCGATGACATGACGGCGCCTGCCGTGCCTTCCGGGTGCGAGGCAAGTTTTCGGATGTCTTCACGCTCGGCCTGAGCGATGCCGGGCATCAGCAGTTGTATTTCTTCCTCGGGCAACTTCTTTATGAAGTCGACACGCTCGTCCGAGGACATGTTCGAGACGAGTTCGACGAGTTCTGCGCGACGCATTCTCTCGGCGAGCCCCAACTGGACGTCGATATCGAAGTAAGGGAAGATAGCGACCCGTATGCGCGGGTCAGCGCAGGAAAGCACGCGGCCAATCTCATCCGGTTCCAGCGCGCTAAGAAACTCGGCGATGTCGGCAGGGTGGGATGACTCGCAGAACTCACGCAGGTTCTGGGGGTTGTTTTCCGCAAGGAGCTCGCGGAGTTCCGGAACAAGAAGGATATTCTTCACTATTCACCTCCGGCAGGATCGTATCGCTTGCCGCCGGAGGCGAATCAGGGCGCCTCAGGCCGCGGCCACTCGACAAATATTCATCGGGTTGGCCGAAGCAGCGGCAACGGATCCAGAGTATCGGAATGTTCTTTCGTGCAGATTTGCGTCTGCATATTTTCGGCTTGTACTGCCAGGGTCTTCCATATATTATTCCAGTGTTGAAACCCTAATCTCTCATTACCCTCTCCTGAAACTCTGATCTCTTATTACCCTCTCCGCAAAAAGCTTCTCTTGTCCCCCTTTTACAATGGGGGTAGGGAGGATTTTCACAATGCTTCCGGCATCAAAGGAGAAATAACAAGACCAGGTTTCTGCCCCATTTTCCGGGAGACATTAACAAAATACCGCCGTTTTTTGGTACGGCGGAATGTCCGGGAGAACAGGGACAAACCCAATTTGCGGGTATGTCCCTGTCCGGAGCTTTCAATTTTTATTATACTGCGTTTTCCCGCGTGGGTCAAGGCGAAAATTCGGTCGGCGTCATCCCCGCTGGGATACTCTCCGCGAAGTAAAGCTTCCTCATTTCGCGCGCGCTATCTCTTCGATTGCATCCGTGTTCTCAACCGATGCGATATCGCCGACGTCCTGACCGAGCCATTTCTTTCGTATGACCCCGCGCACTATCTTGGCCGAGCGTGTTTTGGGGAGCGCTGTAACGAACCGCAGGTCTTCCGGCCGCAGCGTCTTCCCCATGATTTTGACTACTTGCTCCTTCAGCTCGTTGCGTAACTCCTCGCTTGGCTGGTGGGCAGGGTGCAGCACAACGAAGCAGACGACACCCTCGCCTTTTATTTCGTGCGGGACCCCGATGGCAGCCGCTTCGGAGACGGCAGGGTGCTCGATCAGGGCCGCCTCGATTTCCGCAGGGCCCGTTCGCCGGCCCGATACCTTGATAGTGTCGTCGGCGCGTCCGTGCAGGAACCAATAGCCGTCCTCATCGACGTGCGCCCAGTCGCCGTGATACCATATGTTCGGCCAGCGAGAGAAGTAGGTTGAGATGTAGCGGTCCGGGTCTTTAAGGAATCCCTTGGTCATCGAGGGCGCCGGCTTCTTGCACACAAGATGGCCGATGCCTCCGCGAATGGGCTTGCCGTCCTCATCGTATACGTCAATATCCATCGCGAGTCCCGGGCCGCGGAGTGTACATGGCTTCAAACTTGCGATGGGGAGGGGCGCCATCAGGCAGCCGACGATTTCCGTGCCACCCGAAATATTGATGATTGGACACCGCTTGCCGCCGACGTGCTCGAAGAACCACTGGTACGATTCAGGGTCCCACGGCTCTCCGGTCGAGCCGAGAATCCTGATCTTCGAGAGGTCATGTTTCTTCACCCAATCGACTCCCGAACGCATGAGCAGCCTGATTGCGGTTGGTGAGATGCCGAGGATGGTCACTCCGTGCCGCTCGCACACGTCCCACAGCCGGTCCGGCTGCGGATAGTCCGGCGCTCCCTCGAATATCAGATATGTGCCGCCGAAGTTCTGCACACCGATTATTTCCCACGGGCCCATCATCCAGCCGATGTCGGTCACCCAAAAGAAGGTGTCCTCTTCCTTGACGTCGAAATAGTAGCCCAATTCCTTCGCCATCTGCGCCATGCAGCCTGCGTGCGTGTGCACGGTTCCCTTCGGTTTGCCGGTTGTGCCCGAAGTGTAGATGATGAGTGAATAATCCTCGGCGTCGAGCTTTTCGGTCTCGCATTGCGACGATTGTTTCGGGACGAGGTCGTGCCACCATATGTCGCGACCTTCTTTGAAATCTATATCGACTCCCATGCGCTTGAGTACTACCACGCTCTTGATGCTCGGGGTCATTGCGACGGCTTTGTCCGCCTCTCTCTTTATCTGCACCAACTTGCCACGGCGGGCCGAGCCGTCGGCGGTGAACAGAACCTTGGCTTCGGCGTCGCCCAGGCGTGTCGCAAGCGCAGTTGCGCCGAAACCCGAAAAGACCGGAATGGCGACCGCGCCGATTTTCAGGCAGCCCATCAGCACGGTCACTATCTCAGGCACCATTGGCATATAGATGCCTACGGCGTCGCCCTTCTTGATGCCGAGGCTCTTGAGCGCATTTGCGAGCCGGTTCACCTCGTTATACAACTGCCAGTAAGAAACGGTGCGGACCGAACCGTCATCGGCTTCCCAAATGACTGCAAGCTTGTTGCGACGCCAACCTAGAGCGTGGCGATCGAGGCAGTTGTGGACAATGTTCATTTTGCCGCCGATGAACCACTTTGCCCACGGGAAGCCGGCCGAGGCATCAAGCACCTTTGTGTAGGGCTCGTACCATTCGACACCAAGGTCCTTCAGCGCCGCATCCCAAAACCATTCTGTGTCAGCTATTGATTTCTTGATGAGCTCGTCATAGTCCTTGATCTTGTGTTTCCGCATGAAACGCTTGATGTTACTCTTGGTCTTATAGTCTCCGTATGGCTTCCAAATGATATTCTTCATCGCTCTCTCCTCATGTAGTCCCATCCGGCCGCTCCATACAAAACGCGGACATTATACCACATCAACGATGCGGACATAATTGAACCGCAGAAGCGCGAAGTTCGCAAAGGTCAGAGACAAAAGGAACGAAACAAAAGAAGGATTTCCGTCGCCTTCTTCTTTGCGCACTTTGCGCCTTTGCGGTCTAATCAGCCTTTGTTTTCGTTTCTGATCTCGTCCCTTATCTGTATCATGCGTTCGCGCGCATAAACGGCATGTTTGCTCTTAGGGAATTCCTCGGTGATTCTCTTAAGGATGGAAATGGCCGCTGCTGTGTCCTGTTTCCGCTGCATGTACACGTCCGCGAGGCGGTTCATCAATGAGACACGCTCGCTCTCGCTCATGCTTGCCGCCAAGGTCAGCGCCTCGCGCATATATCTGATGCAATTGTCGTAATCCTCCAACCTGTAGTAGAGATCGGCAAGTCTGATTCTCGGCGACGGATTCTTCTTGTCGCTTTCGAGTGCGCTGCGGTACAAGGCGACAGCTTCTTCGAATTTGTGCTCGACCTCGCATTTCTGCGCCAGATCGTAGGTCTTCTTTGCTTTTCCGGCAGCCGAGCCACCGAGCAGGAAACCGGCAATTTCGCCCGAAAGCCGCCCTGAGTACCAAAGGGCAAGAATCATTCCCATAATGATTCCGCCGTATACCGCTATCGCCGTCCAAATGCTCTCGAAGGTGGGCCCCGCTAGAAGCACGCCGATAATCAGCAGCACCAATAGGATTTCTATAAGCATAATGACTTATCCAGAGCATAAGCCGGTTGTTGAGCTTGAGAGCATCTAGTAGAGCGCTTCCCAGATTTTATTGCAGTGCTCCCCCTTTGAAAAAGGGGGACAAAGGGGGATTGAGAAGTCACAGAAGTCCTTGGGAAACAGGAGTTTTAAATCCCCCCTCCCCCCTTTGCAAAGGGGGGGACATCGTCGAGCTAACGCATGTTATTTAAGAAACGCTGCACTAGTACTTGAGATCAGCTTGGTCCAAATACACGCTCGGCGTTCGCGTGCAACCATTTGTCGAGCACGGACGGTTTTAAAGGAAGCGAGCGGACTTCCTCCAGGACCTTTGAGATGTGCATGCCGAGATTGAGCCAATCGGAGCCGAAGAGCACTTTGTCCTGAATCGTAGTATTGCCGAAATGCAGCAGCATCTCCCAGCCGCTGCCTTGAGTTGCAAGATATTTCGGGCGATGGGCCGAAATGTCGAGGTATAGATTATCATGCCTCCATGCGAGCGCGACCATCTCATTCACCCACGGCCAGCCGCCATGGCCGGCGATGAGTTTCAATCCCGGGTATCTGATGCACACGTCATCCAGGTATATCGGCCGACCATAGTCCATTCGCCTCTTCGTTGTCCAGTTGATTGACGTGTGTATCCATATCGGCACGCCGAGTTCTTCGCATCGTTCGTAAATCGGGAAGTATTTTTGATCGTTTGCATAGATATCGTGCATGAACGGCCGCAACGCGACTCCGCTCAATCGAAGCTCTCTGATGCACTTGTCGATTTCTGCAATGGCCGCTTTTCCCTTGTGCGGGTCAATTCCGGCAAAGCCGATAAATCTTTCCGGGTATTTCTTTGTAATCTCCGCGACCTTGTCGTTCGGAATCGGCTCTACGCCCGTGGTAGTCTGCTCGTCGAAATTGTGGAGAGCCGACGCTCGTATTCCGGCGGAATCGAGCGCCGCGATGAATTCATCCACATCGCGCGGAAACCCATCCATCTGCTGGGACAGAAAATCAATGAGGTCCTCCTGTGTCATCGATTTGAGTATTTGCTCGATTCTCTCCAGGCCGAAGCCCGCCGCCCGAAGGCCTGGAGGCGCAAACACACGCAGATAGCCCCTATATATTTCCGGCATATGCAAAATGCCGTCATACAAGAATTCGGGTGTCGGCACTGTGCTCGAGACGTCAATAATTCCGCTCATGATAATTCCCCCATAGGAGAGCTATTGACTGTAGATATCCTTATTTGGGATTCCAGGTTTTGGACCAAAACCGAGCTGAACCGCAAAGGCGTAGAGAGAGGTCTCAGGCCACAGAATATGTTACTTTACGTCCATTGCGATCAAAACAACTTCTCGAAATACTCGATCTTATATTCTGATTTCGGGAATGTGTCGGGCGGTACTAGTTCGATTACCGGCTTGAAGACCAGCTTTTCGCGAATGGCGCGTGTCAGCGATTCCTTCAGGTCTTCGAGTTCAGCAGGCGAGAGTCCGGATCCATGTTCGACCTTTATGCGCAGGTTCTCGCCGACCGCAGGGCCGGGTTTTCTGAGCACGATGCGCATCTCGCCGGTTGTCCGGGGCGAGAACGAGGCGATGACGTTCTTGACGGCGGCAGGGAACACATTCACGCCTTTCACCTTGAGCATGTCGTCGGTTCTGCCGATTACGCGAAAACGGAAGCTGGTGCGCCCGCATGCGCAATCGCCGGTATGCACGCGCACAACATCGCGGATTCGATAGCGAATCACCGGCGTGGCCTCGCGGTCGATCGTGGTGAACACGATTTCGCCTTCGACGCCGTCGGCCATTTCGATCGGCTCGAGGCTTACAGGGTCAAGCAGTTCGGCTATGACCGCCCCTTGAGCGCAATAGTGCATTCCGGCGGCTTCATCGCATTCGGCGGCTATGTCCGCTGCCACATCAGCCATGCCGTAGAAGTTGCGCGCTTTGATCCCCCACGTCGATTCGATGTGTCTGCGGTCCCCTTCGGTCAGTGTCTCGCCTGCCATGAAGCCTTTCTTGAATCCCATCTCGATCGGTTGTTTGCCGAGCATATCGCGAACAATCTTCTCGAGGAACATGGTGGCTGAAGGCGTCGAGAACAGGACTGTGGGTTTGAACTCGACCATGATATCGAGCAGTTTCTGCATGCCTGCGCTCACAAGCGGAAGAGGAATGACGGTCACGCCAAGATACTCTGCGCCGACACTTTCACTCAGTCCTCCTATGAACAGACCGAAGTCAGCCGGATTTATCATGACGTCGTCGGGACGGAGTCCGCCGGTCCATCCATGTCGCGCGAACAGTTCCTGCCACAAGTGGGCGTCGTTGCGGGTAAGCCCGATGAAGAGCGGTTTGCCGGTTGTTCCGCTTGTCCCCTGAATCCTGATGATGTCGCGCATGGGCGCGCACTGGTGTCCGCCGAGCCCCCCGAACTCGGCCTGAGTCTGCCGAAGGTCGTCCTTTGTAGTGAAGGGAAGCCGTGGCAAGTCCCTGACCGATGCAATGCGGACGACATCTATTCCGGCCTCGTCGAACTTCTTCTTGTAGAAAGGAGATTTCGCATAGACGTAGGAAAGTTGCTTCCGCAATCTTGCGCTCTCCAACTTTTCGAGTTCGGCGCCGGGCATCGTCTCTATTTTTTCATCCCAATATTTCCGCCAGCCTGTCATATGCTTGCTCCCTTAATTACTCCGTTGTCTCGCTGCCGGTGATTTCCATGCTGTCGATCGGGGCCGAAAGCGCGAGCCAGCTTTCAATCTGGTCTGCAGGGAACTCCTCCGCTCTCGGATAGAAAAACACAGGAACGTATTTGTCTTGAATCCATTCATCGATCAAGTCGTCGTAATGCGGGCTGGTGGGGTCGCCGCTCTGGCCGCCCGGAAACACTGCCGTCGTACGCGTAAGGTCTGTGAAATCAACGACCATCCGCCAGCTTGGCCCGCCGGTAACATCGCCGCCGTTGCCGCGCGCATTCAAGGTAAGGTCGCTGCCGCTGAGCGGTTGTCCTCCACGTCCGAGCGTCGGATTGTTCGAGAGATGCTCGATGCGCAAGCGATTCGCCCTGCCCCAGACCCAGGCGGAAGCCTCGCCGCCGTACCGCAACGCCAGATCATCCGCCGCCTCCCGCAGTCCTCTCGACGCAATATCCTCGAGCGTTTCCACTTCCTTCGTCGAAACATCATCGAACCATTTCGAGTTCGGCTCCTCGACCACCATTTTTTCCAGCACTTCCATAGGAGGCTGCCATTTGTTCATGTCGGTGTGGCCCCACGGTTCACCCTGCGTGTAGAGGCCGGCTGCCGCCCATTCATCTCTCCACACGAGATCGCGGAACTTGTCGAGCCATTTCCACCATATTGCTGGAGCCGCCTTCTCCTTCGCTGTGACAAAATCCCATTTTGAGACGATATCGAGAACTTGCGCGTAAAGGGACCCATCCTCGAATTTGTCCTTGCAGGCAGCCGTCATACGAGGCAGCATCGACGCAGCCGCCGTATCATAAGTGTCTGCCTGAAAGCTTCTCATCTGTTCAGCGGTTATGGATTCTTGGGATGAAAGCAGTTGGTTTATGCGGCGGGCCCGGTAGCCGGGGTCCCATTCGTAGCCGAGGTAATAGGGATAATCCTTTGGAGAGGGACGCTGGTTTGCCGAAGCCAGGTAGTGCTGAGTCGGACTCGCGCTATGGGGCGTTTCCGCCCTCGGAATGAACCCTTTCCAATCGAAATCGCCCGAGGCGCCGTCCACGGGAAGGCGGCCCAATCCCATCTTACGAACAGGAAACAGGCCCGCCACCCACATGGCGATCATTCCGTTTGTGTCGGCATAAGCAAAATTCTGAGGCGGGGCATTCAATGTTTGCATTGCGACTGCAAAATCGTCGTAATCGACCGCGTGGTTGAGAAGATAGAAGGCGAGAGAGTCGTCATCGGGTTCTGCGCCTATCCATTGCATGGCGAGATTTGCGCCTTCCGTGGACATGATCGGTCCGTGGGCTGTAACCATTATTTTGAGCTCGAGCGGTTTGCCTCCGCGAATGTCGATGGTCTCGTTGACTACCTTGAGCGGCTTCCATTGGTCCTCGTGCAGATACTGTGTCTTTTCTTCGTTCAGCGTCTCGATGAAAAAGTCGGTCCCGTCGGCCTGCGTGTTCGTGCATCCCCACGCGATGTTGCGATTATGACCTATGGGGATTATCGGAAGGCCGGGCAGAGAGACGCCGACTACGTCAAGATCGCCTCCTCTTATGTGCACAGCATACCATACGCAGGGCATATGGAATCCGAGGTGAGGGTCAGAAGCCAGTATCGGCCTGCCGGTCGCGGATTTCCTTCCGTCAATTACCCAGTTATTGCTTCCGATAATGCGCTCATCGCCGAACATGCGAATCTCGCCCGAAGCCATCCTGATTACGTCGAGGCATGCCTCTTCCACTCTTACGGGCGTATGCGTCCTCTGTCCGATGTCATTTCCGTCGCCCACATAAGAATTACGGCTTCCAGCGGATTCGACATTCCTTTGCAGGGGTGCGCCATGCTGCGCCCTTCTTGCCGATGAGTCAAAGGGTACACCCATCTCAGGCTCCTTTGCATCTTCGGTTGGCGGGACAATCGGTATCTCCATGTATCGGTCGATAGGGAAAAGCTCGTCAACAACTGCCGGCCCGAGCTTCTCCGTCAGCGTTCCCAGATACAGGTCATCAAGGCTTCCGCACAAATCCCACGCCATCGCTTTGCCGATTGAGAGCGAATCAGCCACTGTCCACGGTCCCGGCTGATAGTCCAACCGGCGGAATTCGACGGGAAGCTCCTCGGGCATTTTCCCGGCTATGTATGAATTCACTCCCCAAGAATAAGCAACGAGATTCCTGTATAGCCCGGGATGATTCTTAACCCTTTCGGCAGAGGCGTCCGCCAGCCGGTTGAGTCCGATCGTTCGGACAAATGCATCGTGTTCCAGCGCATCTGGTCCAACGACCTCAGCAAGTCTTCCTTGCGCTGCCCGGCGGCTGAAGTCCATCTGCCATAACCGGTCTCGCGCGTGTACGTATCCCAGCGCGAACATAGCGTCGGCTTCGTCCTTGGCGTAAATATGAGGAATCCCGAATTTGTCCGTGATTACCTCAACGTTTTCTCTCAAGCCCCCCAGATTCTTCTCGAGCCGGACAACCTCTTCGGCCGTCGCCCAATTACCATTCGCGACCGAAATGACAATTGCGACAAGCGCTGAAAAGAGAGCTTTTCTCACGGGTTTTGTCTCCTCAATGGCCAAGTATTCGTTTCAATCCTCATTCTTCGGCGTCTCTTTTTCTCTTTCCCGCACAATCACGGTCATGCTTTGCTTGTTCATCTCGACCTTGCGGGATTCGATACGGGTGACTCGGTGTCCACGATTATAATACGGGATGAGCGTGATTGACAAATGTTATAGCATCGATATGAGACTTACCCCCTATTTGGAATTTCTGATTGCAGGTTGGAGAAGAAGAAACGAACCGCACGGGATGCGGAATAGAGATGACTAGAATGTCTTCAACTGGAATCTGCCGCTGGAGTATTCGAGGTACGAGTAGCGTTTCTGCATGTCGCCGGTGTTGTAGTAGCGCTTGTTGGTTCCGTTGATGGAGAAGGTGTCGTCGTGCGGCTGGTGGGAATGCCCCGCTATTACGACGTCGATATCTCCTTGCAGTTTTCTCAGCGCGAACTGGCGGACGCCGTCGTCTTCCCGTATCTGGCCCGCCACTGACGCGCTCTTCCGGCTGAGCTTCGAGACGCAGCGCGCGAGCCACATGACGAAATCGGGATGAATGAGACGCGCGGCCCAAATGGCAGGCCTGCTCCTGATCAGCGCCTTCAAAAGCAGGTATCCGCTGTCGTATGGGTTGACGCCGTCGCCGTGACACAAAAGAACACGGAGACCTTCGATATTGACCTCGATCGGGTCGTAGTGCACTTTCAGGCCGACTGTTTTTGTGAGGAAGTCGCTCGCCCAGAAGTCGTGGTTGCCCACGACCAGATGAGCATCGATTCCTCTCCCGACCACCTGAGCGAGCGCGGACAACACGCGGAAATGGCGCGAGAAGATAACTGTTCCATACTCGAACCAGAAATCGAACAGATCTCCCAGGATATAGAGAGTGGAGACGCGCTCGGGCGACAAGCCGTTGAGAAACTCGATGAGATTACGCTCTTTTTCGGTCTCGTTCAAGCCCGAGCCGAGATGCGCGTCAGAAATGAAGAGGATTTTTCTTTGATCCAAACCACTGCTCCGGAAAACCACTGCTTAACCGCAATAACGCGAAGAAAAGCGAAAAGGGCCGGGAACGCGAGTCACGAATGAAACCAATTACGCGGAAAGTCGTTCCAATGATACAATGAGCCAAAGTCAGCTTCCTTTTTGCCTTAGGGACGTCATCAATTCCTCGAATACGCGGTGGGAGCGGTGGATGTAGGACTCCAAGGTGTCGAGGAGCGCTTCGCCGGGGCTCCGCTCTGCCGACGCAGTCGTTCCCAGACGCAGCGCGAGTTTGTCGAGAGCGTCGGGGTCGGAGGGCAGTTCATTGAGTGACCGGTCATGCATGAGACGCAGCCGATTCTCCACTCGCCGCAAAAGGACCAGTGTGGCCGTGAGGTCGTCATGCGTCTGGCGCGAGAGGTATCCTGCGGCGCCGAGGGCGTCGAGCGCCTCGAGTGTGTTGGTAGTCCTGAGATCATAGCGGTCGGAGGATGGATGGAGATTCTTCTCTCCTCTCAGAACGGCGCCGGACGGGTTTGCGCCGCTGAGGTCATCCTGCTCGTGACCGTACTTGAGTTGCAGCAACTGCACGAGGAACTCGATCTCGACGATTCCGCCGGCTGCGTTCTTTATCTGCACGCCTTCGCGCTCTTCAGTCCGAACGGCCTCGAATATCTTCCTCAACATCGCAATGGCGTCCTCGACCACTTCCGCCGTAAAGAAACCGGGCGCGTAGATAATGGAATGTGCTACGTCGCGTATGTGCGCTCCAAGCGCCGCATCGCCTGCGACCGGCCGCATCTTCGTCATCGCCCGTTTTTCCCACAGCGCGCTCTTTTGCCGGTGGTACTCCACAAACGAATCGGCTGAGACCGCGAGCAAACCTTGATCGCCGTCAGGCCGCAACCGCGCATCCATCTTATACAAGTAGCCGTAAGGATTCAACTCGCTCATTCGTTTCATTATCCGGGCTGCAAGCGTGACAAAGAATTGCTGGCACGATATGGGGCCGGATGTTCCTCCCGTGGTTTGCCCGTCCGACGAGTATACGAAAACCACGTCGAGGTCGGAGGCGTAGTTGATCTCGGCTCCGCCGATTTTGCCCATGCCGAGAATGGTCATTATCGCGGGAACGGCGTTTTCTCCGAGTGGCTCACCGTACCGCGTCACATGTTCCTCGAGACACTTCTGATAAACGCGCGCAAGCATTACCTCTGCGACCGATGAAAGCTCGCGCGTGACTTCGATAATGTCCGCGAGTCCGAGGATATCCCTCAAACCAATGCGAAGCAATTCACCGTTCTTGAATCTCTGTATCGATTCGTAGAAGTTCGGGTTGATGTCGAGAAATTTGCCGAGAGCTTTGTCGATATTCAGGCGTGAGCTCTCGCCCTCGAGTATCCGGGTGCTCATCAGAAAATCGATGACGCCGGGGTCGTTCACAAGCAGGCGGATGAGATGATCGCTGTAAGAAGAAAGCGCGACGAATAGCTCGAGAGACTTGGGGTTGGCGGATAGAATCTCGTAGAATGTTGCGGGAGCTCCGAGGGCCGCGACGCATCTCTGCAAATTATTCAGCGCCATGTCCGGGTCCGGCGATTGTTCGAGGTGCTGGAGCAACAGCGGCGCGATGTTGCAGAAGAAGGTGCGCGAGCGAGGCGGATTCGGTGACGACACAGGCCCGTCGGCGAGCAGGACAAGATTTTCGTAGGCAGCTACGCAGTTGCGGAAACCGTAGCGCCCGAGCGTCTCTTCTATCTCGACCTCCGTCGGCTCCGGATTCAATATGAGATCGATCACGGGTGAGACGCGCTCGCCTCCTGCAAACATCTTTCCGAAGAACTTGTTGAATAACTCACGCACCTTCTCGGTGTGACGTTTGTATTCGAGTTCGAAGTGCCGGGCCGCCGACCGACCGGCCGACCTCTGATAACCGAGACTTCGCGCCACGACCTCCGCGTCTTCCATCCGCGAAGGCAACACGTGCAACTGCCGGTTTTGCATTATCTGCAGCCGGTTCTCGATCTTTCGCAAGAACCTGTACGCCTCGATCAATGCTGCGCATTCGGCGGGAGAGAGGTAGCTGATTCTCTCGAGCATTCTGAGTGTCCCGAGCGTGTTTGTACCGCGCAACTCGGGATGCTTCCCGCCGTTCAGCAGTTGGAGAAACTGAACGGTAAACTCGATATCGCGGATTCCGCCGCGCCCGAGCTTTACTTCAGCGGCCGCGCGCCCTTGCTTATCGACCTCGCGCTCGATGCGTCGTTTAAGCTCTTGAATCTCGCGTATGCCACGATGATCGAGGTATTTCGGATAGACAAAAGGCCTGATTTCCTTGAGGAACCGCAGCCCCAGTTCCATATCGCCGGCCACAGGGCGCGCCTTTAGCAGCGCCTGGCGCTCCCATGTCTCCCCGAAGATTTCGTAATATGAGAGATGGCTTTCGAGCGAGCTGACAAGCGGTCCCTTGCTCCCCATCGGGCGCAGTCGCATATCAACGCGGAACAAGTGACCCTGCTCGGTCACGCGCGACAAAAGTTCTATGCATTTTTCTGCAAGTTTCGAGAAGTATTCATGATTGGCGACTGATCCGGTCGCCTCTTCCGAAGCGGGAATCGCCTGCGTTTCACCTTCGTGCGAGTAGATGAAGATAAGGTCTATGTCCGAGCTGTAATTCAGTTCTTCACCACCGAGTTTCCCGAGCGCCATGATGACAACGGACGCCTCACCGTCCTTGTCCGCAATCATTGGTTTGCCGAACCGTGTTCGCACTTCTGACTCTGCAATGTCGAGCGCAGTCCGAACGCACATATTCGCCAATGAAGTGGTCTCTCGCAAAATCTCTTCAACGTCGGTTTCGCCGCAGATGTCTTTTATGCCAATGCGGAGGACGTGGCGATTCTTGAAATCTCGAAGAGCGGTGAGCTTGCGTTCGTAGTCGGGGGCGCCGGCGATGATCTCAGCCAGTTCCGAGCGGAGGGTGTCCGTCTCGACAAGGTCCCGCCAGTGACCGCTCATGATCATTTCGGAGAAAAGCGAAGGTTTTCGGATCAGGATATCGGCAAGATATTGGCTGACGCCGATTATTCTCAGCAGAATATCGAGCGCCTGCGGATTATTTTTGATATTGCGGAAATGCGTTTCGCGGTCGCGCTTTACCTCGACAAGGCGTTCCCAGTTGTTGAGCGCCATATCGGGATCAGCAACTTTGTCGAGGAAACCGAGCGCCAGGGGCAGAATCCGGCAGAACACTTCATACGCTGTCCCTCGCCCTGCAAGCAGTTGGATGTTTTTATTTGCTTTGACCGGGTCTGCTATGCCTGCCTCGGCGAGAATGCGACGCGCATGCTCGAAGGGGAGGTTTTCCGTGAGTAGCGCCTCGGCGAGTTCTTCATGATTCAACAATAATGTAACTCCTTGATTTGCTTATGATTAGGGTCAATCAAAACTTATTATATCATAAACTGCGGGGCCGCTTCAATCAGTCTGCGTTGAAGGAGCCTTGGGTGGCGGATTGCATGAATGGACCAAACGGATGAACCCCGCAATAATGGGGAACAGTGGATGAACGCCGATTTCTTTCCGACTCCAGACTCTTAGCGCTCCCTTTGGTCGGAACAAGGACCGCCCGGCGCGATCTACGCGGTCTTCTTTATCTTTCTCCTTCCCTATTGCGCCTTGCTTCCAACGATGCTAAAATATGTTACATTCAGACAGGGAACAGAATACACTTCTTGTCAACGGCGGAGGGAATTGCAATGGCGAGGATACCGTATGCCGATATCGAGAAGTCGTCGCAGAAAGTTCGGGAGTTTTTCGAGAAGATAGAAACGGGCGGATTCGAGGTATTGAACATCAACAAGATGGTGGCGCACAGCGGGGCGGCGGTCAGGGAATTCGTCAGGCTTGGCTCAAAGCTGATAATCAAATCGCATCTTGAGCCCAGATACCGCGAGCTGGCGATTCTCAAGATCGCGCAGATACATGGCGCGAATTACGAATGGGCGCATCATGTCCCCATTGCGATGCAGGCCGGCGTGACCCTCGAGCAGATCGGGGAACTCAAGGGTTGGCGCGGGTCGGCGGCCTTTACAAGCCAGGAGAAAACCGTCCTGAAGTATACCGAGGAGGTTTCCAGGGAGAATCAGCCTAGAGATGAGACCTTCGCTGCGGCGTCGGGTTTCCTGGATAATGCGAGCCTCGTCGAACTAACTCTATCGGTCGGATTTTGGGGAATGGTCGCGCGGTTCCTGCTCACGTTTCACGTCGACCTGGAGGAAAGCTTCCTGCAAGAAAACGCAGACCTGCTACGGGAAGTCGGGCACGTCTAACCTACACTATCTCTTGATTCTATTGAATTTCCGATAGAAAAATGATACTATGGGCGATGATAAGGCAAGGTAGATGTGTGTCTGGTAGAAGAGGCGTACGGGTTCATTGCACATCGTCCATGGTTCCGAACCCGTGTGAATCCGTGAGTCCCCCTGAACCTTAATATTCACCGTCTCAGACCGCGAATGGGAAAATGCTTTGTTTTCCGGGATATCAAGTTGTTGTGAGAGACAATCTAACCACTGTAGTTAAAGAGGGTTATGCGCGCAGCTTTCAGAATTTCATAATACCGGAGGTTTCCGACAGCAGGGACACACACTCACCCCATCATGGACGCGCTCGACTAATCCCGTTCCCCCTGTCCGAGAGGCCGGAAGAGCGGGCATTAGTCCGAAGATATGTGCGCGGAGGTGTTCTCGGCAGATTCTGGAAGGGAAAATACGTAAATTGGGGCAAGCCGCGCCCGTTGATGGAGTTGGAAGCTTCCGAGTTTGCTCGGTCAAGAGGTATTCCGACGCCTGAGATACTTGCCGCCGCCGTCGAGCGAAGTTCACCAATATTCTATAAGGGCGCCATAGCGCTAAGGGAGATCACCCAGAGCGAGGATTTACAGACACTGCTGCTGAGAATGGATCAGGTGTCAACTTCGGCAGCGTCAGCGAAGAAAGGAAAGACGGCGGCGTCATTGGGGCGGTTGATTGCAAAAATGCATAAGGCGGGCATTTATCACGCTGACCTGCATCTCAAGAATATCTTGTTGTCAGAGAAAGAATCGGCGGAACAGCTATTCCTGCTCGACCTGGATGCGGCAAGGATTATTTCCCCGCTTTCCGATTTCCGAAAATGTATGAATCTGTTGCGATTGCTGCGGTCGGCAAAGAAAGTGAATGACGAGATACGAGGCGAAGGGCGAAAGGCGAAAGGTGAAAGGGAGATTCTTCGCTTCGCTCAGAATGACAAGAGAAGTCAGAATGACAAGAGAAATCGGAATGACGAAAGAAATCAGGGTGACAGAAGAAGTCAGGATGACAGAAGAAGTCAGGATGACAGAAGAATGGATTCCCACCTGCGTGGGAATAGTGATTTGCAGGAGCAATCAGGGGAGAAGGTCAACGTGTTCCATCAGGCCGTGACACGAGCGGATTTGCTGCATTTTCTGCGGGCGTATGCGGAAGAGTCAGGTTGGCCCGTTGAGGTTTTGACCGCAAAGCTGTTTAGGATGTTGCCGTTTTGGCGAATAAAATGGAAGTTTTCGGATATATTGGGAGTGTGAACCCACAATGCAAGATGTGAGGATTGACAATGTCGTTATTGGACACGGACACCCCCTCGCTTTGATTGCCGGCCCGTGCGTCCTTGAAGAGGAGACCACAGCCTTCGAAGTTGCAAAATATCTGGTCTCGCTGAGGGAGAAGCTGGGGATTCCAATTATTTTCAAGGCTTCATATGAAAAGGACAACCGCGGCTCCGAGAAAAATTATATCGGGCCGGGGCTTGTCGATGGTCTCAAGGCGCTTAGAAATGTGAAGCAGGAATTCGGCCTGCCGGTTCTCTCCGACGTTCACCGGACTACGGACGTGGACGTGGCGGCTGAAACGCTCGATGTCCTGCAGATTCCGGCGTATCTCTGCCAGCAGACGAGTCTTTTGTTGAAGGCCGGTGCGGCAGGGAAGCCGGTGAACGTGAAGAAGGGACAGTTTCTCTCGCCCGAGGGGATGTCGAGCGCAACGGGCAAAATCCTGAGCACGGGCAACAATCGGATTCTACTGACTGAAAGGGGCTCGTGCTTCGGATATAATAATCTCGTGTCGGATATGTGCGCGATTCCGACGATGCAGGCGCTTGGCTTCCCCGTGGTTTTCGACGCGACGCATATCATCCGAATCTATGGCGTTCCGAGCAAGGACCCTCGCGGCGGGAAGCCGGAGTATGTGCCGCATCTGGTCCGTGCAGGCGTGGCCGCGGGAAGCGACGCGCTTTTCATCGAGTGTCATCCGTCGCCGCCCGAAGCGAAGTGCGACGCCGCAAGCATGGTGCCGCTCGCAAAGATGGAGGGACTCGTCAGACAAGCGATGGAGATTGCAGCGATTGTACGAAAATGGGAATGAGCTTCCATGAAGCAGGGGGAAAAGGGAAAAGAGAGTCTGAAGTCGAAGGTTAAAGATCCAAGGTCAAAAGGAAAAGAGGCAAGAAGAGATGGGAAGTATTTCGTAGCCTTCTTGGTTTTCGACTGATGACATCAGTGTATCCTTGCGGGTTGAATTTCTTCACAATCTAAAATCCAAAATCTAAAGGGAGTAAGGGGAGAGGCAGAAATGAAAATCTTTGTTGACACCGCCAACGTGAAGGCAATCAAAGAGGCTATGGCGCTCGGAATCGTGGACGGAGTCACGACGAACCCGACGCTTGTGGCGAAAGAGGGCGACAACCCCGAGAAAATCGTCAAGGAGATATGTGCGGTTGTCGAAGGCAGACCGGTCAATGCCGAAGTGCTCAGCCTCAAATGCGACGAGATGGTGAAGGAGGCCCGAGGCATCGCGAAGTGGGCCAAGAACATTGTCATAAAGATTCCGATGATGAAAGAGGGACTAAAAACCGTCAAGATACTTGCGGACGAAGGCATCAAGAGCAACGTCACCCTTATCTTTTCGCCGACGCAGGCAATCCTGGCTGCCAAGGCGGGCGCGAGCTACGTTAGCCCGTTCGTCGGAAGGCTGGACGACATAAGCACCGACGGAATGGAGCTGATTTCGCAGATCATGAGTATATATAACAACTATCCGACGATGGAGACCGAGGTCATCGTCGCGAGCATCAGACATCCGTTACATGTGATCCAGGCGGGCCTGATGGGGGCCGACGTTCTGACCATCCCTCCGAAGGTTCTCGAAATGATGGAGAAGCATCCGCTTACCGATGCCGGTATCGCAGCGTTCCTCGAGGATGCGAAGAAATTCAAGAAGTAATGATGATCGAGAAAGAAAGATATCGACAGCTTCTTGAGAATTTCGGCAATGCCCATGTCGCGGTCGTCGGTGACATGGTCGCCGATATCTATATTTTCGGAAAGCCACACAAACTATCGCGCGAGGCGCCCGTCATAGTGGTCCGCCATGAAAGCGAGAAGCTCGTTCCCGGAAGCGCCGCCAACACGGCGCACAACCTCATGGCACTGGGAGCCACTGTCCACCCAATCGGAGTCGTCGGCAACGACGCTCCGGGCCACGCAGTCATCCAGTTTTTTGATGGACGCCTCGCTCGACCTATGGGGATTGTTGTGGATGAGACCCGCCATACGATCACCAAGACGCGAATCATGGCGGGTGACTTGCACACAACAAAGCAGCAGGTGATACGCATTGATCGCGAGCCGTCGAATCCGATTTCCCCCGCAACGGAGAATCTTCTGGTCGAGCGGCTGGATGCGATTGTGCCGGAGATCGATGGAATCATCGTCTCGGACTACGACTACGACGTAATGTGTCCGCGTCTTATGCAATTGATCAAGAAACTGGCCCGCGAGAAAGTTGTCGTGGTGGATTCGCGTTCGCGGCTCTGCGAGCTCACAGGTGTTGCGCTTGCTACGCCGAACGAGGCCGAGGCCGAGGCGGCGACAGGTATCGCGATTACATCGGAGGCCGACGTCGTCAGGGCGGGCCGGAAACTTCTCGAATGCACGGGAAACGCGGCGGTCCTGATAACTCGCGGCAACCGCGGCATGATGCTTTTTGAAAAAGATGCGCCGACCGTCGATATCCCCATCTGCGGAGGCGAAGATATAGTCGATGTCTCGGGGGCGGGCGACACGGTTGCCGCAACGGCCACACTTGGACTGCTTGCCGGCGGCACATTTGCGGAATCCGCCAATCTGGCGAATTTTGCGGCTGCGCTCGTCGTCATGAAAAGCGGCACGGCAACGACGACACGCGAGGAGATTCTGGAACTCATCACAGGCCAAACCAATGACCAAACTGATAAGAAATCGCAACACTCTGGTCAAAATGATCGAGACCCTCAAGAAGCAGGGCAAACGTATCGTCATGGCTAATGGCTGCTTTGACGTGCTCCACGTCGGCCACATACGCTATCTGCGTGGCGCAAAACGCGAAGGCGACGTGCTCGTCGTCGCGGTTAACAGCGACAAATCGATGATTCGCCTCGGCAAACCGAACCGGCCGGTAATGTCGGATGACGAGCGAGTTGAGATTCTGGAATCTCTCGAGATGATTGACTACCTGACGTTGTTCGATGAACCTACGGTCGATTCGCTGTTGCTGAAGATGAAACCACATGTTCACGCAAAGGGGACCGACTACACACAGGAAAGCGTGCCGGAGCGGGAGACGGTTCTTTCCTATGGCGGTGAGATAGCCATCGTAGGCGACGCAAAGCGGCACTCATCCACGGCTATTATCGAGAAGATTGCGAATTCAGGCAGGAAATAAGATGCGTGAGCCGCTGACAATCCTGATTCCCGCATACAACGAAGAGGGGAATATTCGTGAATGTCTCGATTCGGTCAAGTGGGCCGATGAAATCTTCGTCGTGGATTCTTTCAGTACGGATCGCACGCTTGAGATATGCAGAGAATACACCGACAGGATCGCCCAGCATGAGTACGTCAACTCGGCTGCGCAGAAAAACTGGGCGATTCCGCAGGCCACTCATAAGTGGGTCATGATTGTCGATTCCGACGAGCGCGTGAGCGAGCGTCTCCGGCAATCAATATGCCGGGTTCTTGAGAATCCGAAGGACTTCGACGGGTTCTTTGTCCAGCGGCAGAGCTTCTTCCTGGGAAAACCCATCATGCACGGCGGCTGGGAGAAGGACTACGTTTTGAGATTGTTTAATAAAGAGCGTGGGCGATACCAGGACCGGCAAGTGCACGCCTGCATCGAAGTCGAAGGCAAGAGGGGGTACCTCGATGGACCCCTTTATCACTATACCTATAGAAACCTCGATCAGTATTTCGAGAAGTTTCTTCGCTATACGAAGTGGGCGGCGGGGGACCTTAAGTCCGGCGAACGGAGCCCATCATGGACTAACCTTTCTATCCGGCCATGTATGCGGTTCTTGAAAATGTACGTTATGCGTCTCGGGTTCCTCGATGGAAAACACGGACTTGTGTTAAGCATGCTCGCCGCTTTCAGCGTGTTCACCAAATATGCCAGGCTATGGGAAATGAGCGTTAGGGAAGCGCCGCGGAAAGTGGGAGAGCCCGAGCGTCAAGGCCCAACCGCCGCAGCCGCCCGGCCTGAAAGTGTGCGAGGGAAGAGCTGATTCCGTAATGGAGAGATATGTCTGTTTCGGCCTATTGGGGTATCGCTGGACCGCCAGGACGGAATTCGCCCATGCCATCAAGGAAAGAGTCATTCCTCTTGCTCTATCGGGCGAGACTTCGCCTGAAGTGCGCGTGATCAAACACAAACTGCTTCGTGATTCATTCATCATCTCATCTCGCGACTCCTCTCCTGATATGTTTGTCAAAGTCCACAAATACGAGCGACCGGCCGAGCGACTCAAGACATTGTTCCGCGCTTCAAAGGCGAAGGCGGAATGGAGAATGTCGGGACAAATGTTCGACACCGGTCTTCCGGTTGCGGAGCCGCTGGCGTTCGGCGAGCGCAGTTCGGGGGGTGTCGTAACCGGTTGTGCGCTCATTCAACGCGCGCTTCCTGAATGCGATACGTTGAGCGGATATATTGTCAAGGAACTTTCGCGCTTGACCAATAAGGAGTCCGTTCTCGTTTCGGAAGCCATTGATGCGTTCCTGGGTTCTCTCGGCAGGCTAATCCGGCAAATGCATTCTGCCGGGTTCTGGCATCCCGACCTCCACACGGGTAACATCCTTGTGGAAACGGGGACCGCTCCGCCGAAACTATGGCTGGTCGATCTTCATTCCGCAGGTCACGCATCCGATTTATCGTCTCGCAGACGTATTGCAGACCTCGCCAAGATGATCTTCTCGCTGGATGGTTTTCTGGACCAATCCCAGTTGCGCAAGGTGCTCACAGGCTACTGCCCGGAAGCCTCGGCGGCCAAAATCGGTGAGATGCTCGCCAGGCTTCTAGTCGCCGCCGCGTCTCTTCGGAGACGACGTCAGAAGAGTCGGGCAATGCGATGCCTGAAGACGAGTGGAAGATTTGTCGTTGAGGAGCGAATGAATAGCAGAATCTATCGAAGACGCGATGTTGATGAAGCCATGATACTTGACGCGATCAACTGCCACAGGCAAATCACCGCATCGAAAGGGCCCGGCTTCATCAAGGAGACAAAAAAGAGCATGCTTACGGCGTTCTCATTGCCGCGCGGCGCGGGCGAAAGTATTTATGTCAAGCAGTTCGCCAATCGCGGGATTATCAGATTCCTGGAAAACACGTTCTACATTCATCGCGGTCGGCGTGCGTGGAAAGCGAGTCATCTCCTCCGGATTCTCGACGTTCCCTGCGCTGAGCCCATCGCGCTTGTCGAGGAAAGAAAACTGGGGTTGCTTCATACCAGCTACCTTCTTATGAAAGAGATATCCGACGCTGCCCGTCTCGATGTCTTCCTGCAGCGCTCATATTTCCGCATCTCAGGCCGCCTTGCTCATCAGGAAATTCTGAGAAAAAGGAGCTTTGTCAGAGCGGGCGCGCATGCTCTGAGGGAATTCCATGCAAAAAGAATCTACCAGAAAGACCTGTCGCCAAAGAACGTACTCGTTCGTAATGACGGTGACGGCAAAGTCCGATTCTACTGCGTGGATTCCGACAGCGTCGAGTTCCCGTGGCGGGTCTCATTTCGGCGCCGAATCAAGAACCTGGCTCAGCTCAATGGCCTCCCGACGTGCATCACGACAACCGATCGGCTCAGGTTCTACAAGGAGTATTTCGGGGTTCAGAACATTACGCTCAGGCACAGGCTGTTCTTGTCCATCATCCGCCTGATTAGCGGCCGGCGAGTCGCGATTTCGCGGCGGATCGACGAAGCTCTGCGGGGGCCTGACCCCGAGGAATCAGAAGCATATGAGGATATTACATCTCTTCAGTAACACGAAATTAACCGGGCCGGCCGAACCGGCGATTAATCTCTGCGCTTCGCTCAAGAAAATTGGCTATAGGGTGATGTTTGCGTGCTGCACGTCATCAAAGACCGGCAGCAAGAGCGTTCTTGCCACAGCCGCTGAACGCGGCCTTGAGCCCATTACGCGGTTCAGGCTCAACAAGCATTTGAATATCAAGGACAACATGTATGACCTGCGCAGGATGCCCTCCTTCCTGAAAGAGGCCCGTACTACAATTGTTCATGCGCATATGGATAACGACCATCTTGTGGGTGGCCGCTCCGCGCGCAAAGCCGGCCAGAAGACCGTTGTTGTGCGAAGCAGCTATTCCGGCGAGGGAATGAAGCCCTCTTTTCGCACCAGGTACCTGCTGCGTAAGTTGACTGACGGCCTGCTCGTTGCGTCCGAGTCCGCGAAGCTGTCCATTATCGAGCAATTCAATTTTCCCGAAGAAAGAATTTGGGTCGTGGGCGGCGCCGTCGATACCGACCGATTCAATGGCGCTGACGGCTCACCGAGTGTGCGCTCGCGATTCGGGCTTTGCGAAGAAGACTTCGTTTTCGGAGTGGTGGCAAGAATCCAGCCTCATCGTCGATTCAATGTCATCCTCGAAGCGATAAGCCGTGTGTCGGGGAGAGACCCTGCGGTAAGGCTTCTCATCGCAGGAAGAGGCACGCACATGCGCGAGGTTGCGGTCGAACCCGTTCGTCGGATGCGGCTCGAGAACTTCGTGAAATTCGCGGGCTACCAGGTTGGCCAGGATTATGTGGACACGCTTGCGTGTCTCGATGCCTTGATATATCTTATGCCGGGAACCGATGGCACCTGCCGCGCAGTAAGGGAAGCGATGGCGATGGGTAAACCAATAATAGCGGCCCGCCGGGGAATGCTTCCCGAAATCGTGGATCACGGCCGAAACGGCCTGATCATCGAGGATTCTCCGGACGCTTTGGCCGAGGCCATCCGTTACCTTGTCCGCAATCGCGACGTGGCCAGGTCGATGTCCGCCCAATCGTTCAAGAAAGCAAGTGAAAAGTTTCGGCTGGATCGCCAGGCCAGAGAAGTCGCGCGCATCTATGAAGAGGTCCTGAAAATGGGGCGAATGACCGGGTAACTCCACCCTTGCATGAATATTCTTTTCTATACAAAGGAATTTCCACCTGAAGTGGGAGGAGGCTCGAAACATTCATGCTCTCCGAGGTCTGACCGAACAGGATAAATGATGTCGTACGCAATCCTCATATCAAACTTTCATCGTCACGGAGGCGGCCAGCGGGTCTATGTGCATATTCTTGCCTGTCATCTGCTTCGCTTCGGCCACCGTCCTCTTGTGGCATGCCCGCGCGACAGCTTCCTTGCGCGTGATTGCCGCAAGGACGGCATCGAGACGCTTGACAGATTCGATTTCGGAAGGGGGTTCACGCCGGTCAGTTTTTCCAGGGACGTTGCGCTTGCTCTGAGGGTCAGATCGGAGAATAGGCTTGATTTGATTCACGCAAACGGCTCCAGGGACCATTGGGTTATGGCGGCGGCAAACCTTCTCTCAAGGGAAAAGCTCCCACTTGTGCGCACGCTTCACAATACGAATCCGGTCAAGAATCATTTCTTGAACAGGTACTTGCACCGCGAGTGTGCGCATGGAACGATCTCGGTATGTAACTACGTGAAGGAAATGCTTGAGGAGTCTCCGGTCTTCGAGAAGCGCGAGATCAGCGTAATTCATAACGGCGTCGACACAGACAAGTTTGCCCCGATTCCACCCGATCCGGAGCTTCGCAAAGAGCTTGGAATTTCCGAAACCGACATCGTTATCGGGCTCGTTGGCAGGCTCGACTGGGACAAAGGCCACAAATACCTGTTCGAAGCGGCTGCGCCTTTGATCAACGGGAAGTTCGCGAACATCAAGATAATCGCCGTCGGCTTTGGCAAGGAACTCGAGCGTTTGAAACAGTTTTGCGAGCAACTGCGCATCTCGCGCAATGTCGTATTTGCAGGACAGCGGAATGACATCAGAGAGATCATATCCATCTTCGACATCGGAGTTCAGCCGTCAATCGCAGTCGATACCTCCTCTTATTCCATGAAGGAAATCATGGCAATGCAGAAACCCGTCGTCTGTTCAAGCTACGGAGGGCTCAAGGAGATTGCTGAGGATGGGGTGACGGGCTACATCGTTCCGCCGCGGGATTCTGATTCGCTGAGGGAGCGCATCGCGGAATTGTGCCGCTCCAGGGAAATGCGGGAACAGATGGGGAAAGCGGGCCGGAGAAGGGTGGAGCAGGAATTTTCTGCGAAGATTTCCGTTCAGAAGACACTGGAAGTCTACCGACGAACGATTGAGGGCTTCCGGAAATGAGAATCGCGATCGACGCCAGCTCAGCAGCCGTTCCGCAGAAAACGGGTATCGCCAAATACGTCCACCGTTTGATTGAGAATCTTGAAGAACTGGACACCGAAAACGAGTATGTTGTCCTCTATCGGCTTTCTCGTTGGAAAAGGCGCGGTTGCTTTTATGCGCCCAGAAAGAAAACGACCACGATTAAGTTATTCCAGGAGCCGGTCTTCTCAGGCCGGGGAATCGATGTGTTTCATGGGCCGGACGCCCGAATCCCCAGGATTCGTGGTCCTAAGCTCGTGGCAACGGTGCACGACGTGTTCTCGCTTGTTTCCGACCAGTTCGCAGACGCCAAGTTTCGGGAAAGGAAGATTACGCACTATCGAGACATCGCCGCGCGGGCTGACCGCATTATCTGCGATTCGGATGCTACACGACGCGATTTTGTCCGCTTTTTCCCAAAGGCCGAATCGAAGATTTGCGTGATTCACTTGGGCGTGGATGACCAATTCTATCCCCGACCGGAGGCTGAAGTGCGGCAAATCAAAGCAAAATACGGAATAGCTTCCGATTACATTCTGTTCGTCGGCGCTCTCTCGATACGAAAGAATATGTTACGCATGTTCGATGCGTTTTTGTCGGCTCGACAACGATTGGGCGCAAACCTGCAATTCGTGGCTGCCGGTAAGCTAGCGTACGGGAAGGAACAGATTCTGGAATACGTGAAAGAGCATCATTGCGAAAGCGAGATTCTGCTGCCCGGCTACGTTCAGGATGCAGAGCTTCCGGCGCTTTATTCGGGGGCGCGATTGTTTCTTTTCACAACTCTCTACGAGGGTTTCGGCGTTCCCATTCTCGAGGCGCTCGCCTGTGGCGCGCCGGTTCTGACCTCCAACAATTCCGCCATGAGCGAGATAGCGCCGGGAGCGACCCGGCTCGTGGACCCTCTGTCCACCGAACGAATGGCTGAAGAAATCGTCAGCATGCTCCGCCAAAACAATGCGTGCGGGCAAAAGAAACCAAATGTCATGGCCCATCCAGTGCCGACATGGAAGGAAATGGCGGAGAGAATTCTGGCGGTCTATCATGAATAATCGAGGTGTTCCCCAAAGAGACCGTCATGGACTTCCCGGTCAAGCCGGGGAATGACGAGTGGGAGAGGTCTTTGTCAATATGAAAGTCGCAGTTGTGCATCCGTCGCTGGCAATCAAAGGCGGCGCAGAAAATCTGATGGTCTGGATGGCGCGTGGTCTTTCCGAGAGAGGTTACTCGGTCACCCTCTTTTCGACTGACTACAGCGAGGAGCTTTGGAATGCAGACGGCGGCGTGCAGCTCAGCATATCTCTCCTCAAGCCCGGCTTTCTTTCGCGGATGGTGAATTCCAAGCGGTTGAAGGTCGCCGACTTCAGTGACCAGTTATCAGGTCTGCTCGCAGGCTATGAAGTAGTCTTCTGCTCCCTCTTTCCGACCCATCTCTGGGTCGCTCGCGCAAGAAGAAGAGGAAAAGGCGTCAACTGTCGCATCATCTGGTACCTTCAAGAGCCTGCCCGGAAATATTATTGGAAGATAACCGACCGTCACATAGTCGATCATGCCAGGTATTGTCAGAATCCTTTGTATAATGAACATTTGCGCAAATGTGTTGAGAGTCGCATTCGTGGCGAGAACAGTTGGAAGAGTCGCCGGCAAATCTTATGGGACAGAGATGCCGTCAAACAGATCGATCTCATATTGGCGAACAGCGAATTCAGCGCAGACAACATTTCACGAGCGTTCGAAGCGCCGGTCAAAGTCTGCTATCCCGGGATACCTGTGTGTCCGGATGTTCGACTGCCGCAGCCGGGTGACTATTTGTTAACCGTCTCCCCTCTGCGAGGAAAAAAGAACGTTCACAACGTTATCGAGGCTCTCCATCTGCTCTCTGCGAAAATGGGCCGCACTGATATCCGCTTGAAGATCGCGGGGCAGGGGCCTTCCCGCGCTGAATTGGAAGTGCTGGTGAGGGAGAGGAACCTCACGTCGCAAGTTGAGTTTCTTGGATTCCTCGACGACTTCGAGCTGGCAGACGCATACAAGAAGGCCCGGCTGACTGTCTATATCCCTGTCGACGAGCCCTTCGGACTGATCGCAGCGGAGTCCATGAGTCATCGTGTCCCGCCCATCGTTTCAGATCACGGAGGGGTGTCCGAGATAGTTTCGCACAATCAAACAGGGCTCCTGGTCAATCCGTTTGACCCCGAAAAAGTCGCTGAGGCCATTGCGTCCCTGTGGGATGATACCGAAAGGATTCAAAGAATGGGGCGAGCCGGCAGGGAGAGAGTTGAGGCGATGTTTACTCAACGTCATTTCCTCGACCGGGTGGAAGGTTTCTTGCGAACATGAGCGATTCCAGAACACTGCATCTCGGGTGCGGAACCAAGAAAGCTCAAGGGGCCACAGGCATCGATTTCAACCCGTATTCCCATGCTGACATAATACACGACTTGAATGTGACGCCCTGGCCGCTGGAAACCGGCGTGTTTGACCGCGTCATCTGCGCGCACGAAAGAAGAAGGGTTAAAGTCCGGCGTGACTTCCATCGCATCGCTTCACATTAACGACCAGGCCACCTGGCGCGGCGGCGAAAAACAGGTGTATTACCTCCTCAGAGGACTCAACGAGCGAGGCCATCGAGCCGAATTGGTCGCTCAGCCTAAGAGCGCGCTTGGTGAGCGCGTCCGCGAATTAGGCATCCGCGTCCATTCCGTACGGATGCGCGGGGAGATCGACGTGCCGGCTTCGCGTCGAATAGCCGGACTTGTCAACGATGGGCATTTCGATGTCGTTCACATGCACACGGCCCATGCGCATGCTCTAGGCTGCATGGCTTGCGCTTTCAATCGTAAACCCGTCTGCGTAGTATCGAGGCGAGTGGATTTCCCCATTAATCGGAAGCCGTTCGGATTGCCCGCCCTGAAATACCGGTGGCGTGTAGACCACTACATCGCCATTTCTGAAGCCGTGAAGAGCGTGCTCGTATCCGGAGGAGTGAGCATTGAAAAGGTTTCCATCGTCTACAGCGGAGTCGAGCCACGCAACCATCCCGGTTTTGGCGTCGAGATCAGGCGGTCACTCGGACTTCCTGCGGACCTCAGCCTTGTCGGCAACGTGGGGGCGCTGGTCGACCACAAGGGGCATCGGTTCCTGATAGAAGCCGTTCCGCTTGTCCTTCAGCGAATCCCTTCAACCAGATTTGTCATTGTGGGTGACGGCGAACTGCGGGATTCGCTGAAGTCACTCGCTTCTCAATTGTCAGTGGGGGATGTTATAATGTTTCCGGGATTTCGACCCGATGCCGACAAATACATCTCGGCGTTTGATGTGTTTGTCGTTCCGTCTCATATGGAAGGCCTGAATACCTCGATCCTGGACGCCATGATGCTCCGGCGACCGGTGATTGGAACGACGGCGGGTGGAATACCGGAAATTATCGTGAACGACAAGACCGGTTTGCTGGTTCCTCCGAAAGACCCGCCGGCATTGGCCGAAGCCATCGTCGGCCTTCTCGGGAATCCGGAGAAAGCGCGGAGGCTGGCGGACGCAGGACGCGCGATGGTCATGAACAGGTTTACGGCTGACCGCATGGTCGAGGGCACAATCGCGGTCTATCAGAACCTCTTGAAGAATCGATGAACGACCTAAGAAAATATCTCAGAATCCTTTCGTATCTCAAGCCATACAAGTGGCTGGTTCTCCTGACGGTTCTCAGCTCTTTGCTCGTGGCGAGTTCCTTCGCCGGGGCCATCGGCGGCATCCTGCCTGCTGGCGACCTGCTCTTTGGCAAATTTGACCTCGATGCCTACCGGAACTTGCCGTTCATGAACACAGAGTATGGCGGCGCGTTGCTCAACGGAATCCAGAGCCTGCTGGATCGCGACAAATCTGATCTGCTCATCATGATTGTGCTGGTAATCGTTGTCCTCGCGTGCCTTCGCGCCGTCTTTAAATTCGTGCAGGGCTATACTGCCGCATACTTGGCAAATCGGATACGCATGGACATCGTCGTTCAGTTACATGATAGGATCATGAACCAATCATTGTCCTTCTTCACGCAACAGGGAGTCGGCAACACGATTTCCGTTTTGAATAACGATGCCGCCTTGATTCAGCGCGGCGCCGTGATTATCCTCGACAAGATGGTTCTTGAGCCGCTCAACATAACGGCGGCCCTCATTATCGCTTTCGTCCTGAATCCCAGGCTTGCAACCATAGCCGTCGTAGGATTGCCCGTATTTGGCTACGCCGTCAGCCAGTTCGGGCGCCGCGTCAAAAAGAATACGCGCAAGAGTCTCCGCAACACGGCCAATATTCTCTCCCTCCTTCAAGAATCGCTCTTCGGCATCAAAATAATAAAATCGTTCGTGATGGAGAACTACGAGCGCGAGCGGTTCCGCGCCGAGAACGGACGGCTCTTGAAAAACACCATGCGCGCCGTCCAGGCGCGCGAACTCATGGCGCCCCTCGTCGAGATCATAGCTGCCCTCGCTGTCGCCTTATTTATCCTTCTCGGCGGGCGCGACGTGTTGTCGGGCAAGATGTCGATAAGCGGTTTCCTTACGTTCTATGCGGCGCTCGGCTCGGTCTTGAATCCTCTGCGGACGTTATCCAAGGCAGTGGGTGAGATACAGGCGAGCCTTGCGGGAGCCGTGCGCGTATTCGAATTCATGGATAAGTTGCCGGGAATCAAAGACCCTCCCGACGCGGCGGATATGCCTCCCATCAGGGGAGAGGTTGTCTTCGATCATATCAGTTTCAGCTACGACGGCAAGAACACGGTTGTCAATTGTGTGGACTTCGAGACTCGGCCGGGTGAAACTATCGCGCTCGTGGGCTTCAGCGGCGCCGGCAAGACAACCCTCATCAATCTGCTGCTTCGCTTCTACGACGTCTCTGAGGGAGGCATTCGCATCGACGGCATGGACATCCGGTCGGTCAAACAGTCCTCGCTTCGCTCGCAAATCGGGCTCGTCACGCAAGAGACCATTCTCTTCAACGACACAGTCGCAAATAACATCTCCTTTGGCAGAAGAGATTATTCACGAGAGGAGATCGTCGAGGCGGCCAAAGCTGCGAATGCGCACGAGTTCATAGAAGAGTTGTCCGACGGTTACGACACAATGATAGGAGAGAGAGGCATGCTCTTGTCGGGTGGTCAACGTCAGAGACTTGCGATCGCGCGCACAATACTTAAGAACCCGGCCATATTCGTGCTCGACGAGGCCACCTCGTCGCTTGACAGCAAAAGCGAATCCTTGATTCAGGAGGCCATCGCGCGGCTGATCAAGGGACGCACCACCTTTGTAATCGCGCATCGCCTGTCAACAATCCAAAACGCGGACAAGATAGTGGTGCTCGACAAGGGGCATATCGAGGCAGTGGGCCCGCATGCGAGCCTTTACGCGACAAGCGCAATATACAGAGGCCTCTACGACAAGCAATTCCTCGCTCCCCCCGAACCCGTGTCGGTCGAGGTCGCGAAAAGCTGAGACGAAAGGGTAAAGAACAAGGGAGCAATAAGGAAAAGGTCAAAAGGGATCAGAAGGGTTCCCGGTTGGAAAAGCAGAGACTCTGAGCATGAAGCAGTCATTCCCTTTTTCTCTTGTTTTGTAGGTGCGAATTTGTTTGCGCAATTCCATGGGTGAGATTCTGACATGCAAAAGGCAATTGTTGTCATACCCGCACGCTATGGCTCCACCCGTCTGCCGGGAAAAGCCCTGGCCGAGATCGAAGGCAAGCCGCTGGTTCAACATGTGTATGACCGCGCCCGCCTCTCTCAGAAGGCATCCGACTGCCTGATCGCGACGGACGACGAGCGAATCAAGCAGGCATGCGAACGCTTCGGGAGCAAGGTAGTAATGACATCTCCGCAACACAATTCCGGCACTGATCGCATGGCCGAGGTGGCGCTGAAAACGGATGCCGATGTGTACGTAAACGTGCAAGGCGATGAGCCCTTTGTCGACCCGGCAGCGGTCGATCTTCTGATAAACATGATGTTTGAAAATCCTTCGATAAAGATGGGAACCCTGAAGAGACAGATCGATTCGTATGAGGGCTTTGTGAACCCAAACAACGCTCGAGTGGTCTGCGACAAAGATGATTATGCGCTATATTTCTCCCGCGCGCCCATCCCTTATCTCAACCGGTCCGAATTCGAGACGCCCGGGAAATGCTGGCCGGTTTTCAAACACGTAGGGATGTATTCGTTCAGGCGCGATTTTCTCCTCGAGTTCTCAAGAATGCCGCAGTCCGCGCTCGAGCTGACGGAAAGGCTCGAGCAACTCCGCGCCCTCGAGGCCGGAGTCCGCATCAAAGCGCTCACAACAAACTATGAGTCCATAAGCGTCGAGACCCTCGCCGATCTCGAACGAGTCCGCGCCCTGTTTGCGCAAAGAAGGCAATCCAATTGACCAGGCCAGTTATCGGAATTACGATGGGCGACCCCGCCGGAATCGGCCCCGAGGTCATCTACAAGGCTCTCCGAAACCCCCGAATCCAAGCGATGTGTAGTCCCCTGGTTTTCGGAACTGCCGGTTTTCTCACCGGTCTTAGTCTACATGCCGCGATCGGGAGGCAATTCCACTCCGTTCGGTCACCCGTCGAGGCCGCATTCAAGTTCGGAACGATCGATGTCGTCGAAGTGGAAACCTCGCCGCATATTCGTGTCGGCGAGACGAGCGCGGCTTCGGGGAAAGCGGCTCTTGCTTATCTGGAGGGGGCGACCCGGGCAGCCCTCCGGGGCGAAATAGATGCTCTTGTGACGGCCCCCGTGAGCAAGGCAGCCATCCGTATGGCGGGTTTCCGCGCTTTTGTCGGGCACACCGAGTATCTAGCGGAAATGACGAGCACGCGCTCTTTCGCAATGATGTTCTGGAGCAAGCGGTTGAAGGTTGTTCTCGTCACTACTCACCTGCCTCTGAAAGAAGTCGCTTTCGCGATTAGCAGCGAACAGATTCTTTCCGTCATTCTCCTCGCGAACGACTCACTTAAAAAGTTAGGCTTTCCCAAGCCGCGCGTCGGAGTCACTGCTCTGAATCCGCACGCGGGCGAGGACGGCGCCTTTGGTGACGAAGACTCGCGCATTGTGGAGCCGGCGGTTAGACAGGCGCGAAAGCGGGGCGTCGACGCGAACGGCCCCCTTCCAGCCGACAGCCTCTTCTACTCGGCGTACAATCGCGCTTATGACCTCGTGGTCGCTATGTATCACGACCAGGCGCTCGCGCCCTTCAAGATGGTTGCCTTCGACGAAGGCGTGAATATCACTCTCGGCCTGCCGTTTGTCCGCACTTCCGTTGATCATGGCACGGCATACGATATTGCCGGCAAGGGGATCGCTTCCGAGAAGAGCCTCGTTCAGGCAATCAAACTCGCGGTTCGGCTCTCCAAATAAAGAGTTCTGGTTTCTCGTCATAGGAAAAAGAGAAATGTAATGCGAAAGGGCTTTTCTTTGTCGTTCCCACGCCGGATTGTCCGGATTCCCGCTTATTCGGAAATGATAAGAATAAGAGAGTCCAAATGAAACTGCGCTCCGTAGAACTCCTGAAGAAATACGACATCAGATTAAAAAGGTCCCTCGGGCAAAACCTCTTGCTCGATCCCAACATCAACCGTAAGATGGCGGACGTAGCCTGCGTCGGCTCCGAAGACTCCGTCATTGAGGTTGGCGCAGGGCTCGGGGATCTCACCGAAGTGCTCGCCGATAGGGCGCGCGAAGTGCTCGCCATAGAGACAGACCGCGCCTTCGAGCCGGCTCTCCACGAGAGATTCGAGAACAGCCCACACGTCACAATATTCATTGGCGACATCCTGAACCATCGCGCCAATGAACTTATCTGCCGCTTTTGTCGTCCGCCGGAATCTCTGAAGATGGTCTCGAACCTTCCTTTCTACATCACTTCACCCGTGTTGATGCGTTTCCTCGAGAGCGACGCCCGATTTGAATCCCTCACTGTCATGGTGCAAAAAGAGGTGGCGGACCGAATCGTTGCGCGGCCAGGTGGCAAGAACTATGGCATCCTGTCCATAGCCTGCCAGCTCTACGCGTTCCCCCGCCTTGCGCGCACGGTTTCCCCCAAATGCTTCCAGCCTGAACCCAAGGTAAAATCCGCCATTGTACACCTTGCAATCAGGAAGGAACCACTGCTCGGCCAAAGGGAACGGATAGTTTTCTTCGAAATAGTCAACGCAGCGTTCGCCCAGCGCCGGAAAAAAGTAATAAATGCGCTCGCCCGGACATTCCCATCGCTCCCGGACAAAGAGGTTCTAGAACAAGTGCTTCGCACCAGCGGCATCTCGCCTGACTCTCGCGCTGAGGTCATCCCCATCGAGGGCTTCATCCGACTTACACTCCTTATTGCCGAAGGCAGATAACCTGATCCAGATTGGCGTAAATGCCAATTGCACGTCTTTGTTAGCAAATAAACTCACACCGGCAATCAGTCGACCGGGGGCGCAATTCCCTGCAGATTCGGTTTTCCCCGTGTAATCAACAGTTCTTCCGCAGTCCAGCCCTCAGTCGCTTGCCGACAAGGTTGGTGTAAATCCTTAGTTGATATAGGATAACGACATGGGATCGAGACCTATTTCCCGTTTTGGGCTTACGGATGGTGGATAATGTGGAAAACATCGATACTTGGCGCGATATCGGAAAAGATAATGTGGATAACTCTGTCGTGCTCGCTGCTCTAACCTCTTGAATCTCTGTCGTGATTCCTTAGGCGAGCCTTGCGCACGTAAGTTACAGCGAAGCAATGAATTACGAGTCCCCCGACAGGCTCCGATCAAGAAACCTTATGGGTGCACAGTTCATGTCATCGCTCCCTTTGCCCTGCGGAGACTGTTTCCCCGGGATTTGGTTAGTTGCGGCCATGCCGCGCCGTGTGGGCTGTTGTCACATCGGAATACGGCTGTTACACGCTAATAAGTGCGAAATATCTCTTTATAGTGCTATATTACTGAATAGTTCTGATTGATTTTCAGGCAGAATTGTATTATTATGCCGCTCGTTGGCACTCGATCAAGGTGAGTGCTAGCAGGCCCGATATCCCTACTAATCTCCATGATAGCCAAAGGAGGGAAAGCGTAAGATGAAATTCAAACCTCTCAAAGACAATGTCGTCGTCCAGGTTCTCGAAGCCAAAGGAAAAACTACCGGCGGACTGTTCCTGCCCGATACTGCAAAGGAAAAGCCGCAGGAAGGTAAAGTGGTCGCAATCGGGACCGGAAAAAGACTGAAGAGCGGCGAAATTTCGCCTCTCAGCGTGAAGGTCGGTGACAAGATTCTGTTTAGCAAGTACTCAGGAAACGAGGTCAAGATCGAAGGCGAGGAGTACCTGATTTTCAGCGAGAAAGACATACTTGCGATTCTGGAATAAATACTCTTGGAGGTCCACATGCCGGCAAAGCAACTGTTGTATGATGAAAAGGCAAGAAAGGCTCTGCTCAGAGGAGTCGATAAGCTTGCCAGCGTCGTTCGTATCACTCTCGGTCCGCGGGGCCGCTACGTAATTCTTGACAAGAAGTTCGGGCCGCCGACCATTATCAACGACGGCGTGACCATAGCCAAAGATATCGAATTGGAAGACCCCTTCGAGAATATGGGCGCGCGGCTGATCCGCGAGGTTGCGACGAAAACTCAGGACGATGCAGGCGATGGCACTACCACGGCCACGGTGCTCGCGCAGTCCATGATACGGTCTGGCGTGAAAGTCCTCGCTTCAGGCGCCAACGCAATGGCCCTCAAGCGCGGAATCGACAAAGCAGTCGAGGCAGTCTCCGCCGAAGTGAAGTCCTACAGCAAATCGATCAAGCAGAGAGATGAAATCGCGCAGGTTGCCACGATTTCCTCCAATAATGATTCCCAGATAGGCCAGATGATCGCCGACGCCATGGAAAAAGTCGGCAAAGACGGAGTCATAACGGTAGAAGAGGCGAAGACATTGGAAACGAGCCTCAAAACGGTCGAGGGAATGCAATTCGATCGGGGTTATCTCTCGCCATATTTCATAACCGACCTGAACCGATTGGAGGTCGTGCTGGAGGAGCCTCTGATCCTGTTGAATGACAAAAAGATATCATCCATAAAGGACGTTCTGCCTCTTCTCGAGCGAATAGCCCAGATGGGCGCGTCATTGCTCATTGTTGCAGAAGACGTCGAGGGCGAGGCGTTGGCCACGCTCGTTGTCAACAGGCTGCGCGGTACCCTCAAGATTGCCGCGGTCAAGGCCCCCGGCTTCGGCGACCGCCGCAAGGCGATGCTCGAGGACATTGCGGTTCTCACGGGCGGCCAGGTCATCTCCGAAGAACTCGGCCTGAAGCTCGAGAAGGTCGATATGAAAATGCTGGGGAAATGCAGGCGTGTCGTCATTGACAAAGAGAACACTACCATAGTCGAGGGCACGGGCGAAAAGAAGAAAATCAATGGCCGCGTCTCTCAAATACGCAAGCAGATTGAAGAAACCACCTCCGATTATGACCGCGAGAAACTGCAAGAACGGCTTGCGAAGCTTGCCGGCGGAGTGGCGATTATCAATGTCGGCGCTGCGACCGAGGTCGAACTGAAAGAACGGAAGGCTCGCGTCGACGACGCTGTCTCGGCCACAAAAGCGGCGGTTGAAGAGGGAATCGTCCCCGGCGGCGGGGTAGCCCTGCTGCGCGCTGCCGCGGTCATTGACAAGCTCAACCTGAAAGGCGACGAGAATACGGGCGCCATGATAGTCAAGAGGGCGCTCGAGGAACCGGCCCGGATGATTGCGCAGAATGCGGGCCACGACGGTTCTATTGTTGTGGAAAACATAAGGGCGAAAAAGAACCAGGATTACGGCTTCAATGCCACTACGCTTCAATATGAAGGCCTGCTGAAGGCGGGGATCGTTGATCCGACCAAAGTCACTCTCTCGGCGTTGAAGAACGCCGGCAGCATAGCAGGCATTCTCCTGACCACCGAAACGCTCATAAGCGAAAAGCCGGAAGAAAAGAAAATGCCGCCAATGCCTCATGGCGGACATGGCATGGGCGGCATGGGTGGAATGGGCGGCATGGGTGGAATGGGCGGTATGGGGATGGGCGGTATGGGGATGGGCATGTAGGCGCGCATTTGAATCAGTCATCCCGCTCTTGAATTGACTGGAATCAGAAACTAGCAAGGGGTTCGGTCCCGCTTCTGCGGAACTGAGCCCCTTGTTGCATTTTACGGTTGCGGAAGGAACAGTGCCACAAACTTCGCTTTTACGCAGTATCAGAAACTATGCTCTTTCTCCTGCAAAGACGCCTCTGCCGTCGTTGAAGGTCGCTTCCTTCTCCACTCAGTCTCATATATAACCATCACCGATTTGCCGCATACTGCATTGGTTTCCAGCGAGACATCGAAGAGCCGGGTCAACTCCTTGTGGTCGGACAGGCCAGGGAACCATTCGTCGAAAATGATAACGTAGGCGGGTTTCTTAAGAGCGACAAACTCGAAGATTCCGTCTTGCTTTGTTCGATAAGGCAAGACTTCGGGCGTAATAAGGCCCACAAGATCCAGGACCTCCCGCTCGGAAAAATAGGCGATTGCGCCTATGTCGTTGATGGCGAGGAGCGTGTCGGGCGGCGAGTTTTCATGAAACCATTTGCCGATCTTCACCTGCATCGAGTTGATATTATTCACTCCGAGCGCATAAAACCGCGAGTTCACATACTCCTCGGTCGAGAGCGAGATGAGCAGAATGACGACCGCGATCGAGAGAATCGCATGCTTGATTCTCTCCGCCGTTTCCTCCTTGAACCAGAATTCCGCAAGCACCGTCTTCAGCAGGCGCACACACTCATACAAGCCGACAACTCCCATGATTACGTAGAGCGGAGTCATGTTCCCCACGTACCTGACCATCCAGGTTATCGTCGACCGGTTTGGTGAGACGATGCCCATGAACACAGGATACGAAACAAAGATAAGCGGAACGATGAGCGCCTTGTTCACGGTTTTTTGCCGGAATGAATTGATGACGATTCTTGTCGCCCCGACGAACATCAGCCAATAGAGGAGAATATTTTGGTCGAATGAAAAACTAAAGAGCCCTGCGACATACAATCGCGGATACAGGAAAATCATTCTCCAGAGTTCACCCACTTGCGGGTGCGACAGGAATACCGTCAGTCCGGCGCTCGTCTTTGCAGCGAAAGTGTTGGGGAAAGGTTGGCCCGACGTGGCGTAGTTGAAAGCAAAATACGGTGTCAAGAGAAGAAGAAACACAAGAACGTGGATCACCGCCCGTTTGGCAAATTCGGCGATACTCTCACTTTTCTCGATACGCCCGAGCACGAAACTGTCAACCAGCGCAACAAACACTAATTGCATCGATTCCGGCCGTGCCAGGGAAGCGAGGACAAATGCCACCGTGCTCGCATAATGTTTCAACCCCCTTTCCCTGCGATAGATGAGATGAAGATAGACTCCCCCCACGGTGAGAAAGGTCGATAGCATGATCTCCATGCCGGAAAGCGCTCCCCACATCAGGCGGGCGAGCATCGCCAAAAAGACCGCGCCAAGAAAGGCAAAGCGTGCATCGTCGAGAATGAAAACAAGAATCTTGAACACCAGAACGCTGCTTAGCGCATAGAGCACGAGGCTCATCACCTTCGACGTGAGGATGAGATTGGAACTGACAAAATATGATCCCGCCAATAAAAAGGTCCAGAGCGGTGCAGTTGACCCTGACATGGCGACTCCGGGATTATAAGACATACCGTGACCGCGAGCCAGGTTTCTCGCGAATTGGCAGTGAATCCATGCGTCATCGAGCGGGAAGCCGAACGCGCCGGCGACCTTCCACTCCTCATGCAAGTGGAGAACGGCAAACACTGCAAGCACAAGCGGTACCACGAATACGTGGACGGCTCTTATCCTGGCGACGTTGATGTCAGTGACCCCATTCATTCCTTTTTGCTTTCATGACGTCCCATAATATGTTCACATAGCCTTCTCGCGAGCCGCTCGATAATGGATGAAGAGCCAGTACATGCATGCGCTTCCTGTCATCGACATGAACAAGGACACACAGGATAAGATTGCATGGTCAATTGCACGCAACGCCGATGTGAGACCATACATGGAGAGAGCCTGATTCTTTCCAAGATACGACGCAAGAAGCACAGCAAGAGTTGATATCTTCGTAACCCTCTCGAAGATGAAATAGTAGCCTTGAGCGTCAGAGATAAGCATGGGAAGCCCGCTTATCATCAGCAGGAGCGCAAACCAGGCCAGGGCGATGTTCGCGGCGGACCTCTTATGCCGCTCCAACTCCGCGCTGAAAGAGTCCTCTCTTGCTTCTTCTTTGGCGCCGGATGCGCCGATGCGACCAAACGGGTAGACTCTTCTCCTTTGAACAATCACATAAGCAGCGGCAGAGCCGACGAGCACGGCTAATCTGGCGAGGTCACCGCCGAACAAGGCGAGTAGTATTGTTGCGATGCACGTAGATAGGCCGTATTTCAGGAGTGTCCTGCACCATTTGTCGTCTGCAAGAAACGCCCATCTCGACGTAGAAAGGCAAGAACTAAATGACACTATCTGGATACCTAATTCATGAGATGTCGCGCAAGCCGCTTTCCCAATCCGATGCAGGTAAGCACCGGCGGTAGCCCCCACGGCTCGGGGATTACACTTGCGTCACAGACATAAAGGTTATCGATCCTGGTTTTCAAATCCTTGTCCACGACGAAGCCGATTCGCGCCGTGCCTCCCGGATGCGCGCCTCTATCCATCGAGTAGAATATGTCATTTACCTCGCACCCGGCCTTTTCGAGGATTCGCTCTGCGATGCGGGTCCCTTTGTCAAGTTTCAGATGGTCGTCATGGGTCAGTGGTTTTGAGAAAGAGCCGTCGAGGTTTATGCGCCCGCCCATGTCGTCGCGAATTTTGACCATTATGCCCAGGATCGACCCGTAGTTGATCCACTTAGGCAGGTAGCGCGGGTTGCGCAGCCCTACTGAGGGCGGGAAGAGAACCTTCGGCTCGATTATCGGAGAGAGTATGAAGCCGTCTTCTGCCTGGTGCTCGTAGGTGCCGACGGACATCTGCGGAGCCGATGCCGTGCCGATTCCTTTGTCGCGCGGAACTCCGTAAACCATTCTCAGCGGGTCACAGAAGAATCCCTGTCCAGCCTCAGAGATGGTGGAACGCTGCAGGATCGCAGGTGTCCCCATACCGCCGGCCGAAATGATGACCCTCTGAGCGCGCACTTCCACAGGCGTGTTCGAGGCGTCCCTTCCCCTGATTCCCACCGCCCGGCCATCCTCGATAATGGCTTCTCTGACCATGACCCTGTTTAGGAGGATGGCACCCCGCCCGACCGCTTCGGCCACATAGTCTGCGGCTGTCCACTTTGCGCCTCGCTTGCAACCAAGAATGCAGTCAGAACAGCCCGGCAGGCATCTCTTGGGATCAATAAATTTCTTGAATGGCTCCCACTCATAACCGAGGTCGTTGGCCGAAGACATCAACCTGTAGTTGGCGGGTCCCAGAAGCTCATCGGGAAGTGTTCCCACTTTCAGCTCCTCTTCCGCTTCATTCACTTCATATGTAATGTCAACGCCGTATTTTTCCTTCAACCATGCGGGGGGTCGGCATGCAGTAGCCGTATACACCAGTGTCGAGCCGCCGGTCGCGAGCGCACGCACAACGTTCAAACCCTCTTTTGAAAAAACGAGGCCCGCTCGGTCTATATACTTCAAGACGGAAAGGCTGTTGCCAACCCGTTCCGGATGGCGGCCCCGCTCCACGAACGCAACGCGTCTTCCCGCCTTCGCGAGCTCACGCCCCACGGTTGCCCCACCCGGGCCCGTACCCACAACAACCACGTCAGCCTCGATCTTGATCGTCCGATCAAATGATGGGCTCATCATCATTTCCTCCATTGTTGCCTCCGCCGCGGCCATTTGAAATGACGCTCCGACCGGCATATAATGAGAATGAGCCGATAAGAGCGGGTCTCCGTCGGCTCCGAAATAGAGATTCTTTGTCGTTAATTATATAGCGTGGAGGCGGGAACTGCAACCTGATGCTGTGCGAACGGGCGGCCGTGTGGCTTAATTCAATGTTTTTCTTGAAGAATCCGTCTTTTTCTTGAATATTTCGGCTTGCCAAAGCGACTAACAGGGAGAAAGAAGAGTATTTGCCTATTTGAAGCTTTCTGATGCAAACTTTGATAAAGGGGGAGTTGGCGATGAGCGCGGAGAGATTAGTGAAAGGGAAGGTCGGATTAGCGCTGCCGGCGCTGGCGTTTGCGCTTATTGTGGCGTTTGTTATGCCGGCCCGAGCGCTTGCGGCAGATGCGCCGAATGTGGCCCGTATAAGCTCGGTTGTGGATACCGCATTTGTCCTTGGGAAAAATGACGTCGAATGGGGCTATGCCGAGCCCAACCTGATCGTCGAAGAGGGTGATTTACTCCAGACCAACGAAACCGGTCGCGCAGAAGTTCAGTTTGACCCCAAACTGCTGTTGCGTATCGGCGAAGGCACACGCATAGCCGTCGTTGAAATGGATCAAGGCAGAGTTGTCGGCATGGATGGCGGACGCCTATATTTTCGTATTTCGGACCGGCTGTCTCCGAATGAGGCCATCACACTGACTTTCCCGACCGGACAACTGCATGCAGCCGACAAGGCGCTTGTACGCGTCGATATGCTTGAAGGCGGCAAGGCCGACGTAAAGGTTGTCCGTGGCGCTATCGATATCGAGGCGATGGCAAGCCCACGCAAAACGCTCCAGGCGGGTGAGTGGGTAATTGTCAGTCCGGAAGGCAAGTTTGAGTTTGCCACTTTCGGTCCTTCGAGAGGCGACGACTTTGATACATGGAACGAACAACGCGATATAGCGCTGTCAACGTATAAGCGTCCATCACAACTTAGCCAGAATATTGTTGGTCAGGAAGACCTTAACGGTTACGGCTCATGGGTTTATAACAATCAATATAACACCTATGCATGGCAACCATACGTAGCTCAGTCGTGGAGACCTTATTCCTACGGTTATTGGGTATACAGCGGTCTTTACGGTTGGACCTGGGTGCCCTATGAGCCTTGGGGTTATGCAACGTATCACTATGGCTCATGGGTCTATGACCCGTATTATGGCTGGCTGTGGGTACCCGGATACACGTGGCGACCTGCTTATGTAAGTTGGGTCGGCTACGGCGATTATATCGGATGGGTGCCGGTTGACCCATATGGCTATCCCGTGATTACCACATACCCATACTATGTCCCAACTGTCTTTGTAAGTCATGTTGACCTGTTCTCGTTCACGTTCGTCCATAGGCATCACTTCCATGATCATCATGGCCATCATGACTTTGATGACGACGATCACCATGATCATCATGGCCACCATGATAACGATCACGATTTTGACCATGATGACGGCGACTTCCGCAAGGACCATCACAATGACCGCGCGCAATCGCTCGATATGCGATCAGTTCCTCGTAGCGACCTCCGAACGATTAGTGGAACCAGAGTCGGAGGCGACTCGGTGAAAGGTCTTACCGCCGCCGACATTGGAAAGATCGAAAAGGGCAAACTTCGCTTCGTGAAGGACGGCAGGGAGTTAAATATCGAGAAATCGCTTCGCAAGGGCGAGAGCATACGGGGGAAAGTCGATTTTCAAAAAATGCTCGATGTCAACAAACATCCGGAGCTAAGGGAAAGAGTAGCCAGAATTGAGGTCTCTCGTTCGGGGCACGGAAAGATGCGAGTTGCCTCCTTGACTACTGACCTTCCCGGGAAACGCGAAGGGGACCGCGCTGGGACGCTCGACTTCCGGAAGTTTGTCAATGAGCGGAGAGAGGGATCGACTGTGACTCGCGGTCAAACGGTCGAGAGACGCACCGCCGTGCTTGACGCAGACAGAAGAGGGGAGGACCGCCGTCAAACGACGACTCCGATCCGGGCGCTGGATCAGCGGATTGACAGCTCGAGGAGAAGTGGCAGGGAAGACAGGGTCATTCAGCGCTTACCTGAAAACATAAGGAGTGAGGATCAAAGATCAATTCCTGTGACGATCAAGAAAGACCAGTCTCCTCAGACAACCGCAGAGGGCGCTGTCACGAGAGCTGACCGTCTGCAGATGCGGGTCACCGACGGCAAGAAAGGAGAAATGAAAGTCTTCCGGTCGGTGGCTGGCCAGAATAATATTCAGGCGCAAGGAGTTGAAGGCGCATTTGGAAACAAGGGCCGCACCGAGAACCTGAGAGGGCGGGAAAGCGGGGAAGTGAAGAACTCTAATGGCCCATCGAAGCTCTTTGCGCAGCCCAATAGCGAACAGTTGCTGCGAGGGGAAGGGCGCACAAGTCGGGAAGTCCCGCAAATCCCGACAGTCAATATACCTACGGTTGCTGCACGCGAAACGCTGAGACGTAACGAGTCCGGACCCCGCGAAGCGTCGCGGCCGGAGATCATGAGAGCGCGCGAAATCACAAGAGTGGACAGGAGGCCCGATCAGGCGCGAGAGCCCGACCGCCGCAACGAGATGTTGTCTCAGCGAGAAACGAGGATAACCCGCGAGTCATTGCAGGAAAACCGCGGTCCTGAACGACGTGAGGTCATTGGTCGCGGCCCGATTCCTCCGATTCCACAGCAACAGCCGCAACCTAATAGATTCCCGCAGATGGAAGCGCGTCAAATGGCCGTGCCGGCCCAGATCGAACGAAGCAATCCTGCGCCGATGTTCGAGCAGAGGTTGATGCAAGCGCCTCAGAGGATGGAAACGGAAAGACTGGAAACGAGGAACATGCGGTTTGACTCGCGCGGCGATGGCCGTGGATTCTCTTCCGGTTCTAGATTCGAGACTGGGGATGACAACCGTGGCGGCGATAACCGGCGTGGAGGCATCTCCTCCGGGCGAGGTGGCAGAGGCCGTCGGTAATCAGCCTATGTGAGATTAGGCGCGGTCGAGAAACTGCGACCGCGCCTTTTTTGCGCTATGCCGAGCCACTCAGACTGACCTTTCCGATGTTTGACTTCATAGATGCGTCGTGTTAGTATCCCCGCATGGACAAAAGAATTGATGCCGTTAAAGGCATCGCCATCCTCTCAGTGGTGGCATACCATTCGGTGCTGGTTATGCCCTCGACATGGCCGGCATGGCGCTATGCCGGTCTCCATCTTCCCCAGAACACCCCTCCCATCTCCTACCTGATTCCGTCAATCCAAAGCGTCAAGGACGTTATCGACGCATCCATAAGTGTCGTGAGTGGCTTCGGATATCAGGGCGTCAATCTTTTTCTCATCGCCAGCGGGTTGGGTCTGACGCTCTCTTTCTTGCGGAAGGGCGTCAAGCTTCCGGGGTGGTACGGCAATCGGGCAAAAAGAATATTGCCGATGTATTGGTCAAGCTTGGCCATTCTCTTCTTGCTTGCCCTGTACGTCCAGAAAGTTTCACCGACTTCTCTCGTTCTGCCATTGGTTCTTCAGGCCCTGGGCTTGCACGTCTTCATACCAGGATTCTTTCAGGGGTTTGGATTGAATTCCCCCGTCTGGTTCATAGGTCTGTTATTCCAGTTTTACCTCGTTTTCCCGTGGTTGGTCAAGTTGTTCAAGCGTTGGGACCCACTCCCGATCTTTATTTGCTCCGTTGTGGTCACGGTGTTCTTTCGATTACTAGGGCTTTATTATATCAATCGGTTTCACTCTCGGTTTGCCGAAGGCGTCTTTTTCGGATGTCGCCTGACCGAGTTTGTATTTGGCATGTGTTTCGCCTATCAATTGCGGGGTGGAGGTCAGAATTGGATTTCTACGCTCAGCAAATTTGCCCTGCCGCTTTATCTTTCCGGCATACTATTCCACTGTTTCAAATTCACAAGCGCCGCATCAGATACAATGATGGGCGTGGGTCTTTTCTTGTTTCTATGGAACCTGGTCGGTTGTCTGCCTCCTGTTGGGTTGCGGGCGTTTGCTTTCCCGGGCAGGCATTCGTTGGGTATCTTCCTGTTTCACTTCCCTTTTGTGTTATTCATGTATGAACTGCTGAGACAAACCACAATTGATAACTTGTATGTTAGGTTTTTCCTGGTCTTTGTCGTCTGTCTTGTCCCCGGCGCCATGATTGATCTCTGCTTTCCAGCGATTCAACGGAAGGCCCTTGACTGTTCAAAATGGGCGCCTCGTAGATTTCGACAATCCCTTTCTTGAAGAGCCGGACCAAATAGGGCGCTTTTCCCAACTCGGACCCGCCAAGTCTCCTCTCATCGCTTCCATAGAAAACAAATCGGATATTGCGATCCCTGAGCATCTCGTAATGCTGGATATCCGGGATCGAACCCCCGAAGAACTTCTTGATGAACTCTATCCGTTCCTTATATGACGGATAATCATATTGACCCACCCACACCCGCTTGCGCGCGACGCGGGGAACGTAAATTCCCACCCATTCCCCCGAAATCACGATATCGTTCCCGCGAACACCCCTCAGATATTCAAGGGCCTCATACTCATCGTTCGTCAATGAAAATGATTCCGGATAATTCTTCAAACGCGCCACCCGGTCAAATACATTGTAAAAGCTGCTGGGAAGAGCAAAGATAACAAAAGCAGAGACGATGACGGCGGCCATCTTCCTTCGCGGCCCAGGTCTTTGTCCGCGCAAATCCAACCTGAAGGCGGGAAGAATATCAAGGAATAGGGATCGAACTGCCAGTATTCCAAGTGGAAGTTGTATCCCAAGCACCGCCCTCGCTTCCTGGGTGAGAACAGGATACGAGTACATGAGAATTGAACTCGCAATGATCCAGCAGAACAAGAAAAGGTCACTCCTCGGAAGGTTGCGGGACCGCAGGAGGAAAACAATGCGAACCAAACCCAATAGGATCACTGGGCCAAAACCGACCAAATAGGCGAGAGGGGTCGGTGACCTTACCACGGCGCCCGGAAGCGCTCCAGGCCTGGCAATCAAGATGAATGTATAGTACCCAAGCGGCCAGACCGCGAGCGAACCGAAAATGATTCCGGGTCGGAAGGAAGCTTTGTCATATCTTAGCAGGGTCGATGCGGGCAGGAATATCATTAGACCGAAACATACAACGAGCAGTTGGAACGCATTGATGAAACCGAGGATTAGTCCGCACAAACCAGCGGCCCAGGCGGGCTTCGCCCTCTCTGAGTCTATGGCGTCCCATGCGAGCACCATGCACAGCAAGATCAAATTAAGCGAAATGGCGGTGTGCGGGAATGCCATGAGTGAATAGAAAGCGCTCGCTTCAGGAGTCCACACGTCCGCCGGCAAGAAAGGAAGGTTATACTGCTGATGACGCAGTATCATTAACAGCCATCCGGCTCCGGCCCCAAAGCAAACCACGACGAGTGCGGTCAGACGCTCAGCGGCTGAACTGAGGAAGCGGGCCGTTCCCCAGTAGAACAACGGGACAAACGTGATCGTTGCGGCGATCCTGCAAGCGTGGTACATGGCCAGGTTCGGCGCGTGGAACCAACAGGCCAGCTTTCCCAAGAAAAACCAGAAAAGGCCGTGATAGATAGTGTTCGGCTCGCCGGGCCTAAAATAATTCTCGATTATTGGCGATGCGCCGATCCCCTGAATCATCATCATGAAATACACGTTCGCGTCTCGTACGCCCGCGAATATGCCCATGAATCTCAGGCCGGGCGTCTTATGGATGTATCCGTAAAGAAGGGGGATATTGGAAAACGCCAGGAGGACCACTACTACCGAACAGATGACTCCTGCTTCTCTCCGACTTTTGATCATAAATGAAAGCGTTCTTCCCGAAACAAGAGGGGCTACGAGTCCGTCTCGCAATTCTGCAGGTGCGAATCTATTCGCAGGCGCAATGCAAAAAGAGCGCGAAAACATTATGCGAACAAATTTGCGCCTGCATAGATCTGAGCCGGTTCGCCAATTGCGGGACGGCCTCCCATCGCTTCTTAGAGTCCCATGTGGCAGGAACAGATTACTTCCCGCTGACCACGACGTTGCCGACCAGAATCGTCGGAGAACCGTATCGGCCGTAGAACTTCAGGTCATCGGCCACTGTTTCAATATTGGCGAGGATATCCTTTATATTGCCAGCAATCGTCGTCTCTCTGACAGGAAACTTGACCTTGCCGCTTTCGATCCATAGTCCGCTTGCGCCGACGGAAAAATCGCCTGAAACCATGTCGACGGTGTGCATTCCCATCGCGTCCGTAACAAGATATGCGCGCGAGCAGCCGGCAATCAGGTCCTCTCTTGTGACGGTTCCCGGCCTGAGATAGAAATTTGACGCTCCGACTTCCGGGATGGAGGCGTAAGAGGAGCGTATTCCGTTGCCCGTGGATTCGACGCCGTCCTTGCCGGAAGTGTACGTGTTATGAAGAAACCTTCTGAGCGTCCCTGATTCAATCAGCGTCGTTCTTTGGGACGGAACACCTTCGCCGTCCGCCGGCGCCGGCGAGATACCTTTTTCGAATGCGCCGTCATCGATCATCGTCACGTGTTCACTCGCCACTTTCTGGCTGGCCTTGCCCGCAAAGAGAGATTTGCGTTTTTGAATCTGGTCGGCCATTAGCGCGTGCCCGATTGCAGCGAGAAACTCCGAGGCGACTGGAGAATCGAGAATCACCGGAACGGACGTGCTGTCAATCTGCCTGGCGCCAAGCAGATCAATTGCGCGCTGGGCAGCCATCATCCCCACTTGCTCGACCTGCAGATCGTGAAATGAGAATGCATGGGCGAAATCCCACCCCATCTGGGCTTCTCCGCCCGTCTCGGCGACCGCGAGTAAACTCGCGGAGCACGAAGTCCCCCTGTGACAGAGCAAGATGCCGTTGCTGTTGGCGAGCCACGCCTCGAACGTCACGTCCGAAATCGACGACTGGCGCACTTTCTTGATTCTCTCATCATGCTCGCGCGCGCATGACTCCATCCGCATCGCGCGCTCGATTCTTGCGTCCAATCCCAGGGCCGCCAACTCAGCGTCGAACCATTCCGTTTTTGTATACGCATCCACAGGAGACGGAAGTCGGTTATATGCGTCCGGGAAGCTGGATTCCGCGTTTGCCACGGCATCCTGTGCTGCTCGACGGATTCCGGCATCGTTCAGATCAGACGTGTGTGCGAACCCGAGTCGTGTTCCGGCCAGGACACGAATGCCGATTCCGGAACTGTCGCGGACCTTTACCGCCTCGACGCTGCCGGCGCTCACTTCCACCGTCGTCGAGCCGGCTCGTCCAAAGAAAGCTTCCACAGCGGTTGCGCCGGCGGCAGCCGCGGCATCGAGCGCGAGCCGGACCGTCCTCTCATCTGATTTCATTTGCGTCCCTTCACTGCTTTCACGAGGGCAGCGACGAAAGGAGAAACCTTCTGAACGATTTCCGGCGAATCCCCGCACTCCTCGATCTTCTTGACGATGGCCGAACCCACTACCACCGCGTCGGCGTATGCGGCCGCCTCTGAGGCCAACTGCGGGGTGGATATTCCAAAGCCGACTGCAACGGGACTGCCTGAACGAGTCCTTATTTTGGCCACCATCGAAACGACCCCGCCCGCCAATCGTTCCTGGAAGCCGGTCACACCCTCACGCGACACATAATAGATGAATCCGGTGCTATGGCGCGAAATGAGATCGATCCGCTCGTCCGTGCTCGTAGGCGCCAACAGATAGACTGTGCAGAGTCCTTTCATGTCCATCAACGGTTTGTACTCACCTGACTCCTCGGGAGGCAAATCCAGCACAAGGGCGCCGTCCACTCCGCAGTCATGGGCTTCGGCCACGAACTGCTCGACTCCCATATGATGAAGGGGGTTGAAGTAAGTGAAGAGGATTATCGGAATCTCGGAAACCTCTCTTATTTTCCTGACCGTGGCCAGCACTTTCCGGAGAGTCGCGCCTCTTTTGAGAGCGCGTTCCGCCGCGCGTTGATTAACTACACCGTCGGCCAGCGGGTCGGAAAACGGCACGCCGAGTTCCACTATGTCCACTCCGATGCGGTCAAACTCGATCACGAGGTTGCGGGTAACCTCGAAATCAGGATCACCCGCCGCGATGTACGCGATGAATCCCTTCTGCTTCGACCTCTCCAAAGCTTTGAATTTCTCGATAACTCGGTTCGCCATTATTCTGCCTTTTTCGACAGTATCTCGGAAACCACCTGAACGTCTTTGTCACCGCGTCCGGACAGATTGACAATGACGAGTTCTGACCGTTTCATCGCAGGAGCCGCTTTGACGGCATGCGCGACCGCATGGGCGCTCTCGAGGGCCGGTATTATTCCCTCATGCCTGCTTAAGAGTTGAAAAGCCTCAAGCGCTTCCTCATCGGTGGCGTTTGTGTACTTGACGCGCCCTGCGTCGCGCAGACGACTGTGTTCCGGGCCGACACTCGCGTAGTCCAGCCCGGCCGAAACCGAGTGAGTGAGCTCTATCTGGCCGTCACTGGTCTGAAGTACGAAGCTCATGCATCCCTGCAGAACGCCCAGTTCGCCTGAGGCAAATCGAGCTGCGTGCTTTCCTGTATCGATTCCAAGTCCTCCTGCCTCCACTCCGATCATCGCGACTTCTTTATCATTGAGGAATTCGTAGAACAGGCCGATGGAGTTGCTTCCGCCGCCGACGCATGCGATGAGCAGCGAGGGCAGTGCGCCTTCTTTTTCCAGAATTTGCCTTCGTGCCTCGACGCCGATTACTTTCTGAAAATCACGCACCATCATAGGATATGGATGGGCGCCAAGGACGGAACCGAGTATGTAATGAGTGGTGCGCACGTTCGTCACCCAGTCGCGCATGGCTTCGTTGATCGCGTCCTTCAGCGTCATGCTGCCTGAGTTCACAGGCGTAACTTTCGATCCTAAGAGCCGCATCCGGAAGACATTCAGAGCCTGCCGCCGCATATCCTCTTCGCCCATGTAAATCTCGCACTCGAGACCGAAGAGGGCGGCGACTGTTGCTGTTGCTACTCCGTGCTGGCCCGCGCCGGTCTCGGCGATTATGCGAGTCTTGCCCATTCTCCGAGCGAGCAAGGCTTGCCCTATCGTGTTGTTGATTTTGTGCGCGCCGGTATGGCAAAGGTCTTCGCGTTTCAGATATACCTTTGCGCCGCCAAGATGCTTTGTCAAGCGTTCGGCGAAGAAGAGGGGAGTGGGGCGACCGGCATACTGTACAAGATAATAGTCGAGCTCACGACGGAAATCAGGGTCTTCCTTATATCTCAAATAAGCGTCTTCCAACTCGCGCAGCGGGGTCATCAGTGTTTCCGGCACGTACTTGCCCCCGTATTGTCCAAAGTGGCCTCCGCCGTCAGGCAACATATCCCTTTGCCCTCCGAATGAAATCCCGTACCTTATCAGGGTCTTTCTTGCCCGGCGCTGACTCGACGCCGCTCGAAACGTCAACCGCTTGCGGCAACGCAATCCGTATCGCGCGCTCCACGTTGTTCGCATCGAGTCCGCCGGAGAGTATAATCGGCTTGCCGTATGCTCTCGCCTTTGCGGCAATGTTCCAATCGAATGTCTTGCCCGTTCCGCCCGTCTTGCCCGCAACTTTCGTGTCCAGAAGTATGATCCCCCCCGAAGACTTTTCTATCAGGGAGAGATCGGCTGCGGACCCAACGGAAATCGCATGAATGAGACTCTTGGGTCTCAAAGCAGATTCGCGCAGGAAGCGCCTTTCGCCGTTTCCATAAAGTTGCACGAAGTCAAGTCCCACGTGCTCGAATGTTTCCCGGGCGCTGTGTGGGTCCGGATTCACAAAGACGCCTACGACTGAAACAAAGGGCGGCAGTTGGTCGCGGATTCCCTTGGCGCGATTATTGTCGATCTGCCTCGGGCTCGGCGCGAAGACGAACCCGATTGCGTCTGCGCCTTGCTGCACGGCCCACAAAGCGTCTTCAGCATTAGTGATTCCGCAAATCTTGACTCTGATCATCTCCACTACTCTTATTCTATTTCTTGAATTCCTGCAATGATTTCTTTTGTGGGGGCGGTTCGCGAACCGGCCCCGTAGATTATCCACCGCAGCTATTCCGGAACAATCAGCCCATTCCTATCAATTCATGAATTTTTCCGGAAACGTCGCCGCTGGTCATCAAGGCTTCGCCCACCAGGATGGCATTGACGCCCGCTTGTGCCACTTTGAGCACGTCATCGCGCGTACGGATTCCGCTTTCACTTACTATTATCCGATCGGCCGGCGCCAGGGACGCAAGCTGAAGCGTGACATCCAGGTTTACTTCAAAGGTTTGGAGGTCTCGATTGTTTATGCCGACTATGGCGGCGCCGGCTTCGATCGCCAAGTCTAGTTGAGTCCTGTCGTGGACCTCAACCAGGGCGTCCAGGCCGACGTCGGCGCTCAGATGCAGATAGTCGCGCAACTGCTCGCTTGAAAGAGCCGCTACGATCAGCAGCACTGCGTCCGCCCCGATTGCGGCGCTTTCCCAAACCTGGTACTCGTCTATAATGAAATCTTTCCTCAGCGCAGGCAGCCGCGAAGCTTTCTTCGCCTCCGCCAGATGCGCCGCATCACCGTGGAAGAATCTGGCGTCGGTCAGGACTGAAATCGCGGATGCCCCACCCTCCGCATATGTTCGGGCGATTTCGGCCGGACGGAAGTCCCGCCGAAGCACTCCGCGGGAAGGCGAAGCCTTCTTTATTTCGGCGATTAGACAGGTGCGATTTGCTTTGCTGATGGCTGAGCCGAATCGGCCTCGGTCGCGGGTTTCCACGCGCGCATGGAGGGCAGCCAAAGGGATACGCCTCTTAGCTTCTTTGACTTCGTACAATTTATGCTCGATTATATCATCGAGTATCAACTTGACGAAACCTCTCGGAGGCGCTCCATCTTCTCAAGGGCCGCCTTTGAATCTATCGAGTGTGAGGCCGCCTTGATTCCTTCAGGAATGTCTCTTACCCTGTCGGCGGCAACGAGGGCAAAGGCGGCATTCAGGATCACGATGTCGCGCCGCGGACCCTTTTGTCCCTCGAGTATCGACCTCGCGATTCCTGCATTGGTCGTCGGATCCGCGCCTGACAAATCCTCCGGCTTTGATCGAGGGATGCCCACCTCGGCAGGATCAAACTCGTACACCTTCACCTTCGCATCCTTCATCTCCGCGATAGTGGTCGCGCAGGTCGTCGTGACTTCATCGAGGCCGTCGCCGCCGCAGACGACAAACCCATGACGGGCGCCCAGGCTCTTCAGGACGTGCGCAATCGGCTCGACAAGACGCCGGTCATACACTCCGATAACCTGCGATTCGGCGAAGGCCGGATTCGCGAGTGGGCCGAGTATATTGAATATTGTCCTCACGCCTATCTCCCGGCGCGGGCCAATGGCAAATTTCATTGCTCCATGATACAGGGGGGCGAACATGAATCCGAGTCCCACCTCGTCTATGCAGCGTTCCACTGCCGATGGTTCGGCCTCGATGTGGACACCGAGTTCCTGCAATACGTCTGCGCTTCCACATTTGCTCGAAACCCCCCGGTTTCCATGTTTTGCCACTGCGACGCCCGCTCCGGCTACTACAAAAGCGGAAGTAGTCGAGATATTGAAAGTATTTGCTCCATCCCCACCCGTCCCGCATGTGTCGACCAGAGGGCGCCGCTTCGGATTCAGCCGGGTCACTTTTTCGCGCATCACCCGCGCGCAGCCGGTAATCTCTTCTACGGTCTCGCCTTTCATACGAAGAGCTATCAGAAACGCGGCTATCTGGGCCGGTGTGGCGCCGCCGCTCATGATCTCGTTCATGGCGGCGGCAGCCTGCTCAGAAGAGAGGTTCTCACGTTCAGTGAGCTTCTTTATGGCGTTCTTGAGCATGGCCTCGGTCTCCTCAAAAGCATTGCATCAGTCTCCCCAGACACCATCATTCTGAGCGAAGCGGAAAATCTCTATTCGCCTAATGCTTCCATGATGTTGTTGCCGACCACAGTCATCGCTTTCCCTGAGACTGCTTCAGAGCTTTCTCTTTCTCCTCGACGGTTCTTGCCAGTCTCTTCTTGTAACGGCCCAGTTTGGCGCGCAGGCGCGAATCGTTCAGCGCCAATATCTGAATCGCCAATATGCCGGCGTTCCGGGCGCCCGCTTTGCCGACGGCCATGGTTGCCACCGGCACGCCTGCGGGCATCTGCAGCGTGGACAACAGTGCGTCCAGCCCTTTCAGGGGTGACGAATCCACTGGCACGCCTATGACGGGCAGCGTCGTATGCGCAGCGATAACGCCGGCAAGATGGGCTGCTGCGCCTGCTCCGGCAATTATCACTTTGGCGCCATTGCGTAAAGATTTCTCTGCCAGCGAGATCGTTCGCTTGGGCGATCTGTGCGCCGAGGAAAGCTTCAGATCATAGCTAACCCCGAACTCATCGAGAACCGCAGCGGACTCACTCATTATTGCATGATCGCTCTCGCTTCCCATGAATATCCAGACGGCAGCAGATTTTTTTTCGCCCTTCGGCATCAATTGCGCTTTCCAAGGCGAGCAAGCGCCTTCTTGCCTATATCGGTCCTGCAATATTTGTTCGAGAACTGGATTGCATTCGCGCATTCATATGCGCGCTGTATCGCCGATGGAATATCTTTCGCAAGCGCCGTGGCGCCGAGCACCCGGCCTCCGTCGGTCACGATCTTTCTGTTCTTTATGGAGGTGCCCGCGTGAAATACAAGCGCACCCGGAACCTTCGAGGCTTCTTCCAGCCCGCTGATGGGTTTTCCTTTTTCGTATTTTCCCGGGTAGCCTTTTGAAGCCAGCACGACGCAGACAGCGGCCTCATCCGTCCATTCAGCTTCTACCTTGCCCAATTCGCCGTTAAGACACGCGAGCAGAATCGGCACGATATCGCTCTTCAAGCGGGGGACCACAACCTGAGTCTCCGGGTCGCCGAAGCGCACGTTGAACTCCAACACTTTAGGACCGGAATCAGTTATCATAATCCCGCAATACAACACGCCTCTGTATTCACAATTCTCTTTCCTGAGTCCGTCAATGGTGGGCCGGACGATTTGCTTCTCGATTCTCTCCCGAAGATCATCAGTGAGAACCGGTGCGGGCGAGTATGCGCCCATTCCGCCGGTGTTGGGGCCCTTGTCCCCGTCATGAATCGCCTTATGGTCCTGGGACGAAGGCATCATTAATATGTTTTTCCCGTCAGTGAATGCGAGGATGGATACCTCCTCACCGTCCAGATATTCTTCCAGAACGACGCGGTGGCCGGCTCGCCCGAACGCGCCCTGGCAAATACACCTTTTGACGGCAGTGATGGCCGACTCCTCATCGAAAGCGACGGTCACACCTTTGCCGGACGCCAGACCGTCGGCCTTGACGACGATAGGGGCGCCCATGTCGCGAATAAACTCGATTGCCTCGTCTGCGTCGCTGAATATCTGAAACGTTCCCGTGGGGATATTGAACTTTGCCATCAGCTTCTTCGCAAAGCCTTTGCTGCCCTCGAGCATGGCGGCGTCGGCGCCGGGGCCGAATATCTTTAGGCCGCGATCATTGAATCTGTCCACGATGCCCTCGACGAGTGGCGCCTCGGGACCGACCAGCGTGAGATCGATCTTCTCCTTTTCCGCAAACTCAACGAGCCCGCAAATGTCCGATGTGTCTACGCTGACACATTCGGCGTGTTCGGCTATGCCGGCATTGCCAGGAGCGCAGAATATCTTCTCAACAAGGGGACTCCGGCTTATTTTCCAGGTGAGAGTGTGTTCGCGTCCTCCTCCGCCGACCACAAGTAACTTCATAACCTTGCTCCCCTTTTTATTCGTGCTGCCCGGGATGCCTTAGCGCTCGAGATGGCGCATTCCCGTATTCTTCTGAGTGTCGCTCGTTTGTTTTGTAACAAGATAGTCCGCTATTGCGCGGTCATACGTGGCTGTATGCTCGAACACTTCGCATGCAAGCTCGAACTTCATTCGGTCCGAGACGCATCCGTCGCCCTTCTTTATCTCCTCGATAATCTGCGGATAGCGAGTCGGGTTGACGACGACGACTACGTCCCTGTAGTTCTTGGCTGCCGCCCGTAACATGGCAGGCCCACCGATGTCGATCTGTTCAATCGCGTCTTCGAGTTTTATGCCGGGCTTGCTCACGGTCTCGCGGAATGGATATAAATTCACAACGACCATGTCGATGAGTTCAATCCCGTGCCGGTCCACCTGCTGCATATGTTCGAGATTGTCTCTGATTGCGAGAAGCCCGGCGTGAATCTTAGGGTGCAGGGTTTTCACGCGTCCATCCATCATCTCAGGGAAGCCGGTATAGTCCGAAACAGACCGGACCGAGATGCCTGCCTCGTCGAGCGCCTTCTGTGTGCCGCCCGTCGACAGAATCTCAACACCCGTATCCGAAAGGAAACGGGCAAGCTCAACTACGCCCGTCTTGTTGGAAACGCTTATAAGAGCGCGCTGTATTTCATTGGGCATGGTCTCTCCTCATTGCGGCAGGATGTCCTTCTGTATGTGCAACCACTCCTGTCTGCCCTCACTCTCGCAGATTATAGACTCTCTCTTATAAACCTGACCGCATTGCGGAACACTGCGACGCCCATCCCTTCCGCCGGGACTTTCTCGCGGGTCCAGCGTGGGTGGTTGGTGGGGTACACGTAGACTTCAGGATGCGGCATTAGTCCAAATATTCTTCCTGTGGGATCGCACAGCCCGGCGATATTGTCCTGCGACCCATTCGGATTACCCGGATAACCGCTCAGGTTTCCCTCTTCATCCACATATTGAAGCGCCACGTGACCGCGCGCATGCAATTCCCTCAGCGTCTCTGGGTCCCTTGCGACAAGTTTTCCCTCTCCGTGTCGGACAGGCAGATATATTCTATCAAGACCTCTTGTAAAAATGCAACGGGATTCCGGATTGGCTGAGAGGTACACCCAGCGGTCTTCAAACTTGTTGGAATCGTTGTAGGTGAGCGTGACTTGCTGTTCGTCGTAACGTCCGCCGACGGCGGGAAGCAAGCCCATTTTCACCAAAACCTGGAAACCGTTGCATATTCCGATTATCAGTTTGCCGTCTTTGATGAAGCGCAACAACTGCTCGCCTAGATGATTGAGAAGTTTGTTGGCAAGCACTTTTCCCGCGGCTATGTCGTCACCATGCGCAAAACCGCCCGGAATCGCCAGTATGTCGTAATCACCCAGCGATTTGCCGACGGCCGTGCCGTCAATTAGGTCATTGACATGAACCCTCTCAGCCCTGCCGCCGACGCGAGGCATATTGAAGGCATACTGGGTCTCGTAGTCGCAGTTGATGCCGTATCCGGTCAATACCAAAACACGCGGTTTCATAAGTAATATAGATCAGCGATTGCGTTTTCCTGCGCAAGCTTGTGAAGCATGATCTCGATGAGCAAATCCCCCTGAAGACTGCCCCATAATTCTGTAGGCGCAAATTTATTCGCAGGCGCGATGCGGAAAGAGCCCCCAAACATTATGCGAATAAGTTGGCGCCTACGGAATCCAACGCCGATTCGCCACTCACGGATCAGTTTCCCTGTCCCCCCTTTACAAAGGGAAACAACGTCTCCCTTTGCGGAGATCGGAAAGTTACGTTTCCCCCCTTTGCAAAGGGGGGGCAGGGGGGATTTACCAAACCGCACTCTCTTACCAATTTAATGGCCTCTGCCACGCTTGTTTCAGTTTGAATACATCGGCGGAAACTATGGGGCTCTTGCTGCCTGCTGATAACTTCAACACAGGCGCTTCTGTCACCTTACCGATTCTGGCGCATGGCACGTTCCCCATTACGCTTTCAAATTCTTTTCTCTTTCGGCCTGCTACCGTAACAACAAACCGGCTCTGAGACTCAGAGAAGAGCAAAAGATCGGCGCGCAAAGCGCCGTCCATTGTAATCAGCGAAATATCGGCGTCGATGCCGAGACCGCCTGCAAACGCCGTCTCCGCCAGAGCCACGCCCAACCCTCCGTCGGAACAGTCGTGACATGACGCGACGAACCTTTGGTCGATTGCTTCGGCGAGCGCCACATAAGTCTTCTTCGCGAGGCTCGCGTCGACTTTCGGGACATTGTTTCCGATGAAACCATGATGCGCGAAATACTCGCTCCCACCTAGTTCGTTTCTTGTGAGGCCGACCACGTAAACAAAGTGGCCGGGCTTTTTGGCATCCATGGAGACCGCCTTGCGCACGTCATCCATACGTCCGAGCACGGAGAAAAGCAGCGTCGGCGGCACGGATATCTTGACCCCGCCTATCATGTAGTCGTTCTTCATGCTATCCTTGCCGGAAATGCAAGGCAGGTCATATGCCGTGCAATAGTCATAGAGCGCCATGTTCGAGCGGACCAGTTGCGCAAGCTTGTACTGACCGTCAGGCGTCTTGTCGGATTGCACAGGGTCGGGCCAGCAGAAGTTATCCAGTCCGGCGAGCGAGCCGAGCCGACCGCCTACGCATACGGCGTTTCGTGTAGCTTCATCGATGGCGCACGCGGTCATATGATACGTGTCTATGTCGCTGTATCGGGGGCATATGCCACTCGAAATGACGATACCTTCGTAGGAATCAGGCAGCGGTTTCAGAACGGCCGCGTCACCCGGACCGTCATTCATGGCGCCGACAAATGGTTTGAGCGCGCTCATGCCCTGGACTTCGTGGTCGTATTGTCGCACCAACGACTCTTTGCTGCAAACGTTCAGCCGCGCAAGCATCGTTTCAAGCATCACATTGTAATCGTCAGGCTCCGGAATATCGGGTTCCTCATGTTTTGGCGGCTCCCATGCGGCGCGCAGTCTCATCTCAGGGACGCCTTCGTGCAGGAATTCCATGTCTATATAGGCGACGGTCTTATCATTGTAAAGCGCTTGGAAATTACCGCTGTCGGTGAAGTTCCCGAGCACGGTCGCTTCGACCCCTCGTCTCTCGGCCAGGTGCAGGAACCGCTCGAGCTTCTTCGGGTCGACGGCAAGGGTCATTCGCTCTTGCGCCTCTGACAGAAGTATTTCCCACGGCTGAAGACCCGGATACTTGAGGGGCGCCTTGTCGAGCCTCAACTGACATCCGTTTGACATCCGAGCCATTTCCCCAACCGAGGAAGAAAGACCTCCCGCTCCGTTGTCGGTAATAGCTCTGTATAACCCCAGATCGCGGGCCTCAAGCAGAAAATCAGTCATCTTTTTCTGGGTTATTGCGTCGCCTATCTGCACGGCCGACGTGGGCGACTCGCCGTGAAGTTCCTCTGAAGAGAACGTCGCCCCATGAATGCCGTCTTTCCCGATTCTGCCGCCCGTCATAACAATGAAATCGCCCGGGTTGGCCTTCTTGATGTGCGCCGGCTCGCCAAGGATTTCAGTCGGCATTATTCCGCCGGTTCCGCAGAACACCAGAGGCTTGCCAAGGTAGCGCTCGTCGAAAACGATGCTGCCGTTGATGTCCGGAATGCCGCTCTGATTGGCGCCGTCCTTCACGCCTCGATGCACTCCTTTGAAAACTCGTTTGGGATGCAGCAGGCGGGGCGGAAGCGGCTTCGAGTAATTGGGAGCCGCAAAGCAGAATGTGTCCACGTTGAATATGAGACGACACCCCTTGCCCGTTCCAAAGGGGTCGCGGTTGACTCCTACAATGCCCGTTATCGCGCCGCCATATGGGTCGAGCGCCGACGGGCTGTTATGAGTCTCCACCTTCATTACGAGGTTCCATCTGTCGTTGAACCTGATGACGCCCGCATTGTCATGGAAGACCGACACCAGCCACGGCACACGCCCGGATATCTCATCGGTCGCCTTTTTAATATACGTCCTGAACAGGCTCTCTATGCGCTCGACACGGCCGTCTTCATCCTCATATTCTATGGATGCGTTAAATATCTTGTGCTTGCAGTGTTCGGACCACGTCTGTGCAAGACACTCAAGCTCCACGTCCGTGGGTTTGTCTGCAAGCCCGATACGGGAGCGCGAGCGCCCAACGGTCTCATTGTGAAAATGCTCGCGGATCTCGCGCATCTCTTCGAGGCTCAGCGAGAGGATTCCCTCTTTGCTGATCCGCACAAGCTCGCCGTCGGAAACGTCCAGATCAAATGTCCTGACGATGACTCGCCCCTGTTTTCCCGCGATCGGCAGAGGAAGCGATATTCCCCGGTCTTTCTTGAACTCATTGCAGTCCACTGCGCGCCACTGCTCGATCAAGTCGTTTGCCAGAAGACCGCCGGCAATGGCTTCGGCTTGCCGTCGATCAATCTTGCCCTTGATTATGTACTGTTTGGAAGTGAAAACCGCGCACTCGCGCGCTTCATCGCCGAAAATATCAACAATGGCCTCGCGCGATGTCCGGCCTACGTTATCGGTCACGCCTGGCTTGTAGCCGACTTCGATTATCCACGAGAAATCATCGGCAAGCGGCTTGTCCAGCGTCGAAATTTCGATGATCGGATCGGTGAAAAGAGCGCGTCGAAGTTTCTCCACGTCTTTGCGAGGAAGATCGGTGAGAATGGAATAGACCCGTATTATTCTGACACTGTCGAGAGGAATAAAAAGGTCTTCAACGATGTTCTTTTTGACAGAGTCACCCGCCGCGTCAAGAAACTCGGGTCGGAGACCTACTTCTATCCTATAAGTTCGCAATGCGCACATCTATTATCCAAGTCTGTCTTGATGCCGTTCCATCCGAGTGGGGGCGGCATGCGACGCCCGGCATCGCGGGTTGTCACTATTTTTCAAACGTATCTCACGACGCCGTTCCCCTTGGAAATGCGTCCTATCAGCCAGGGCTCTTCATCGGCGCTTCTCAGCGCCTTAATTGCGCTCGCTTCATCGGGCGGGGAAACAATCAACACCATCCCCACGCCCATATTGAATGTCCTCAGCATCTCGGCTTGCTCGATGTCGCCGGCGCGCTGTATCAACTGGAAGACCGGAAGTGGTCGCCACGTGTTGAGATGGATTTCGGCATCGAGAGTCTTTGGCAGGATGCGCGGGATGTTATCCGTCAATCCTCCGCCGGTGACATGCGCCATCCCGCGTACCTCGGTAGTATCCATGAGCTTTCGCATCGGTTCTCTGTAGCACTTATGCGGCGAGAGCAGTTCATCAGCCAGCGTCCTTCCCAGTCCGTCAAGGTGTTGCTCGAGTTCGTATCTTCCCGGTCCAAGCAATAGTTTGCGCGCAAGAGAATAGCCATTCGTGTGCAAGCCCGAAGATTTCAGGGCGATTATCGAGTCGCCTTCTGAAATATGCGAGCCGTCAATAACCTTGTGCTTATCCACAACCCCGATTATCGTGCCTGCAAGGTCATATTCGCCCGGCTCGTAGAAATCCGGCATTTCCGCCGTCTCGCCTCCAATGAGCGAGCAACCAGCCTTACGGCAGCCTTCCGCCAGACCCGCCACAACTTGTTCGGCGACCGCAACGTCAAGTCTTCCCATCGCAAGGTAATCGAGGAAAAAGAGCGGCTCCGCTCCTTGCATGAGAATGTCATTGACACAATGGGATACGAGGTCTATGCCGACGGTATTATGGCGTCCGGTCGCGAACGCAATCTTGAGCTTTGTTCCTACGCCGTCAACGCTCGCGACAAGAACGGGTTCCTGAAACCGGGAGGAGTCAAACTTGAAAAGACCTCCGAAAAGGCCTATGTCCTGGAGAACATTGGACGAAAAGGTCGAGCGCACGAGGGGAACAATTCTGCGTTTCAGTGAGCTGGCAGCGTCGATGTCCACTCCCGCCTGCTTATATGTGAAAGGGCTCTCTTGCATCTTATACCTTGAGCGTGGTGGCGCTTTGCTTGCGGTCATGATAGAATTTGTCGAAATCGACCGCGAGGCTGATGGGATATTTGCCTGAGAAACATGCAAGACAGAACTCGTCGGGGTTCCCGCCGGCCGACCTCACAAGGCCTTCCTGGCTGAGATAATGAAGTGTATCCACCCTGAGATATTTCCGGATTTCTTCAAGTGTGTGTGTCGATGCTATGAGTTCCTTGCGGGTCGGCGTGTCAATACCATAAAAGCACGGATACGCTATTGGAGGCGAGCTTATGCGCATATGGATTTCTCTCGCCCCGGCGTTCCTTATCATCTTTACTATCTTCCGGCTCGTGGTTCCGCGCACAATCGAATCATCGACGACAACCACCCGTTTGCCCTTCAAGGCCGTCTTGACGGGGTTGTATTTTATCTTTGCGCCGAAGTCGCGTATCGTTTGCGACGGCTCGATGAAGGTCCGGCCGATATAGTGGTTCCGGATGAGGCCCATCTCGAAGGGTATGCCCGATTCGTGCGAGTAGCCGAGCGCAGCCGCGTTTGATGAGTCGGGAACGGGAATCACGAGGTCGGCCTCAACCGGCGCTTCACCATGAAGGATTGCGCCGAGGTTATGCCTGACGCGGTCAACGTCTCGGCCGAAAACGTGGCTGTCGGGGCGGGCGAAATAGATGAGCTCGAAGATGCACACACCGTTGCCGGCCGCTTTTGCGCTCCCCGTCTGGAGTGAGTGCATGCCGGAACGATTTATTAAAAGCAACTCGCCCGGCTCGAGCTCGCGGATATATTTCGCGTCCACAATATCAAAAGCGCAGCTTTCGGATGCGACGATGAACGCCCCTTTGAGCATCCCCACGCAGAGCGGCCTGAAACCGCAAGGGTCTCTCACGGCCAAAAGGTTCTCGTTATCCATCACGAGCAGCGAGTACGCGCCTTTTACCTGCCGCAGCGCGTCAATCAAAGTCGATTCGATTTTCTCTTTCTTCGAGCGCGCTATCAAGTGAACAATGACTTCGCTGTCGCTCGTTGACTGAAAAATCGAGCCGCGGCTCTCAAGGTCGGAACGGAGCACTCGAGCGTTTATCAGATTGCCGTTATGCGCAATGGCCAGCGCGCCGCGCGCATAGTCCACGAGAAGCGGTTGGGCATTCTTCAAAAGGCTGGAACCGGTGGTGGAATAGCGAACGTGCCCGATTGCCATGTCACCGGCGAGATTGTCCAACACGTCCTTCTTGAAAACATCATATACCAGCCCCATCTCGCGATGGCCATGCAGACGACCCTCGTGGCAGGATATGATCCCGGCGCTCTCCTGTCCTCGATGCTGCAGCGCATACAAGCCGAGATACGTGATCTTGGCGGCTTCCGGATGTCCGAAAACTCCAAAAACGCCGCACTCGTGTTTCATGAAATCGGCTTCACAGGTCGCAGAATCGACACGATCGCCTTCTAGACCTCGACTAATCATGAATATTCTTGCTCCTCATACTTCATACTGAGCCACCCTATACTTCATACTGAGCCACCCTCTGTCATTCTGAGCGAAGCGAAGAATCTCCGAAAACATATCATTCATTTTGTTCAGGATGACGCTGTTCCGGAATCAAATATCCTTCCCCGTCAAAAGCCTGTAGGCTTTCCTATACTTTTCCTCCGTCCGCGCGACTATATCAGACGGCAACTCGGGCGCAGGAGGGGTTTTGTCCCAATCCAACGCATCGAGGTAGTCCCGGACCTCCTGCTTGTCGAAATTGGTTTGCGGTTTGCCGATCTCATATGTCTCCGCCAGCCAGTAACGAGATGAATCCGGCGTCAGCAGTTCGTCGATCAGTATCGTCTCACCGTCGTATTCGCCGAACTCGAACTTGGTGTCGGAAAGTATGAGACCTCGCGAGAAAGCGTATTCGCTCGCCGCATTGAATATGGCCAGGCTCTTTTCCAGTAGCAGCCCGGCCTTTTCTTTGCCCAGTATTCCGGCCATCTCCTCGTGCGTTATGTTCAGGTCATGCCCCGTATCTGCCTTTGTAGCCGGCGTGAATATCGGTCCGGGCAGTTTCTGAGACTCTTTGAGGCCCGGCGGAAGGTTGATTCCGCAAACGGACTGGCTCTGCCTGTATTCTTTCACGGCGGAGCCGGCCAGGTAACCGCGAACAACACACTCGACCGGATATGGATTCGCCTTTTTGACCAGCATCGATCTGCCGCGCAATAAGTGTTTGAAAGACCTGGCGGCGCCGGGGTATTCATCGACGTTCATCGTTATCACATGATTTCCGATGATATGCTTCATGAACTCGAACCAGAACATCGACAGGCCGGTCAGCACCTTGCCTTTATTGGGTATCCCGTTCGGAAGCACGACGTCAAAAGCTGATATGCGGTCCGTTGCCACAAGCAGTATCTTGCCGTCCACTTCATAAATGTCCCGCACCTTGCCGCGGCTTCGGAGCTTCAGTCCGTCAAAATTCGTTGTCGTAATGACGTCCGTGGTTGCTTTATCGCGCTCAGGCATCTTCGAGCCCCGCCCTCTCAAATATCTCGCCGACAAATCTCAGATGATGCTCCATATCAAAACACAAGTCGATTTCCCTCTCCGTCATGCGCGAAGTAATCTCGCTGTCCGCCAACAGAGCGCTCCGGAAATCGGCGCCGTCCTCCCAAACTTTCATCGCATTCCGCTGAACCAGCTTGTAAGCGTCTTCCCGCGAGAGCCCCCTCTGGATCAGGTCAAGCAGTATCCGCTCGGAGAAGAGCATGCCCTTCGTTTTCTCCATATTCTTCCGCATGTTCTCGGGGTATACGAGCAGTTTCTCCATGATATTGGCAAAACGGGCCAGCATATAGTCGACAAGAACGCAGCTATCCGGGATTATCACTCTCTCGACTGATGAATGTGAGATGTCGCGCTCGTGCCACAGAGGAACGTTCTCCAGCGCGGCCATCGCATTTGCGCGTATCACCCGCGCCAGCCCCGATATCTGCTCGCAACGGATAGGATTCCGCTTATGCGGCATCGCGGAGGAGCCCTTCTGCCCCTTCTCGAAAAATTCTTCCGCCTCCAGAATCTCGGTGCGCTGCAAGCTGCGTATCTCGGTGGCGAATTTGTCGAGCGAGCTCGCTATTAATGCAAGCGTCATCATAAACTCGGCATGGCGGTCCCTCTGGATTATTTGTGTCGACACCGGCGCGGGCCTGAGCCCCAGACTCGCGCAAACGTACTGTTCGACAAACGGGTCCAGATTGGCGTATGTGCCGACTGCGCCCGACACTTTCCCGAAGCTTACCGACTCTCGCGCTCTTTTCATCCTTTCGAGGTTGCGGTTGGTCTCTGTGTGCCACAGGGCCATTTTGAGGCCGAAAGTTATCGGCTCGGCATGAACACCGTGAGAGCGCCCGATCATCAACGTGGTCTTATGCTCCACCGCCTTCTTCTTGAGAACCTTCATGAGTTGATGCAAGTCCTCAATGACAATGTCGCTTGCCTCACACAGGTTGACCGCAAGCGCCGTGTCCAACATATCGGAAGAGGTGAGCCCGAGATGGATGAAACGCGACGCCGGTCCTACTTTTTCGCCAACCGCCGTAAGGAAGGCAATGACGTCGTGCTTTGTAATCTCCTCGATCTCGGCGACCCTTTCCGCCGAGAAATCGGCTTTTGCCTTGATTGTCTCAAGGGCGTCAGCCGGAATCTTGCCAAGCTTCGCCCAGGCTTCGCAAGCAAGAATTTCGACTTTCAGCCATGTGCGGAGCTTATGTTCCTCGCTCCAGATGGCCGTCATTCTTGGTCTGGAATATCTTCCTATCATGACCGGACCCCTAAGTCTCTATCAGTTTGCTGAAACATGCCCCCCGTAGAGGCGGGGAATGGCAATCCGTAATCTCGGGAACATTTTCCAGCCATTTCCGGAACCCTGAGTATTTGCTATTCCCGATCATCTTGTCATCCCCGCGAAAGCGGGAATCCATGTTGTCGAGATTGCGCAACTTATTGTGGGGTGTAGGTTTTTGGCTCGGCGACATCGGAAAGAGTAAAATGCAATTACGATTGTATCATAGCAGGTTAAACCCTATGAGTCAAGCCTTCTCGCCAGCCTTGTCGCTGGCCAAGCCGTGCGATATTAGGTGGCGTCTCGAATCAGCGGGCCGCGCTCATTCAGGTACACCGTGCGGTGTCGTGTCCTCGAATAGGCATTCATCTGAAAGCTTTGTCGCGGCAAGAACCTTTGACGCGATGCTCTCTCTTGCAGGTGCGAATTTATTCGCGCGGCGTCACACTCTGCATCGCTGCGCGAACCCTCTCCATCAGTTGTTCTTTTGTCTCGTAGGAATAAGCTGAAGTGTCGATGGGTTCGGCAAACGTTGCCTTCACTGCGCCCGGGCATATGCGCCATGTTGTCTTCGGAAGCACATGGTATGTTCCTTCGATCACAACGGGAACAATCGGGACTCTGGCTTTTGTCGCGAGCACGAACCCCCCCTTTTTGAATGCGCCAAGCGAGCCGTCCACGCTCCGGGTACCCTCGGGGAAAATCAAAAGAGGCATTCCCGACCTGACGCGTTCAGCCGCCCTGTCAAGACTCGCGAAAGCTTGCTTCTGGTCGCCGCGGTCCACGCTCACGTACCCGGCGGCCGACATTATCCATCCGAAAACCGGAATCTTGAAAAGCACTTTCTTCGCCACGATCCTGAATTGTCTCGGTATCTCTTTCACTAAGACTGGTATGTCAAAATGGCTGTTGTGGGTGGACATGATGATGAAAGTACCCTCGCGGGGAACGTTCTCGAGCCCCCTGACCTCGATTCTCACCCTGCACGTCCACAGCAGAAGACGCGCCCACGTGCGTATGAACCAGTAACTCACTTCTCCGCGCGGCTGGAAAAGCGTGACTATGAGACACGGAACTCCTAACGCGAACGTGTACAGGAATATGAGCGCGACATAAAACGAGGCCCGAAAGAATCCTGTGCGTTTCTTATTTTCTCTGCCGGCCATTTTCCCTCTTGAAGATTCCAACAATGGTTGTCATTCTGAGCAGCCGACCCTGCCTGCGGCGAGGCTAATTGTGAAAGAAACGAGTCTCAAATAAGCCCTCATTGCGAGCCGAGCGAAGCAATCTCTCTTCTTTTTGGTTTTTTCCCCATTCGCCTATTTCTTATGGGTAATCAACAAGTACTTATGATTCTGATACTTGAAATCCTTGTACGAAACAACGACTTCCAGGCGTTCCCTTTCCGCAAGCTGACTAAAAGCCTTCTCGGGTATAACAAGATATGAACCACTTCCACCGGCTGACAGAAAGCCCTCAACTGCGGATGCGCTCACCGGCTTGACTTCCCTGCCCACATAATACAGCACGTGGGGCCGCACATCATCAAGCATTCCAAGCGAAGCGTCGACCGGCACGCGCCTTGCCACCTCGTGCGCAAAAGGCCGCGGCGACATCTCTTTGTTCACCAACGGCACGGCGATAACTATGGCGAACAGCAAACACACAAACATGAACATTGCGCCCACACACACGGATTCGGTTACCTTGCCTCTCTTGTAAAGGATGACTGATGCAAGCGCAAATATGACACCCGTCGAGCACAATGCGATTTGCGCAGGAGACGCCGACAACCTGACCGCGATCCCAATGGGCACAGCGATTGATATGGATACAATCCCCGCCAGGAATACTACCATGGTGTATCGCCCAAGCCGCGTTCTGCCGAATTCAGAGCCGCTTTCGGTGAGCGAGGAAAGCGCGCCTCCAACCAGGATCGCAAGCGCCGGGTAGAGCGGCATGACATAATGAGACTGTTTTGTTTTCACCATTGTGAAAAAGACGAGAACGACTCCGGCCCATACCACCGGCAAAAACGCTTCCGACCTTCTGTCCCGCAGTCGCGGCCACCAAAGGGCCGCCGGCAGGAAGCATACCCACGGAAACGCTCCGGCGATAATCTGCGGCACATAATAGAAAATCCAGTGGCGGTGCGCCTCGGGGCTATACATCTTAACCGTGCTCTCATGAAAGAAGAAGGCGAGGGCCGACGGAAGCCGTGTAATCACGGCGACCGGCCACGGTATTACCAGGGCGAGAAATATGGCGAGGCCAAGCAGAAACCTGCCTATACCCCAAATAGTGCGTTCGCGTCTAAGAACACCGTAGACGACAACCGTGAACAGCGCCACGAGAATCCCCGGTGGTCCCTTCAACATGGCTGTCGCCGAAAGCGCCAGAGAAAAGAAAATCGTCGACAATATCTTTTGTCGCGAAGTCGCCGAGGCGCGCAGGTGATGAAACGCCAGCATGCACAGGACGATGGAAAGCGTGAGCGTCATGTCTATTTCGCTAACGCGCCCTTGCCAGAAAAAACGCGGCATCGTGGCGAGCGCAACGCCGGACCATAGACCCGCCGATGACCCGAAGATTCTTGCGGCAAGCCACATCGTTGCGCCAATACATGCAATTGCAGATAGCGCGGCGGGGAGGACGGCCGCCTGCTCAGTCACTGTTCTGCCTCCCGCGCCCAGAAGAGCGACCAGCCAATGGTAGAGAGGGGGCTTGGTGAGGTAAGGTTCGCCATTGATTCGCGGCACAACCCAATCGCCTGAGCTTATCATGGACTGTGCGATGAGAGCCGTGCGCGCCTCGGCGGCGGTCCAAAAATCCTTCGAGCCGATACGGAAAAGAAAGAGTGTGAAAACCATTACCATGACCGCCACAAAAATCTTTGGCAGGTTTTCGGGAGTTGTCGAATCTGGTTCGATTCCGCAGTCTGTCATGTTAGAGGCAAGATTGAGATTGGAGTGTTTTTCGATTCCCTTTCCTCTTGCTCCTTTCGTCCCAGTCTCCCCTTTTGCCCGTTTCGCCCTTGCTTCAATATGTTTCTTTTCTCTTCCACATGCCGTTCACGAAAGTATATACGATCTCGCGCTTGTTCGAGCTATTGAGAATGAAATGCACGTCTTGCTTGCTTTCCTTGCCGGTCGGGTGACGCCGCGTCAGATAGATATTCTCCGTGAAAACGAGGGTCGCTATGTAAGGCGTGTCAATAGAATTGGTGCGCCTCATGGTCACGGTGGGGTCAGTTCTTTCATGGTAAATACGATAGAACTGGCCTCCGCTCTCATATACGTTGGGCTTCACCTGGCGCTGATGGTACTTATTGAATTGTTCAACCTCTTTGTGAACAACGTTCTTCAGGGAGCGATGCGCACGCGCCTGCAGGCTGCACCCGCCTGTCACAGCTAGAGCGCACAAAAGAACAATTAGTCGGACAAAACTCCTTCTCGAATCCATGCTAATCATGGTAGAGTTTTCCCCATACCCTGCAGAATTTCTGTTCAGTTTCCTCTCCTGTGCTTCAATCCAAAATTGGATGGCCCTTTTCCCCCTTACTCTTCCCCTTCACACTTCGCTCTTCGCATCACTTTCCCTCGTCTCCGCTCACGAGAAGCTCTATTCTTTCGTAGAACTTGGACTTCTTTAGCTTGAATGTTCCGCTCTTCTCTGGCGCCCCCCCATAGTGTTCGCCGATAAAGCCCAGACGCGCGGTGCCGAAATCTATGCGGTTGTCAAATGCGTCCCATGCTTGGAAATCCACGCGGACGTTCCCGTTCCAGTTCCGAGAGAAAACAACGAACACGAGATCAGGTCCCTTTACGTACACGTCTTTGAAACTCAACATCTCGCTGCTGGTCCGCATGATTATTCGAGGCTGGGGGGCGGGTATTTCAGTGACCTTGTCATAAATGAAATACGCTGCTATCGAGCCTACAAGAACGATCGCGAAAACCATCGCGATTCTCTCGCGCCGCCGCGCCTTTCGAATTCGGGCCAGCGCTTCGGCCCGGAACCACATATCGCGCTCGGCTTCTTCTTCCGTGATTGGCTCGCCGATCTCGATGTCGCCATCCACCAGTTTCTGAACCAAATCTTGTGGCGGAGCCTCGGCTGGCTGTGCGGGCTGTTTTACGCGAGCGGCAGAAGTCATCGACCCCGACACCTTCCCCGAGGACATCGTCTGCTCAGGAGTTGTCTCTTCCTCCTGAACTCGCACATTGCTGAACCCGAATTTCTTGAGTTGGGCCTTGACCTCTTGCTCGTTCGCCGCCGAAGTCGAGCCGGTCACTACGCGACCCTGCTTGTTCACGCCCTCATAGCTGAATTTCTTCATAATAACCAGGACTATATAGGACCATCTATCCACAGATTTCGCAGATTCTCACGATTAAGAAACTTGATCCTTTACTTCTCTCTTCCCTTTTCGCCGTTTTCCCCCTTCTTTCGTGATGATACCATAGCGTCCAGGGGGTGTCAATTCAACTGAGCAGCGGTTTTGGCGGGCAGGACATGTGTTATCTTCCCCTGATCCACAACCTCTTCGTTTGGACCATAGGCGGTAAAACGGCAGGTTTCAGCGTCGAACTGAAGCACAAGCGCAACATTCTCCTCGTCATTCCCCGCAGCCCTCATTGAAGAATTCGGCGCAAGACCGCCGCGACTCAGTTTGCCGCCGCTGCCTGCCGTAATGTAATGAATACCATGAACGGGGCGAAGCCGCTCATAAATGTGATTGTGCCCACACAGAACCAGATCAACTCCATTCTTGACCAGTATCGGCTCGAGAAGCTCAATCATTGAAGGATCGGAAGGATACTCCTTTGCTGTAGAATAAATAGGGTGATGAAGAGCGACAACTTTCCATGCGGCGCGGCTCCGGCTCAACGAGTCATTCACCCATGCGACTTGTTGCGGGTCCCTTTTGATCGTGTTCGAATCCAGAAAGAATACCTCCACCATTTCGTCTCCGAAAACTCGCGAGTAGTAGCGTCTGTCTTCCATGTTAAACAAGGGATAAAGCGTCTGACGATAGGTTCCTCCCTCGCGAGTATCATGATTGCCAAGGGCTGCATAGAAAGGAACCCCGCTGCTCAGCAGGGGCGCATACGGAGCTTCGAAGTATTCTCGGTAGGCGTCTTCCGGCAATCCGGTTTCATTCCATCCGACAATGTTGTCTCCGAGCAGTAAAATCCCGTCAAGCGAAGTGTCCTGATCGACGTGGTACAGAACGGACCCTATCATCGTTTGACGCGAATCCCCTGTTCCCGCATCCCCTATCGCCGCCAAACGAACAACATCATCCCTCCGCGCGCCGATCTCGCACAGTATGAGCTTATGCTCGAAAGGGGCATCCGCAACGGAGTAGCCGAGTCCTCGCCTTCTCAATTCCGGCAGAATCGTCGACATATGCTTTGCTTTTGCCAGAAACATCGGCGCGTAATGGCTCGCATCGAGTTCAGCGATTTCTTCACGCAAAGTTTCGTCATGCACAAATGCCGGAGATGTTCTTTCTCGTGTCGTAACAAACTCCACGTTGGCGTGGCTGTAGAACTCAAGCCCGTCATAGTTCTCGTGAACGACCACTATTTCATAGGGTGTGTTCCCGGGCCGCCTATGAATGGCGTCTTTGATTCCATTCCACATGGCCCGACTGTCCCTCTTCCATGCGATATGAGCGGCGACGCCTTTTGAGCCGATCAGCGCAACAAGCAAGAGAGCCACGGCAATTCCACCCCTGCCTCGGAAAGACAGAATCTCGGAGACTCTTTCCGGAAGACAAAGACTCAGGCCCCGTGCTGTCGCCAGAGCAAGCGCGGCAAACAGTGGCAGCACGTAGAATGGAAGTCTCGAACTCGAGAAACTCAACAGAGTCAGAGGAATACCGAACCACAGAACGAGAAACAGAGCTTTGGGTCGCTCACGAAGACCTTTCCACCACGAAAGGCGAAAGACTTGAGGTTTGCTGCGCCGAAGAAGAACGGGCCAGTACGCCGCCCATGGGAATGCGCCTATCGTCAATGTAGGCAGATAAGCCTTGATGGGCCCGAACCAACTCGGATTCCGCCTGTGCTCCGCCGTAACGATCCGGCCGACTACTTCGTGCCCGAAAAAATACGATAGAAGACCTTCATGCTGTCGCACAACGGCAACGTACCATGGAAGCGCGGTAACTGCAAAGACCATTATTCCAATCAGCGTGACAAAAGCGGGCAATCGCTTCCGGTCTCTTACTGTCACGGTATAAACGATGATTGCAGCAAGCGGAAGGAGTCCCGCTGGCCCCTTTGTCAGAAACGCAAGGCCCAGAGCAAACCACATTGCAAGCGCCCACACCGAACTGGTAACAGTCTCTTCACGTGTGCGCCTGCTCAACCAGAAACAGACGACTGCCAGCGTCTCGAAAAAAGCGAGGATTGTGTCCGTCGTCACTGTGTTAGCCGCCAGGAATGGAAGAACAGTGGTCGCATAAATGAGGCACGCCATCATACCCACGCGGTCATTCCACATCTTCTTGCCCAGAAATCCCACAAGCAGGGCCGTGAGCGCAAACGTCAACCCGTGAAACGCGCGCGCTCCCCATTCATTCATTCCGACCAGAGAGAGACCGCTTGCGATCAGCCAGTACGTCATCGGCGGTTTGGTGAAATGAGGCTGGTAGTTTATCTGAGGGGTTACCCAATCGCCCGTCTTCACCATCTCATATGCGCACCGCACGTAGCGCCCCTCGTCCGGCTCCCACAAACCCCGCGAACCTTGAAAAGCAAAAGCCAGCACAATGGTGAGAACAGCAACGATTAACCAACTTCTTCTGTAGTTCTCCGGCTCCATATGAATTGCCTCTAATCCTCGTATTTCTTGGTCAGTTGATCGCAATTGGTCCAATGGCGGGCGCAAGCTTGACGGCGACACAAATCAGGTCACGGCTGCCTATTCGGGCACGAGCGACTTCTTCGGTGTTATAGGATGGCCCAAGGTCGAGCGCAACTCTGTCTCTATTTTGAAGAATCAGCAGAACTCTCCGCGATTTGTCTAGCGCTTCTTTCACGTCGGCGCCGGATTCAAGCCGCGACATACGACGATGCATATAAAAGTGCACATTCGGCCGATATATCTTGTAGAAAAATAAACTGTCGCTTGCCCCTGTTGCCGCCAACACACTGCTGCAAAATGGGCGCGCAGAATTGTACCTGTCAGCGAGCGGCGCGCCGTAGCCGAAGAGAACCGCGACAAGCAAGGTTGTGGAGCCAATGAGACAGGCTAGGGCTGTTCTCGGTGGGCGACTAAGACAATGGCGGATCAAAACGACAAGGATTGCGGTAGAGACAACGAGCGTCCCCAATGCAGTCGTAAGATACTCCGGCCTCCGCAGATATGCCGCCGCACTTGCAGCTATGAGACTGCCGGCAAAGCCCAAAGAGAGAAGTAACAGCGGAATCCCGAATTTGCGCCTTTCACTCAGTCGGCCTTCGTCCGGATTCGAATTCACTAGCGCCCATCCAAGAATCAATCCCGCCGCAGGAAACGACGGCAGAATATACTGGCTTCTCTTGCCCGAAATGAGCGTGAAAAATAGGAAGACGCTCAGAAACCACACAAGAAGGAAGCGGAGTCCCTGATTCTCCCGAAGCTTACCCTCTCTTTTTATGGCATATGCGGACAAAGGAAGAAACACGGTCCATGGAAAGAGTTGCCAAAGAATCTGCATCAAATAGTAATATATCGGTTGCCGATGCGAATACGACTGGAACATCCGTCCCTCGGTTTGCTGTTTGAGCAGTGACAGCGAGCCGTAAACTCCGTCGCTCCGTTCGTAGGCTGCTCGCCACCATGGCCCAACGCAGACTCCGACAAGGACCAACCCGATAATCGTGCACCCCATGAACCACGCCAACTGCTTCTTGCCGCTTTCTTTCCTCAAGACTATCTCGACCGCCAGGAATGTGAGCATTACGACGACAGGGACGGCGATTCCCACAGGCCCTTTCGACAATGCGGCTGGAACCAGAAACAGATAGCCTGCCACATAAAGCGGAGGGCGTCTCTTTGCGTGGCCGAAATAGAAACAAATGAGAGAGGCGAGTATCGAGAGCGCCAGCAGCATATCGATGACGCCGATACGACCGATCCACAAATACTGCGCGCTCGTGGCTGCAATGAGAGACCCCAAGAACGCTTCGCGTTCCCCCAGAATCCTGCGGCCAAAGAGATATGTCCCAAGAACAATCAAGGTCGCCGCGATCGCGGACGGAAACCGGGCAGTAGTCTCATTCACGTCCCCTAAAGGCCTCGAGATATATGCGACAAGCCAAAAGTAAAGCGGCGGCTTCTCCTGGTACACCTCGCCATTGAGATGAGGAACTATCCAATCGCCTGTCTCGAGCATCTCACGCGCCACTTGCGCGTATCGCGGCTCATCGGGGCTCCATAAGTCATGTGCGCCTATTCGGAAGGAAAAAAGGAAATAGCAAACGGCAAGCAATACCAGCAGGTTAAAATAAGGACGCGTTTTTGAAATCAACGAATGCATCTAGTTGATTGTAGGGGGTAACCTTGTGTTCGCCCCACACCATTCACGTTCGAAATCATGAATTTCCATCGTGATTTCTTCTTGTTTTACCTGAAATCTGCGCAAATCAGTCTAGATTGGCGGACTTCTTTATTCGTGTAATTCGCAAGATTCGTAATTTGTGATCCAACTCTTTTTTCTTCTTCCCAGAATCTGTGCAAATCGGCGAAATCAGCGGATTCCCTTGCTTCTTCTTGTTTGGTTGCGGTTTCTCCGCGCTGCGCTAATCCTAATCCCCCCTCACAGATTCAAGTTGAGCCGTGTCCTGCGTTCACCGGAGATGTCCGCCGCTTGTATATCAGCATCAGATTACGTGTGTAAACGACCGACCCGAATGCCTGACCTAGAATGAAGATGGGATCACGACGATAGACTGCATAGGCAAATAATAACGTTGTTCCGACCAAGCTCATATACCAAAACGTTACTGGGATAACGCTTTCCCCTCGCCGTTCAGAGGCTATCCATTGAACCAAGAACCGCATCGAAAAAATGAGTTGCGCGAATAACCCGACGCAAAACCATGCGATTTGAGTCGGGGTCATCTGGGTGAGGTTGAACCAGAGTTTTTCCACAAGGTTTTGAATCGCTGTCCCGACCTGGTTCATCACTCCTCCTCCATTTCAGGTTTCATCATTCAGCATTCCGCACTCATCATTCCAACTCACCGCTCTTCCTCTATTTCATAGCGTATGTATCGCTTCTTCATCCATCTGACGGCGAGCAAGTCTCCGAACGCCCTGAACACTCTGTTCCAAACGCCGTATTTCGACGTGCCAAGCTTGCGCGGACGATGGTTGACGGGAACCTCGACAACAGTGTAGCCCGCTAACTTGACCAGAGTCGGAAGAAAACGATGCATCCCCTCGAAAAGTTTCAGGTCATCCACGCATTTTCTCTTGTAAACTTTGAGCGAGCAGCCGACGTCCACGACTTCTTCATTGCTCAACTTGTTTCTCACATAATTGGCGATCCGGCTCGAGACCTTCCGCAAGAGGCTGTCGTGCCGCTTCTTGCGCCAGCCGCACACAACATCGTATCGATCGAGCTTCTCCATCAGTCGCGGAATATCGCGCGGGTCGTTCTGCATGTCGGCGTCGAGCGTCACAATGATGTCGCCCTTCGCATGTTTGAACCCGGCCGCCATCGCGCTTGTCTGCCCACGGTTCTTCTTGAAGCCGACGAAATGAACCTCGGAGTGCTCCTTGGCAAGTTGGCGCATGAGTTCACGAGTGCCGTCGCTGCTGCCGTCGTCCACAAACAGAATCTCGAATTCCTGCCCGAGGCCGCGCATCACGCCGAGTACTTCATCCGTCAAAGGCCGCAAACACTCGGCCTCGTTATAGGCCGGTATGACGACCGAAATCATATTTTCTTTTCCATGCAACCCTGTGTGAATATCTTGGCGACTACAACCAGATCATGCCCAACGCCGTGGGGCCGAATTTATTCGGCCATACATGTCCCGATGCTGTCTTCTATGCGATTCATGCAATTCCGTGCGAATGAATTCGCACCTTCAAGGGCGCAATCAATTGCGCCCCTACGAGCATAAATCAAGAAATGTCGTAGGGGCGCGATTCATCGCGCCCAATCTTCTCTTTGGTTGCGGTCATGGTCGTGCTACGATTCCCTTTTGTCCATTTCTTAAACGGGCAGGGGGGCTTTCACAGATCGACCACAATATCATCCTGAGCGAAGCAAAGGATCTCTTGGCCCAGCTACACAGAACCAATCTTTTCTTCAAGATTCTTCGCTGTGCTCAGAATGACATTTTGGCGAATGCCGCTTCTATTGTGCCTGCATCAGCCTGCTTCCGCACACCGGACACCAACGGTGCCCGTTGTCATACAGTTCGGGATTCTGAAAATAGCCGCGTCGTATCTGCGGCATCAACCCCTCCATCGCCTCGTGATATTCCTTCGAGCCGCGCCGGGGCAATTTCTTTCCCTCCTCGCTCATGAGGCGAAAGCTCTCGAGCTCGATGTAGTATTCGGGGACTTCGGCGGAAACTTGAGCGCCGCAACTCGCGCACTTAGGCGTTTGATCGGTCACCATTTGCACTGCTCAGATTTGATCTCTTGAATCGATGCCGTGGTTTCATGCGATGCCTATCACGGAAATCGTGCGAATAAATTCGCACCTACAAATCCCCCTTCGGAAGCCGTCCCGCGATCGTCTTTTTGGTTGGTATGGGCGCAGCGTGCTGCGCCCTGCAATGGCATTTCGAGTTTCTTGATATCATTACCGGACATTCTCTTCGTCCCCCTTTCTTAAAGGGGGAAAGAGGGGGATTTGAATCCAAAATCTAAAATCCAAAATCCAAAATAGTAGGGTTACTCCCACTCGATCGTGCTTGGAGGTTTCGAGCTTATGTCGTAGACAACGCGGTTGACACCCTTGACCTCATTTATGATCCGGTTGGAAATTCTGGCGAGGACTTCATTGGGGAAACGGAACCAATCGGCTGTCATGCCGTCCAGGCTCGTGACGGCGCGAATCGCTGCTACGTTCTCATACGTCCGGTCGTCGCCCATCACGCCGACGCTGCGAACGGGCAGCAGCACCACGAACGCCTGCCATATGTCGCCATATAGGCCGGCCTTCTTGATCTCCTCAATAGCAATATGGTCGGCTTCCCTCAGCACGTCGAGTCTTTCTTTGGTCACTTCGCCAAGCACCCTCACCGCCAGACCCGGTCCCGGGAATGGATGTCGCCAGAGAATTTCATCGGGAATACCCAACTGCGCGCCCACTTCGCGGACTTCATCTTTGAAGAGTTCTTTCAAAGGCTCGATGAGTTCAAAGTTCATCTTCTCAGGCAGTCCGCCGACGTTATGATGAGTCTTTATTGTGGCCGACGGCCCGCGTGTCGAGCGGCTCTCGATCACGTCGGGGTAGAGCGTGCCCTGCGCGAGGTACTTGAATTTGCCAAGCCGGCCCGCTTCTTCCTCGAACACTCGTATGAACTCGTTTCCAATTATCTTTCGCTTTGCTTCGGGGTCTTCAACTCCCCTTAGCTTATCGAGGAACCAATTCTCGGCGTCAACGACGTCGAGATTGATCGAGAAATGTTTTCGGAATACTTCTTCGACAAGCTGAGGTTCATTCTTTCGCAGCAAACCATTATTGACAAAGATGCAGTGTAACCGGTCACCAACCGCGCGATGGAGTAAGGCCGCAGTCACCGACGAATCGACGCCGCCACTCAAGGCGCATAGCACTCTTTCGTTGCCTGCCTTCGCCCGAATCCGCAGGATCGTGTCTTCGATAAACGAACCCATATCCCATGTGGGCTGGCATTTGCAAACGCGGAACAGGAAATTCCGGAGGATATCCGTCCCGCGCGGCGTATGCACAACTTCCGGATGGAATTGCAGGCCGTATATCGGCCTGCTCACGTGTTTCACTGCGCAAATGGGCGAGTTGTCGGAAACGCAGATGTTGATGAAATCAGGCGGCAAAACCGCTATCTTGTCGCCGTGACTCATCCACACGGTCAATTCGGCCTCGAGTCCATGGAACAATCCCTGTGGATCGAACTGCTTGATGACGGCCTTCCCGTACTCCCTATGCGCCGAATGAACAACGGAGCCGCCCATCATCTGTCCGATAAGTTGCATTCCGTAGCAAAGCCCGAGTATTGGAATGTTAAGATCGAATATGCCGGGATCCGGCATAGGGGAACCGTCGATCGGAACGCTCGATGGACTACCTGACAGCACGATTCCGCTCGGCTTCATCTTCTCGATTTTGGCGGCTGTGATGTCAAAAGGATGTATCTCGCAATAGACGTGGCACTCGCGTATGCGGCGCGCAATCAATTGACTGTATTGCGAGCCGAAATCGAGCACTATGATAAGTTGTGAATGCGGGTCAGGATTCATTTATTTTCTTTTCTTATTTCCTGTCCTATTTTGTCGTTTCTGCACTTCTTTTTGTCATTCCTGGACCATGAACCATAAACCATGAACTATGAACCCGATTCTACTAAAATCGCTGATAATTCGGCGCTTCTTTTGTGATCGTAATATTGTGGGGGTGACTCTCGAGCAAACCCGCGCTTGTCAGCTTTATGAGCTTTGCCTTCTCCTGGAGTTCCTGTATGGTCTTCACACCGCAATAACCCATGCCCGATTTTACGCCTCCGATAAGCTGGAACACGAAGTTAGAGAGCGGCCCGCGATAGGCCACGCGGCCCTCGATCCCTTCAGGCACGAGCTTGTCCATGTTGAACTCGTTCTCCTGGAAGTAGCGGTCTTTGCTGCCTTTGCTCATCGCGCCCAGGGAGCCCATGCCGCGATATATCTTGTAGCTGCGCCCTTCATATATCACTATTTCGCCCGGGCTCTCCTCTGTGCCCGCGAACAGGTTGCCGATCATGACAGAGCTTGCGCCCGCCGCGAGCGCCTTTGTGATGTCGCCCGAATAGCGGATGCCGCCGTCGGCAATGACCGGAACACCGTGTTGGCGAGCCACCTTCGCGCAATCGTTGATTGCCGTTATCTGTGGAACTCCTGCGCCGGAAACGATGCGGGTAGTGCAGATGGAGCCGGGGCCGATGCCAACCTTAATGGCGTCTGCGCCTGCCTCGATGATCTCGAGCGCTCCTTGCTCGGTGGCCACGTTACCGCCGATTACGTCGACTCCGTCGAATTCCAGCTTGAGTTTTCGTATGGCCTCAAGCACGCGGGTCGAATGCCCATGCGCCGTATCCACAACGATCAGGTCGACTCCCGCCTTGATCAACTTCTCGGCGCGCTCGAAAACATCCGGCCCTGTTCCCACTGCCGCTCCTACGCAGAGCCTGCCGTATGAGTCCTTGCACGAGCAGGGATATTCTATCGTCTTGTTTATATCCTTTATCGTTATGAGTCCGCGCAGATACCCTTCGTCATCGACCAGCAGCAATTTCTCGATTCGATTCGCGTGCAGGATGCTCTTCGCTTGCTCCAGCGTAGTTCCCGGCGACGCCGTTATCAGGTTCTGCTTGGTCATTACGTCGGATACCGGCCCTTCGTAGTTCTCGTGGAAACGCAGGTCTCGGTTTGTGAGTATACCGACCAGCCTGCCGTCCTCGGTCGTTATCGGAAAGCCGGAGATGTGATACCGGTCCATGATGTCCATCGCTTCGCTGATCCGGTTGTCGGGACGAAGCGTGATCGGGTCGGTAATGACCCCGTTCTCCGAGCGTTTGACCTTGTCGACCTCGATTGTCTGCTCCTCGACTGTCATATTCTTATGGATGATTCCGATGCCGCCTTCTTGAGCGATTGCAATCGCAAGACGCGCTTCGGTCACGGTATCCATCGCCGAACTGACAATCGGCATATTCAGCGAGATATTGCGGCTGAGCTTCGTTCTGAGGTCTACCTCGCGCGGCACAATCTCCGACCGCGCCGGAACCAACAACACGTCATCAAACGACAAGCCTTCACGAACACTATTCAAATCTACCATATATATGCCTCACGATTGTGTGATAAACCTATCCATTGTGGCATATTATATCACGCACTGCGTCACGGAGTAAAGAAGCACCCGTTTCACCGCAAAGGCGCAAAGAGCGCAAGAAGAGACAAGAAGAATTGGATCACGAATGAAACGAATTACACGAAAGAACCCACGAGGCTTAGCCACGGATTTCACAGCGCGGCGTAGCCGCAACCGAATCGCCATATCGGGCGCGATGAATCGCGCCCCTACAGAAATCCCTCGTATGCTCCTGTAGGGGCGCAATTCATTGCGCCCGTGTGAGTTTCATACGGTGTGTCATGAGAATCGCGACAGGAATTCAAGATTTCGAATGTGAGTAGTACGGATGGACGCGGACATCAATGAGGGGGCGCCCCGATTTGGAATCTCGGATTTGGGATTGCGGATTGAACGAAATAAAGTAGGGAATCGGAATCCCACCAGGCGCCGGACTTCGGAAGCCTCAGAGGGGGGAAATGATGGGCGCGCAGAATGTATAAACTATATTGTGTTATGATAAATATCAGTATTATGTCCCCGGAATTCCCCCAATTCTCATGCACCCCCTACCCTCGTCGGGGAAGGAAAAGGGAAAGAAACAATCCCTCGAGGCGCGGGACTTCAGAGGCCTCAGGGCGCAAGGCGAAAGGGGAAAAACCTTGAACAGCAGAGCGGAAAAATCCCCCCTACCCCCCCTTTGCAAAGGGGGAATAAAGAGGAAGAAAAAGAAGAAGAATGGATTCCCGCCCCCGATCAGGTCGGGGGCAGGTTCTGCGCGGGAATGATAAGAGGAAGGCAGTTCCTTAGGAGTGCGTGATCACGGCGGGGCGTGGTTAGTTGTGGGAGAAACGCATCGCAGTAGTGCAGTGGATAAATCCCCCCTACCCCGAGGGTGGAGGTGGAGAGAAGGCCGAATGAATTCGGCCCCACAAAAATTGGAAAGCATAGGGGTCATACACATTGACAGACCAGATTGTATCCAAACATCTTGATTTTCTCTCCAAATCTGGCCCAATCATTAAATATCAAAGTTCCCTGCTGCCAAATGATTCGTCAGGCGTTGCGTCTCGCGAGTCAAACCAGTCTGCCCACTCCTTTTTCTCATGTTGTTTCTTTGAGAACTCTGTGCGCCCTGTGGCTTCAGCTTCTTCTTTTTGGTTGGTTGCGGCTGCGCCGCGCAGTGAGATACTGCGTCTCACGAGTCAAATCAATGAGTGATTCTCTCTTGTCTTTGTGACTTGGTGGTGAGATGCTTCTTCTTTGTCCACGTTCATCGGCGGTTCCAATGGTTGTTGTTATTTTTTTCCCTTTGCGCCTCGGTGAACTCGGCGCTCTCTGTGGCCCAAGTCATCTTCTTCGGTTGCGGTTATGCCGCATACCGAACTACTTCCAATTCCGCATTCTTGCTCGCTCCTTCGAGGAGCCGGTCCACTTTCTCCAGCACCTTATCTTCGATCAGATACTCTCGACAGTTCTCGCATTGCAGAACCGGCATGCCTTTCAAAATAACAATAGCGGTTTCACTCACCTTGAAAGGAAGATCGGTGACGATATTCTCCAGCCTCGCTCCGCAAATATGGCACTTCATTGTCCCTTTCTCCTTCTTCTTCCTTCAATCCATTCATCCGGGTTTGGGCGATAGGTAGTTACGACCCTGACATTCTTGTCTTCGACATCCGCTCCGAAAAGTATGTGAATAATAACACCTTCATATTCGGCATAGACCAGGTAGCTCGGCAAATACTTATCTTCTGGATATGCCTCGACGATTTCATAAGTTTCAACTGAATTGACGATCATCTCTCTCGGAATGAACCGTTTCTTCATGCGCATATTGACGTGATATGTCCACATTATGCGCCTCTGTGCAACGCAGTTCTTTATGAATGCCAACGGTTCGTCCGGCAATATTCGCGTATCCGACATCGGCGCTCCGATCTTCCGTTTCCTACCTCTAACTGCTGTATTTAACGCCAATGTAAGCTCTTACGCAATATTATGCTCTGCGCTATGGCAATGTCAAGAAAGATTGAAAGCCCAGGAAGGGTTTTCCCAACGTGCAAGATTAACAGCGACAACTGGGTCACATCTTTACTCTTTACTCACTTGCATGATTGCCTCAAGCTTGTGTTTAAGGCGGGGTCACGCTCCGCACAGAGAAGAAACTTCTTCCGATTGACGCTCACACTCGAGTAATCGAGTCCCCGGAACAATATGCCAATCTCAGGTTGCGTAAGACCGCATGCCCGGTGAAGCGCCTCCATGACCATCCCTCGCTCGATGCTCCGCTCCCGTGCCGCAAACAGATCGCTTTGGGGGCTCCCGAGCGCCTTGGCTGCCCTTGCGAGAACAGCCTCCGGGCGAGCGTCTGAGCGAAAAGATCAATTTGCCGAATGTCCTAATTTATGACACAGTCCTAACACCATAATTGAAAAGCGATGTCATGGAAACTAGCTCGAAACAATTGCAGGAACGAATGAGTCGTCTGAAAAACGGGCTCAAGCGATCCGGCCTGCAAAGGAGAACGGAGATGAATAAAGATAGCAAGTGTCCGGTAACGGGGTCCACTGCCCGCGGCGGCAGGGCGATCCGGGACTGGTGGCCGAATCAGTTGAATCTTAAGATTTTGCACCAGCATTCTTCCAAGTCCAATCCGATGGGCGAGGAGTTCAACTACGCTGAGGAATTCAAGAAACTCGATCTGCCGGCCCTGAAGAAGGACCTCTATGCGCTGATGACCGACTCGCAGGACTGGTGGCCGGCCGATTACGGTCACTACGGGCCGCTCTTCATCCGGATGGCATGGCATAGCGCAGGCACATACCGCACGGGCGATGGTCGCGGGGGCGGGGGGTCCGGCAACCAGCGCTTTGCGCCCCTCAACAGTTGGCCGGACAACGTGAACCTCGACAAGGCGCGCCGGCTGCTCTGGCCGATCAAACAAAAGTATGGCAAGAAAATCTCCTGGGCCGACCTCATGATTCTCGCCGGCAACTGCGCGCTTGAGTCGATGGGATTCAAAACCTTCGGCTTCGGCGGCGGGCGCGAAGACATATGGGAACCGGAAGAGGACATTTACTGGGGAACCGAGAGCAAGTGGCTTGATGACAAGCGCTATTCCGGTGATCGGGAACTCGAGAATCCTCTCGCCGCCGTGCAGATGGGTCTGATCTATGTGAACCCGGAAGGACCGAATCGCAATCCTGACCCGGTCGCCTCCGGGCGTGACGTTCGAGAGACCTTCGCGCGCATGGCCATGAACGACGAAGAGACCGTCGCGCTCGTCGCCGGAGGACACACCTTCGGCAAATGCCACGGCGCCGGCGATGCGGCGCTTGTCGGTCCCGAACCTGAAGCCGCAGGCATCGAGGAACAGGGGCTCGGCTGGAAGAGCAGCTTCGGCAGTGGCAAAGGCGGCGATACGATCGGCAGCGGCATCGAGGGCGCCTGGAAGCCAAACCCGACCAAATGGGACATGGGCTATCTGAACGTGCTGTTCAAATACGAGTGGGAGCTGGTCAAGAGCCCGGCCGGCGCACATCAGTGGCTGGCCAAGGACGTGGCCGAAGAGGACATGGTGGTTGACGCACACGATCCGTCGAAGAAGCGCCGGCCGATGATGACCACGGCTGACCTCTCGCTGCGCTTCGACCCGATCTACGAGCCGATCGCGCGGCGCTACCAGCGGAACCCCGAGAAACTCGCGGACGCCTTCGCCAGGGCGTGGTTCAAGCTGACCCATCGTGACATGGGTCCCCGCTCGCGCTATCTCGGCGCGGAGGTCCCGGCAGAGGAACTGATCTGGCAAGACCCTGTGCCCGCAGTTGATCATAATCTGATCGACGCGCAGGACATCGCCGACCTCAAGGGCAAGATACTGGCCTCGGGCCTGACGATCCCGGAACTGGTCTCGACCGCCTGGGCGTCGGCATCCACGTTCCGTGGCTCAGACAAGCGCGGCGGCGCCAACGGGGCGCGCATTCGTCTTGCGCCGCAAAAGGATTGGGAAGTCAACCAGCCGGCCCAACTGAAGACTGTGCTGCAGACCCTTGAGGAAATCCGAAAGGAGTTCAACAGCGCGCAGTCAGGCGGGAAGAAAGTTTCGCTCGCCGACTTGATTGTCCTGGGTGGATGCGCCGGAGTCGAGCAGGCTGCGAAGAATGCCGGTCACGATGTGGCCGTTCCCTTCACGCCGGGACGCACGGATGCGTCGCCGGAGCAAACCGACGCGGCGTCATTCGCCGTACTCGAACCGGCTGCAGACGGGTTCCGTAACTATCTCAAAGCCAAATACGCCGTATCGGCAGAGGTACTGCTGGTTGATCGGGCGCAACTGCTGACGCTGACCGCTCCTGAGATGACGGTTCTCGTTGGCGGCATGCGCGTCTTGAATGCCAACTTCGGACAGTCCCAGCATGGCGTCTTCACCAAGCGGCCGGAGACGCTCACCAATGACTTCTTCGTGAATCTGCTCGACATGAGCACGACGTGGAAGGCAACCTCGGAAGACGAAGACGTGTTCGAGGGTCGTGATCGCGCAACGGGCAAACTCAAGTGGACCGGCGCCCGTGTCGACCTCATCTTCGGTTCGAACTCCCAACTCCGGGCCTTGGCGGAAGTCTACGGATGTGAGGACTCCCATGAGAGGTTTCTGCACGACTTTGTAGCGGCGTGGAACAAGGTAATGAACCTTGACCGCTTCGACATCGCCTGATCGCAGCAAGAACGCGTAGGGTCAAAGTCAATTAGGGGTCACATTTTTACCCTTGATTCCGCTGCAGAACCCCTCTTTTTCTGCCGCACCTATAATCCATCGTCAGAGAATTTCGTTAAAGTCCGATTCCGCTCAAAGCGGGACTGAAGAATCTCCTCAAGGATTAGGGTGGCACGAGATATAGCTTCCTTTTCTTATTCAGTTTCATACAGCAATGAGACCGCCAGCCATCTATTTCAGGTCGGAGCAACTGCAAATTGCCCGTTCATGATCGCTTTCATTGCCTCTCGTAGTTCCCACGCTACGCGCCTCCACCATCGTTTGATGTTGCAGGCAGCGGCGATCATGTGACTTTGTAACCGGGTCTTGTTAATACCCCGATACCGG
>JACRIR010000149.1 GCA_016215705.1 Candidatus Poribacteria bacterium | reverse complement strand
TTGAAAAAGGGGGACAAAGGGGGATTTAGGAAGTCGCAGAAATCCTTGGAAAACATGAGTCTTAAATCCCCCCTTCCCCCCTTTGCAAAGGGGGGAACGTCGCCGAGTTAAGTGCATGTTATTTAGGAAACGCGGTACTAGGCAAGTTCTCCGGCGACCTCTGCCTCGAGGGTGGCGTATTGGCGGGCAAGCTTGTCGTATATCGGCAAGGTATCCGGATTGGGGTCAATTCGTGAGCCTCTCGTTGGCTCGGTGAAACCCCGCACAACCTCTTCCCATGGAATTGTATCTCCGATATGACTAAAGTATCCGTGAGCCGCCCGCAAGGCAGCGCCCAGGGAGGCGCTGTTCGATACGTCGAATCTGTAAACGGGACACTGATGCACGTCCGCCATGACTTGCAATATCTCTCTGTTAACGGATGCGCTGCCGGTCGCATAGATTTGTGTCGGGCTGACGCGCATCCATTCTGAATGTATCCGCGTCGAGAGCATTTGCGCCTCCACAACGGCGCGACAGTTCCCGGGGGCGTCTTGTTCCTGCAGGAAGAACCTGCGCGGCCCCGGCTTCAAGACTTTCGGGACGATTTCCGGCTCAAAATAAGGCAAGAGAATCTTGCCGTTGTTACCTGGTGGTGTTTGTCGCAGCGCATCTGAAAACTGATTCCAATCCATGTCATACATGTCACGAATCTTTTCCCGGGCGAGCGAGCCGTTTTTGAAACAAATCAGCGTCATATAATCGCCCGTGGGCGACCCGAAGACGTGCCCTTCGCTGCGGGGGTCGGTATGGCACTGTTTCATCGTGCCGAAATATGTGTCGCTTGTGCCGAGGCTGATAGCGACCATGCCCGGATTGATCAAGCCGAGTCCGATTACGCTGCACGGATTGTCGCCCGACCAGGCAACGCATTTGGCGGATTGATTGAGGCCGTAGCGACGAGTGAAGTATGGAGAGGCATCTCCCACGACAGTCCACGGCGCGCACAGACGGGGCAGGCGTTCGCCGAGTCTCGGCGCCGTGGCCTCCAGCGATTTCGGCAGCCACTCCTTCTTTCTGATGTCCATGAGGTTCATGCCCGCGCCGTCGCCATGGTCAATCGGGGATATTCGGCCGGCCAGCAATGACGACATGAACGAACTCACAAGGGCGATATGGCGAGTGTTTTCATAGCTGATCGGGTCTGCCCTGTGGAACTTTCTGATCTGCGGCCCTGAGAATCGCTCAAATGTGTCTGATCCTGTTGTTTCCGCTGTGGCTTTTGCGCCGCCAAGCGTTTTTCTGATTTCAACACATTCGGTTGTCGTGGAGGAGTCCATCCAAACGGGTGAGGTGGGTCGCGAGAAAACATCTCGAAGCGCGTCGGCAAGATTCCCTGCCGTGACCAATCCGGCAAGAGCCGCTGCCGCTCGCTCGTTCAGGTAGACTGTCCCGTGTTGTTGTCCCGAGCCGGAGATTGACAGGATTTCACCAAGCGGCGCCTTATCGCCTCGCATGATTTCACACATTCGGTCCAGCGCCTCGACCCACATGAGCGGAGGCGCGTGGGCTATTTTGGGGTCATTGGACGGGAGAATACCGTGTTTCGTTCCGTAGTGGGGGAGAGACACGTCGAAATTGACGGACCTGTCATAGACGACTTCGCGCGCGTCAAAATCAATAATAATGGCCGTCAGGCTCTGAGTGCTCGAGTCGAGACCGAGAAAGAACTTTGACATACGCGGCTCCCAGGAGAGGGGACAGGGGAAGAAAGAAGAAGAAGACAGACCTCTTCTCCTGTCCAACGTCACTCTTCTTTCCCAAACAAAGCCATACCTAACCAAAGCGTCTAAACGATTGTACCATCAAATTCCATATTCGCGCCAGGAATGGCGGGCGTAACATCGTTGTCTCAAACGGTTTTCTTACCGCAAAGGCGCAAAGGGCGCAAAGAGGGAATCAACAGGAAGACGAAGAGGAATCGATGCGCACCGTCCTACCCTCAGAGGACGCCGAGGGACGGAGTGCGGCGTAGCCGCAACCAAATCGCCATATCGGGCGCGATGAATCGCGCCCCTACGGAAATCCCTCGTATACTCCTGTAGGGGCGCAGTTCATTGCGCCCGTGTGAGTTTCATACGGTGTGTCATGAGAATCGCGACAGGAATTCAAGATTTCGAATGTGAGTAGTACAGAGGGGTTGCACGAATCACGAATAACAAGCGCTTCACTTGTCGCCGTCGTCCACTTTGACACTTACCTCTGGATGTGTTATCTTCGTTCCACGCTAACATCGCTGTCGGTTTCGGAGTTTCTCAGCACGCGTTTTCATGAATACGGCGACGTATCCGCGCAAACTCCATACGGGCGACCCGGCGGGTCGCCCCTACAAAGCACGTCAAAGAAATGTCGCCCTTACAGAGTACGTCACAGAAGGGTTGTCCGTACAGAATACATCATAAGGGATTAGGAAACTTGCCATTCAGAGCCCTACAGGAATAAGGGAGCTCAATACTCGGAACATTAGGACTTTGAACCCTGAACGCGTTTTTTCGGAGGAAGGCGTATATATGATCGATCCCATGCTGAATGCGATGCGCCTCTTTCAGGCGATCAATGGCGAACAGCCCGACCAGGTTCCAGTGTTTCTGCCGATCGAAAGCGGTTTCATGGCGGAATATGGCGGTGTGCCGCAACGCGAATATCACAACGATCCCAGAAGAATGCTCGAGTGCCAGGCGAAGGCGCAGAAACGCTTCAACGGGCTCAGTCCGCTGTACACTGATTTCGGCGTGGTGACCGAAGCGGCGGCTTTCTGCGAGATTTTCTGGCCTGAAGACGATTCGCCCTGGGCTAAACCAGCCATTAATAGCATTGATGAGGTCGACAATCTGAGCGTTCCCGACACGAAGCGTGACGGCCTGTTCCCGAGGATAATGGAGTATTTCGAGGTGATGAACGCGATGGCGCTCGAGCGCGGCCTGCAAATGGGGGTTGGCAATCCTTGCGGCCCCGTCGGTTTCGGCAGTCTGCGCGGGCCGGTTGTCCTCGCGGCCCTGATACGCGGGATCAGCGAATTCATGATCGATATGTTCGATAAGCCGGACAAATGTCACCAGCTTCTCGAGATAGCCACCGAAACTTTGCTTGCATATCTCGACATGCAGAAGAGAGCGCTCGGAAGTCTTGCGGCGGTCTTCCTGTGCGATGACATATCCGGCCTGCTGTCGCCGTCTCTCTTCAAAGAGTTCTTCCTGCCCTATGCCGCGCGAATTTTTCGGACGCACTCGGATGCGCTCACCATCTATCACTGCGATTCCGAAATGCACAACCTGACCGAGCTTGCGCCGGAGACCGGCGCGCGCGCGTTCCACATGGGTTTCATGCACGATATGGCCAGGCTGAAACGGACAATAGGGGGGCGCATGTGCCTCATCGGAAATGTTGCGCCCGTGGCAGTGCTTATGCGCGAGGGACCTGAACGTATTCTCCATGAGTCACGCCGCTGCATCGAGGGAGCGGCAGCAGGGGGCGGCTTCGCGCTTTCGAGCGGCGGCGTCATTGACAGGGGAACTCCGCCGGAAAACATCGACGCGCTCGTCGAGGCGAGTGAAAGATTCGGGAAATATTGATGGGCGGGACCAGGTCTTTGCTGATACGCCAAGCGATGCCGCCTGTAATCAAGATTGAGTCAAGCCGCAAAGACAGAAGCAGGGCAGCCGATTCTTCGCTTCGCTCAGAATGACGTTGAGGCTCAGGATGGAGTTGAGGCTCAGGATTACCCCTTTGCGGTCTAATCCAGCTCCTTCGTTTTTCTTATCTCGCCAGTCGTTCCAACATTGCTCCGAGTCGCTCACCCTTCTCGCCTTCTTCGAGGAGCAGTACTATGGCGCGACGGAGGCACTCAACCACTTCGTCAACCGTTTCAAACTCGCCGAGCGATTCTGCCAGCTTCGCATGACGGCCGAGCTTTCCGCCGACCGTAACTTCGTATCTCTTGCCCGCGACCGAAAGCGCATCGTTCTGGCACGCCCGCACGCAGTCCGAACAGCCGATGCAGCGCGCAGCATTGATGCGCGGCAACTCTTCCACCATCTCGATCGCATTTTCCTTGCAGGCGTTGGCGCAGAATCCGCAGCCGGAGCAAAGCGGCTCGGCAAACGCAATTGATGCGCGCCCTATGACGCCGAAATCCCTGATTTGCGGTTGAGCGCAGGCGTTCGGGCAGCCGGTAACTGCGGCGCAGAATTGACTGTGGAAATTGAAGGGTTTCGCCAGTTTTCGTTCGAGCTCACGCTTGTACTCCGGGCGCATGAGCAACTCAGCGACTCTGGCCGCAATCTCCTTCACGTCTATGATTGCCATAGGACATCCGTTTATGCCCGCCCTACACGTCACGACCTCGGTCACATCTTTGGTTTCCGGCATTTTCATTCTTTCCATATACCCGCTCCTTCTCCCTTCTATTATACTTTTCTCTTCCGGATTACAAAAGTCTGTGACTAACATCACACTTGAGAAGGAGAAAAGGGGCTAATTGGCAGAGTGCTTCCTAGAAATTGTTGGAACCCCTTTGAAAAAGGGGGATTTACGAAGTCGCAGAGGTCCTTGGGAACAAAAGTCTCAAATCCCCCCTTATCCCCCCCCCTTTGCAAAGGGGGGAACGTCGCCGAATCGGCGCCATTTGTGACGTTTTACTGTTTCTGTGTCAACCACACTATGGACAAATGGCACGAGATGCAGTTTTGACGGGCCATAAGCGGTGTGGTAGAATGCGAGTCGAGGCGACAGGGTCAGTCAACGGGCGGAGAATGAGAAGAGCGCATTGGGGGTGGCAACCGCATGCCAACGAAATTCGTTAACGGTGTGAACATCTACTACGAGATACACGGGAAGGGCGAGCCGCTTGCGTTGTTCATGGGGCTCGGAGGCAACATCGCTTTGTGGGACGTCGAGCTTATCGAGGCGTTTGGCAGGAAGTTCCAAGTAATCATCTTCGACAATCGCGGCACTGGCCGCTCGGATAAGCCGGATGAACAATACACAATCGAGTTGTTCGCCGACGACTCGGCCGCGCTGCTCGGAGCGCTCGGAATAGAATCCGCATTCATCCTCGGCGCTTCAATGGGCGGCATGACCGCGCAGGAGTTTGCCCTGAAATACCCGAGTATGTGCCGAAAGCTCATCCTGTGTTGCACTCTCGCCGGCGGAGATAGCATTGTGCCTCCAACGGCAGAGGCATTTGCAATCCTCGCGAGCGTCAAAGACCTGTCACCGGAGGAAGGCAACCGCGCCATGCGGCCCGCCGCGTTCACAAAGCAATTCATCGAAGCGCATTGGGACTGGCTTGAGAGAAAGCTTAAGAGGGAGATCGAGTATCCAACGCCGCCTTATGCCTTCGAGCGACATCTGCACGCCGCCATGACCTTCAACGCATATGACCGCCTGCCACGAATCTCTTGTCCGACGCTCGTCATGACCGGCATCGAGGACATTCTCATCCCTGCCAAAAACTCAGAAATCCTCGCAGGGCGAATCCCCGGCGCAGAACTCATCCTCTTTGAGAACTCCGCCCACGGCTTCATGACCGAACGTCTCGATGACACTGTCAGCGCGATCTTTGACTTCATTGGCCGGTAAGAAGAGAAATGGAGCACGAATTGCGCGAATGAGTAACCGTCATTCTGAGCGAAGCGAAGAATCTCGTCGTAAGTCGTGGGTTCTTGCGTTTCACATGGCGGCACGGCCGCGACCAAGAATCCCGCATCGGGCGCGATGAATCGCGCCCCTACGGGGTCTTCTGATTCCTGCCATTGTCATTTGCTTGCGTGAAGTTTGCCGATGAAGATCACAACAGAGAAGCAAGATTCTGAATTTAGTAGTGAGTAGTACGGAGAGCTTCTCCACCACTGTAAAAATCGCAAACTGTTCAGGCGGTCATATCGATCTGAAGACCGACATGGTCTTTCCGGATGGCAGTGGCTTTTGGCGAGGGCGGTACGGTGGGTTTAGGGGCGTCAGCATGATCGGTGGGCTCCGTGGCCGCAAGGGTTTCGGTTTCCGACGGAGCCCACCGGTTGGAAGTCTGCTTTTTCGGGTTTGAGCCAGTCTTTTCTCTCAATGAATTCTCTGCGCCGGCCACACTCTCGACCATCTCCAAGAAGCTTTGGCCTCCCTCCGCGCCCGCCTGTGCTGAGGGCACACGACTCGCGCGCGTTGATGTCTGAAGAGGTCGGAATCTTACTTCCACAGTTGAGGCTCCCTGTGAGTATCAAATCGGACATTCGGAAGTAGAAGCAAGCTCGATGCCACACTAGTCACAGGCACACATTTGAATCTGCAACATTTTGCCGGCAAAATACTTATGAGGCAATTGGCCAAATCATAACCTGGCCAAATCTTCAGGGTATACCTCAATTCAATCCGGCAAAATACTCCATTTGGGGTGAAAATCTCACTCGTCATTATGTCACTTCCCGTTTGTCCTTTTCCCTCCGGTTTGTTTTGTGATAGAATCACCCGAACTGAGGAGCGTCTCATCCGCCGTTGCGGCTTGTTTGGGGGGAGAAATGGGAGGTGATCGATGCAGCAGGAAATTCTGAAAGTGGGGGTTCTCGGCTCAGGCAAGGGAACCAACCTTCAATCCATCATTGATAATGTGACTACCGGAAGAATCCCGGCACGAATCACGTGCGTGATAAGCGACGTCGAAGATGCCTTTATCCTCGAGCGCGCCCGCAAGCACGGTATCGAAGCGATCTACATTCCACCCGGAAAATACAAGACGAGACTCGACAAGGAAACTGAAGAAAAGTACATCAAATGCCTGAAGGACCATGGCGTCGGCCTTGTCGTCCTCGCCGGCTTCATGCGAATGCTCAAGGAAGATTTCATCAATACTTTCCCAAATCGAATCATCAACATTCACCCGTCAATCCTGCCTGCATTTCGTGGGCTCGAGGCATGGAAACAGGCGCTTGAATATGGCGTCAAATACACTGGTTGCACTGTCCATTTCGTTGAACTCGGGATGGACACCGGTCCAATAATCCTGCAGGCCGTCGTCGAGGTCAAGAATGACGACACGCCCGAAACTCTCCACCAACGCATCCAAATCGAAGAACACAGAATCTATCCTGAGACCATTCGTCTCATCGCTGAAGGCCGTCTGGAAATCCGTGGAAGAAAAGTGATCGCGCGATATTAGCAGAGTCTCCTGACTGAAAAGGGTCACGGACCCGAAGCGTGGGAATGCAAAGGAGAGCGAGCCAAGGCGGAAGAAATCCATCTGTCAAGACCGGACAGAAATGTCCGCTAGTTTAGCTGAAAACCATCTTGACTTTTCCGATGATGTAAGTTATAATTCCGCTCTGTTGATCAAGTTTCTTTCCCACTCTTGCCCGCTATCACCTCATATATCATACTTATTATGGTTGTGAAAGCCTATTTTGAGTCAGGAAATGAACAGAAAATGAAAATGAAATGGATACACAACGCGGAATAACGCAATGAAAGAGATATTATTTCAGAGGGCAGAGAGGCGAGGACTCCCGATAATGAGAAACCTGTTTGTCGCGATTATTGCCGGCATGACGATTTGGATGTGCGCGCCTGAAGCGAGGGCGCAGATAGACGTTGTCACCAGCGCCGGCGGCAAGCCCGGGTTCATCTCGAGTGCGAACTGCGCGAAATGTCATCTTGATATTCATACCTACTGGAAAGACTCTCTCCATGCGGGCGCTCTCAGCGACAATATATTCCAGGCCGCCTTCATGCTTGCGCTCAAAGAGAACGGGGATGGCGTGAGAGAGATATGCCTCGATTGCCATGCTCCCACCACAACCGTCACAAATGACATAATGATGAAACTTCCGCTTACTGCCGAAGCCATTACGTGTGATTTCTGTCACCGGATATCGTCTCTGAATCTCGAGGGCAAACAAGCCAAAGTTACCCTCACGACGGGCGCTGAGAAATACGGCCCCCTCAGGGCCGGCAAATCGGCTGACTCGCACCCTTCGGTGCAATCAAGCCTGTTCATTGACTCCAAGATATGCGCCACATGCCATCAATGGAACAACCCGCAAGGCGTTGCCGTCTTCGACACGTACCGGGAATGGCTGAACGGCCCATACGCCGCGAAAGGTGTCAATTGTCAATCGTGTCACATGCCTCTGGTTGAAGGCGCGATTGTGACGGGCAAGGGAAGAGAAGAGCGCCAAATGATCAACTCGCACAATCTCTCGGGAGGGCACTCCATTGTTCAGGTGGCCTCCGCCGGAAAAGTGAGAGTCGTTTCCGTCTCGCAGGTTCCTGGCGGGCTGCATGCGGTCGTCGAGGTGAGCAACGCAGGCTCCGGCCACATGATTCCCACCGGCATTCCCTCGCGAGCGCTTGTGCTCGAAGTCCAACTCGTCGATTCAAAAGGTGTTATGGTCGAATCCGACGAACATAAGTTTGAAAGGGTAATACTCGATAAGGACCACAACCCTCTCACCAACGACGCGGACATAATCCTCAATGGGGCGATCGTGTCGAAAGATAATCGCATCCCGCCCGGCGGATCAGTGCAGATTCCATTCGATTTCGCGGCCTCTCCTCGCCAGAGGTATCTCGTGAGGGCGACGCTGCACTATAGTTATCGACCGCTGCTCTTGAAAGAGGAGGAAATAAATATTGGGATGGGTTCGGACTCCAAGAGCCCGTGACCCGGAGAAAAGCGAGACTGTTCCGCAATTGGCGGACCAGGACGAAATTCTGCAGCCGTATTTATTCGCACAGTATTATATGGCACTTTCCGCGTTGCCAATGCGAATAAATTCACATCCAAAGAATTAAGGGAGAGTCTCAAGTCCTGCCTTTGCAGAGGCCGGAAGGGTGAATTTGCAGGAGGGAACAGACTTGACAATGGAATTGAACTCTGAAAAAGACCAGCCGATACGCCGGCGTTCTTTCCTTAACTATTTTCTTGGCCTGTCAATCGGAACATTTGGGGGCTCGGCAGCCTACGCCTTTGCAAAGTATCTTTTTCCTCCCGCCGCTATTGGAGCTGAAAGCGGGAGCGAGACTGTGCGCGTCATGCTCGCGGAACTTCCCATCGGTGGGTCGAAAATTGTTCGCTATAAAGGCGAGCCCACAGTCGTCATCCGTGTGAGTGAGAAGCAAGTTCACGCGCTTTCGGCGGTCTGCACTCACCTTGGCTGCATCGTGAAATGGGACGGCTCGAAGCGTCTGCTTGTTTGTCCCTGTCATGCCGCCACATTTGACGTCAATGGCAATGTCACCGCCGGTCCTGCGCCCAAGCCGCTGGCCAGCTACCACACAAAGATCACGCCGGACGAGGTTATTATAGGAGAAGCATGAGTGATGAACGAGCATGAAAAGGGGAAGGCCCTTAAGGAGCAACAGCCTTCATTCGAGCAGCGCTCAGGTTTGAGGGAGTTGTTCGAGTTATTCTCGCTGACAGGTTTCGTTTATGGGCCGCTCGACGAGCGCCTCAACATCAAAGAAGCGCTTGAAAAGAATCTCAAGAAGGCCGTCCCGCATCACGTCAACTGGCTGTTCTGTTTCGGCGGGCTTTCGCTTTTCCTCTTCACCGTCCAGGCAGTGACCGGCATAATGCTTCTCATGTACTACCGGCCCACTATCGCCGAAGCGTACAAGAGCGTCGTGTACGTTACCAATAATGTTCCATTCGGGTGGCTCGTGCGCGGCCTGCACCATTGGGCCGCAAACTTGATGATCGTCATGGTGTTCCTGCACATGGCGCGTGTCTTCTTCTACGGAGCGTACAAACCGCCTCGCGACTTCAATTGGGTCACCGGCGTAATCCTGCTCATGCTCACGCTCGGGTTCGGGTTCACGGGCTATCTGCTGCCGTGGAACCAGATATCCTATTGGGCGACGACGGTTGGCACCGAGGCGCCCGGCGCTGTTCCCGTGGTCGGCGGACTCCTCACCACTTTGATTCGAGGTGGCGCCGAAGTAAGTCAGACCACGCTCACCCGCTTCTTCGCGGTGCACGTGGTCATTTTGCCGCTTGTGATAAGTTTCTTCCTGATGGGCCATTTCTTCATGATCAGAAAGCAGGGTATCTCCGGCCCGCTATGAGGATGGGCGAAAAGCAAGAAAAAGAAGTCCACGGTTCACCGTCGACGGTCCACAGTTTTCTCCCAAGCTGATGACACCGTATGTATGGGTTGCGAACCGTGAACCGGAGACTGTAAACCACGAATGGACAATCGGTGGAGGACCAATTCCAATGTCGGAAGTCTTAGGTGAAAAAGCAAACAAGACGGAAGAAGGCGAGCCCTTTTTCCCTAATCACATGCTCGACCAGACGATGATGGTCTTTGTTATGCTGGCAATCCTAGTGACCCTCGTGATGTTTTTCCCTGCGCCGATGGAGCCGCCGGCCGACCCGTTTGTCACTCCCGAGCACATCAAGCCCGAATGGTATTTCCTTTCGGCATATCAGGCTCTCAAGGTGGCCGAGCACTTCTCGTTCCTGGGGGCGTGGGCGCCCAAAGTGCTCGGAATACTCGTTCAGGCCGGCGGGCTCTTCTTGCTCGTTCTCCTGCCGTTTCTGGACAAGAACCCTGAAAGACATCCCCGAAAAAGGCCGTTTATGATTGCCATGGGAATCCTGGCTCTTATCGCGCTGGCCGCACTCACGATCTGGGGAAAACTCTCATGAGAAGATTTCATATTCGTTTGCTCTTCATAGCGATTTCAGTGCTCCTGTCGCCTGCGTTTGCGTTTGCAGCGGAGAGTTCATGCGTTACTTGTCATAAAGAGGCAGGCGACGAAAGGCTGACCCCGCCCGTCGAGGACTGGCAGCAGAGCGTGCATCACGACGCAGGCGTGGGCTGCCACTCGTGCCACGGCGGCAACCCTGCTATCGAGGGCATGGAGGCGATGACGACCAAGGACTACACCGGCGTGCCGCCCGTCAAGACAATCCCGAACCTTTGCGGCTCATGCCATTCCGACCCGGACAAAATGCGAAAATATAATCTTCGCGTCGACGAGTACGATCTATTCAGGCGCAGCGGCCACGGGCGCGCTCTCTTTGATAAAGGCGACACCAAGGTCGCAACCTGTGTCAGTTGTCATGGTGCGCACAAGGTCCTGAGCAAGAAAGACCCTGCCTCTCCCGTCTACTACACCAACATTCCGCAGACGTGCGGCAAATGCCACTCGGATGCCGAATATATGAAGGGATACGGCCTGCCCACGGATCAAGTGGCGAAATACAGCCGCAGCTATCACGCGCAAATCCTCCGGGGCGAAATACCCGACAAGAACCCCACGCTCGCGCCGACGTGTGCGAGCTGCCATACTCATAGTCCGCTGCTGCCCGGCGCCGTGGAAGTCCCCGAAATATGCGGCAGGTGCCATTCCGTCACCGCAAAATACTTCAAGGACGGCCCGCACTATATTGCGCTGACCGAAACGGGCGTGCCGCGCTGCGTCGATTGTCATGGCAACCACGAAATCCTTTATCCCGGTATCGAGATGTTCTCATCCGATCAGGACCGACATTGCGGAGCGTGCCACGATGCGTCTACCCCGGAGTACCAGGCGGGTCAGCAGATAAAGAGCCTTCTCGAAGAAGCTACGAAGCAAGTGGCCCTCATGGAAAAGGAGCTTGCCGACATCGAGCATTCCGGCCGCAATCTCGATGACCTGCAAACGCTTACTGAAGAGGCTCGGACAAACCTGACGGAAGTCCTGCCAATCACGCATACGTTGGCTATCGAGAAGATCAAGGAGAAGACCGACCTTGTCGTCGCCAACTCGAGCAAGCTTGTTCAGAGCACGGGCGAGTTCAAGGCGGAACTCAATGCGCGCAAGAGAAACCTTGCTATTATCCTAGGCGTCATCTTCGTAAACATAGCTTTCCTGTATTTCAAACGCCGAACTCTGCCGCACTAACGGGCCGTTGCACATCGCGGCGAAGCCGCAACCAAACGAGAAGAAGCAAGGGAATCCGCAGATTTCGCAGATTTGCAGAGATTCAGGGAAGAAGGAAGAGAAGAAGAGTTGAATCACGGATGACACGAAATCTGCGAATTACACGAATAAGGAAGTTCACCCATTTTGACCGTTAAGGGATTAGCTGGTGGATTTTGAGGCGGCGGACGATCGACGGAATCAGGGCGGCTCCGAGCGCCCCGAACAGTGTGTTCATGGCTGACGCGATGATGACGTGTTGGAGGATCACCTCTTGTTCCATTCCAATCAGCCAGTCGACGAGGAAGAAAGTAATAAAACGTGTGGCCGATGCTATTGCTCCCACACCGATGCAGGCCGCATAGCTTGCTGAAAACTGCGGACAGACAATTCCACCCGCATCCACCACGAGTCCCGGCAGAACAAACTTTAGCACCGCCAGCGGTCCGCCTTTTCCCATTCCGAGAAGCATGCTCAACAGACCGGCCACAAAGCCGACGAGGCTCGCCGCGCCTGTTCCGGGCACGCATGCGCGTCCAAGCACAAGGAAGAATATCGTGAAGAACATGGCGTGGCCCGGCACGCTCAGGTGCAGCCGGAGCGCCGCTCGAGTAATCACGATGAATACGGCGCAGAACCCCAGATAGAGGGCGTCGCGTAAAGTAAGCTTATTCCAGAATGCGTATGCGCTCCCGGTCTTGCGTTCCTGAAATTCATTCGCCAATGCAGGATCCTCCTATCAGCTTTCCGAAAGGCCGGCCAACGCCCAGGAGAAAATTGGAGAGATATCTCCGGGAGTCGATTCTGCTATTCACGGTTTTCCCTTCTTGTCTTCGGCGGGGCGCCAGACATCCCCGTGCTTTACCACAACCAGGACAGCCTCGCCCTGAAGCAGCGAGGGCCTGGCCCAATTCTGTGTATCCACGATTTCACGGTCATCCAATGTCTGTCCCGAGGCGGTGGCGACTCGCCTGATGCGCGAGCTGCGGATAATTTCGCTTACGCACAGAGTCCCCTTAAGCTCGCGTATGCCGTCAAGCCCGATGAAGCGTCCGTCGTTTTCCGTGCTTCTGAGGCCGACGCCCGCCATCGCCCCAATGCATCCGCGCCAGGGTTCGCCACTCCACCAAGTGAACACGCCGAGTTCTTCCGCAAGCCTCTTTGCGTCGTCGGTCTTGATGACCTCCCGTTGCGCCCGAAAGCCGAATTCCGGCAAGGCTGCGGGCACAGCCGCTCCGTCAACCACGCACAACCCGGGATCAGCGCCTTCGTGATAGTTTTCGATGAGGAATGCCATCGAGTACGCTGCGATTTCCTCGACCGAATTCTCCACATCCGTCTTTTGCAAAGGACTCCCGTCAATCCCCCTGCCTACCAAAGGTCGCTCCTCACTCTTTGCATTCGCTAAAGGGGGGTAAGGGAGGATTTCAGCTTCTATACATGCACAACTGTTATGCGACGTATAAGGAATATCCGGATGAACGAGAAGTTGATGTCTCGTTACGCTGCTCTTGTTCACGAGCCCTTTCTCGGCGAGGAAGTCGGCCAACATGCGCGCCAGTCTTCCTGTACCGACGCTTTCCTGATTATCAGTGTCGTCGATGGCAATCAACGCTCTCACTTTACGCGCTCCTTCCAATGGGGTCAATACTCAGTTGCACAGATCAGCACCACATTGTTCAATGGAAAAATCACGCTCTCTCAGTCCCCCTTTGTCAGAAGGGGGATTTTTCCGCATTGCTTGACGAGTTTTCTTGTCTCTGCGGAAGGAGACGACCCGGAACCCGAGACTCGCAACTCGTTTGTCGCCCGAACCCTCTCGCCTCAGCGGAAAGGGCGGCGTCATGGGCTGTCTTCAGCGCACGAACAATCAAAGGAATAGCCAGGCAATGAAAGACGTCCTTCCAGTTCCAGGGATAGATGCACCGCGGAAAATTCAGGGGCGCTCCGCGAAGCCGCTGCGCCATCGTGATCTCCCGAAGCTCGCGCGCGAAGAAGGGAACAAACCGGAGACTCGAAAAGACCACGAAAGACATACGCGGCGACAATACGCGCCGAAGCCCCTGCGCCATTTCGCGGGTTTGCGTAGTCCGGAGCAAGACAACGCCTGGCACAAAGAACAACAATATCTGCAGAGCAGTTCGCGCGCCGGGCCACAGACCGTCTGCAACGCCGAAGCGCAGCAGGTACAGGGACACAATGATAATCATCTGGACTGCGAAGAACCGTGTGTCACGCCAGAAATCGGCAAGCTTCAAGCGCGCAAGGAAATAATAAAAGGCGTTGAGAAGGAGCAGTCCTGCCAGCACCCACGGTTCTCGAGCGGCAAAGGCTGCGACGCTCAGGAGGCAGCCGATTGCCACTTTCCAACCAGCGCCAAGCCTGTGAATTGGCGAGTCCGTGGCGCGGAACTGGTACGCATGTCCTGTGGGTTGTCTCAACAATGATTCCTTATACGTCTTCAATCTTGCCATTTCTCAAGAGGAGTCTTCGGTCCGCCCACTGCGGATCGAATAAGGGATCATGTGATGCAATTACGACCGTGGTCCCAAACCGGCGGCGGACCTCGGACAGGAACGATAACACACGGCGCCTTCGGGCAAAATCCAGCCCTGAGAAAGGCTCATCGAGCAACAGAATCTCGGGCTGAGGCGCAATGACCGACGCCAAGGCCACCCGATGCTGTTCGCCGAAACTCAATGTCAGCGGCGAGCGTTCTGCAAAATCGGAGACCTCGCAAAACGCCAGGGCTTGCTCGACTCGCAACCGACGTTCTTCGGGGGGAAGCCCCATCCTCGCGAGTGCGAATCCTGCTTCCGCGCCGACGGTATCTTCAAAAAAATGTCTCTGCGGGTTCTGAAACAGCAGGCTCACCTTTCCCGGGAGTTGCTGGGGGCGGGGCGACTCTACGCCGGCAATGCGGATTCTTCCCTCCTCCGGTGAGTCGAGCCCTACCATGAGCCTCAGCAAAGTGGATTTTCCCGCGCCATTGTAGCCGAAAAGATGAACGAGTTCTCCCCGGCGAATTTTCAGCCGAGTATTCTTAAAGACAGGATGCCCACTATGCCCTGAGAGGCAGAGGCCGTCGATGTCAATTGCGAGAGGACAAGCTAAATCCCCCCTCCCCCCCTTTGCGAAAGGGGGGATAGCAGGAGTCGGTGAGACAGTATGAGACGAGGTGACAAAAGGAGTGTTTGAGGAAGGGGGCATAACGGAGTTGGGCGCAGGTGCACAGTTCATGGTGCTGTCGCATAATCGCCCACTTTCCATGAAAATGCTTCGGTCCGCGATGTCACTGAACATCGTAAGGTCGTGATCAACTATAAGCAACGCCCGACCCTGTTCCTTGAGTTTCTTGAGAGCAGTTAGCAGTTGTTCCTTGCCGGGGGCATCAAGTTGACTTGTCGGCTCATCGAGAAGTAACAAGTGCGGGTTCAAAGAGAGGACCGATGCAATAGCCAGTCGCTGTTTTTCGCCGGCAGAGAGCGTCTCAACGTTTCTCCGCTCAAAATCTTCCATTTCGACGGCTTCAAGGGCTTTGTGCACACGCTTCTCGATTTCATCAGACGAGAGCCCCATGTTGTCAGGACCGAATGCGACTTCTTCCTCGACGGTTGAACAGAGTATCTGCGAATCAGCATTCTGGAAAACCATGCCAACATCAAAACCGCTTCCATTCTTGCTGACCCGGACGGCGCCTGAGGAAAGCCCGTCCCTCAGTAGGCCTTGAATCGCAAGGAGGAGCGTCGTCTTTCCGCAGCCCGAAGGACCCGTCAGACAAAGGCATTCGCCTGCCCCGACCGTGAGCGAAACGTTGCAAACAGCCGGGGTCGGCGCTCCCCTGTATTTGTATGAGAAATCGGCTACTTGTAGGACTCGGTTTTCCATGTTCTATGAGTCTCGCGACGAGACTTGGCGCTCAAATGCGCAAACCACATTATGAATGAGATGCGTAAAGTGACGACAAAACATATCCCCATTGGTTAAGGGGGGAGGGGGATTCTCCCGAATCAACTACGAAAGTCGAATTTGTCCGGACGCTTTGTCTAGAACCGAACCTCGCCACCCGCGTAAATGAATCTTCCCGGCGAGGGGAAACCGTAGCTCTCCTCATAATCCTCATCAAAGGCGTTATCGACTCCAACATACAGGTTCAATAATCCATCAAGAAATGCCTGCTCAAGTTTCACGCTGACGAGCGTGTAATCATTCATATCCTTCTTGAGTAGGGGCGTTGTTTTCGAGTATGTGACCTGGTCCGCTATGTGGCTGACACTTGCATACGCGGAAAGTCCGAACGCGAAATAGTATCGGCCCTCGAGAGTGACCTTGTGTTTTGGGCGATATTGGAGTTCGTCTTTCTCCGTTCCGGGGGACTTATCTTCAGTGTCCAGGAACGTGTAGCCTGCGCTTAGCAGCAGATTCTCGATGAATCGCGTTTCCGCAGTCAACTCGAACCCTTGGAACCGATACTTGTCATTGTTCTCGAACAGATCGGTCTGGTCCGACTTCTCGATAAAGTCTTTGACGTCGATGAAGAATCCGGTCAGACTCACCTGGCTGTTCCACGGGAGGGTTTGATCGACTCCTAGTTCATAATTATAGGATTTCTCGGTGGTCAGGTCGGGATTCCCTCCGTCTTCATCAAAAAGTTGCCGGATAGTTGGGAACCTGACCTGCCTCGCGACCGATCCTCTGATCCGGGTATCCTTCAAAATATCATAATACGAGCCGATAAGAAAGCTTCCCGCGTCGTCGTTATCTCCTTCGTCATTGTCCAACCAGTTGTGGCTGTATCCCAAAACCAGGCCGAGCTTGTCGATGGGTGACACCTCATATTCGAGTGCGGCAGAGAATACCTGCAAGTCATGGTCTTCGTCAAAATCTCTGAAGTTGAACTTCTTGGCTCCGCCGCCACCACCACCGCTAACCGCGACATCTCGAATTCTGCCGTCGGAGTCAAACTCTTCACTGCGAGCGTTCAACCCCAACGTGAGCTTGCCGTATGATTCCAGATCATATGTTGTTTGAATCGCTGCGCCGCTTATGAGGGTTGTGTCATTCTCATGGAATGTGCCCTTGATGGTCGGGTCGTCCATCGAATCGAAGTTGTCGTCATCGTACCGATTTCTTTCCTCGTCCATCTGGTTGGCGAAAACCCACGCCCTCAGACCCAATGGACCGGGCACGTCGTAGTTCACGGAGAACTGTCCGGAAATCTCCTCGAAGTCATCGACTCTCTCAAACTTGGGTTTGTCGGCGAACGGGTCCGCCGCATTGTTTATCGTGCTTGGAGGAATCCCGAACTCTCCCTGAGCGTAGTTCACGACGACTCCGAGTTGCCATTCGTCATTCGGGGTATATCCGACGTTGGCGAAGACATTTTCTCTTTCTTTGTCACTATTCTCGCGCAGGCTGCCGTTCTCTTCCGAGGTCGAGTCGAAATCACCGGAAAGGGGTAGGGCATGCCGGTCGAGCGCACTCCCGCCGACAAAGAAGTCAGCCTTCTGGCGACCGCCAAAGAGATTGCGTCCTCCTGAAACCGTGAAGCGGCCAAGCGCATTGTCGCCTGTGCCTGCCTCGGCGGACGCGCTGCCGTGAATGCCTTCAGCGCCCTTTTTCGTAATAATATTGATTACTCCCCCCAGCCCTCCGGCGCCATAGAGCAAAGAGTGATCGCCATAACTGACCTTTATCTTCGCGATGTTCTCGACGGGAATCAGAGAAGGGTCGAATTGCCCATCATTAGTCGAATTGAGTGGAATCCCATCCAGGAGAAGTATCACGTGTCTTGACCGGAAACCTCTCATATCAATTCGCGGAATGCCTTCGGCCCCGTTTCTGACAATGAGGCCGGGCAGCAAGTAAAGCGCTTCATCCAATGTTCTTGCGCCTTTGCTCTTGATGTCTTCCGCCGTGATCTCACGTACGACGCCCACCGACTCGACAATCTCGCGCTCGCCCGTGACGACTACTTCTCCCAGCGTGTACACCTCGTACCCGGCTTCCGTGACGCTTTCCGGGTTGGCATTTGCCGCCGCAACCATCTCATCGCCAGATGAAGGAGCAGCAGTCTCCTCTTGCGCTGCTTCCTCACACCATGCCGGGCTTGAAAAAAGCGTGACAAGCAACACGATTCCCACAATCAGCCTATTCATCCTTCTCCTCCCGTTTTCTCCCCTCCGCCATAGAAAGGGGAAAGGGCAAAGGTCAAAGGCGAAAGGGACGAAAAAACAGGGGGAAAAGGCGAAAAGAAAAAGAAACTCAAGCCTGGTCTTGCTTCTCTCATTCTCTCTCCCACCATTTCAACGTTTTCCAGAGATCGCTCCTCTCGCAATGACTGTGCTCTTTCTCCACAATTAACCACGCTCGCCGTTATCAGCCGTTCCCAAGAAGCTGACAATTGTTCCCAAAATTCGGGGACACGATGAGGCATCATGTCCCCGAATTTTGGCGCGTTTCCGCCTCAGTTAACCACGAGACAGCGTGGTTACCGGGTTGCATTCCTCAATGCGGTCACGTATCCCCGGTCTTACGTTGGGGCGACCCGGTGGGTCGCCCTTGCATCCGTGCTCTGGTGAGAAATGTGATTGAATTTGTGAAATAGACCACTTAGTCTTTCGTCTTTCCCTTTGGGCCTTCGGTCGGGACTGCCACGGGCACAAACAGCATCTGCCCGTTCTTTTTGAAGTCGCCTATCATTTTCTGGCCTTCGGGCGACGTGAACCAAGCAATCAGGAGCATTGCGCCCATGTAGTTCGCGCTCGGATATCTTGCGGGATTTACGGCAATTATTCCGTACGGATTGAAGAGCGCCGGATCACCCTGCAGAAGAATCCCAAGATCGAATTTCTCGGAGTGCGCGAGCCACGTCGCTCTGTCGGTAAGCGTGTAGGCGTTCTTCTCGTCCGCCATCACAAGGACGGCCTCCATCCCTTGACCTGCTTCCACGTACCACTTGCCGGTCGGCTTGATTCCGGCGGCCTTCCACACATCTTTTTCTTTTATGTGTGTTCCGGATTCGTCGCCACGGGATACAAAGATTGCCTCTTTCTGAGCAATCAGTTTGAAGGCGTCATCGACGTTCTTAACTTTGGAGATTCCGGCGGGGTCAGTCTTCGGGCCGACAATCACAAAATCGTTGTACATCACGTCACGCCGGTTTACGCCGAAGCCTTTCTGTATGAACTCGTCTTCCGCCGAGCGAGCATGTGCCAGCACTACGTCAACGTCGCCGTTTTCGCCAAGTTTCAGGGCTTTCCCGGTGCCTACGGCAATCACGTCGACCTTGATGCCATACTTCTGCTCGAATGGAGGAAGAAACATCGCGAGCAAACCGGTGTTCTCGGTACTGGTCGTTGTCGCGAGCCTGAGCCGCTGTTCGGCCAGGCCTTGTTGTGAGATGAACAGGATACTTACCAACGTCACGAACAAGACAATTAATCGTTTCATCTCCATTACCTCCGTAAGTAACTGCTGTCCAAAACAGCTTTATTCACCGCAAAGGCGCAAAGGGCGCAAAGAGAAAATCGACTGGCAAAAAGAAGTTTTCCCACCAGGAACCGCATTCTCCCATGCTCTCCGTGGTTGAGAAGCATTGCAATCATCGTCACTTCTGAAGCCGACCCCGGGGAGGAGTGTCCTCTCGAAATACGCACGAGAGCCCCGTGTTATGAGAGGATTCACGACATTCTTCTCAATTGCTCTTGACAAGAGCAGTCCGAAATGCAAAATAAAAACGGCCAGTCCCCATGACTCATGGAACTGGCGTGACTCCACCATTTCTCCTTTCCGATCATGGGTGGCGCAAACGTTTCCATCGGCGCCTGCCGTTCAACCGCCATAGCCTTTTTCGCGCGGCCTTAGGCGCGTTGAATCGGAGAAATCACATGACTGCTGTAGCCGAGCCGGCTATCTCACTCTACTTTGATTCACCTTCCCTCTCGTCGCGTCAGGCGTCTTGCGCGATTCAATGTTGTTCTTTCAGGCCAGAATCCAAAATGAAAAAGGCCAGTCCCATCCTCATGGAACCGGCAATAAATGAATGCCCGCTCGTCTTAATTCTCCTTTCCGAGGATGGGTGGCGTGGACGTTTCCCTCCACACCTGCCGTTCAACCGCCATAGCCTTTTTCACGCGGCCTTATGCGTATAGAATCGGAGAATTAGGAGCGCTACCAAGAAAGAGGCGAAAGGCGAAAGGAGCAAGGCGAAAGGGGAAAAAGACAAAGAAGAGACTCTTCGCTTTGCTGGTCTTTCGTTTCGCTCAGGATGACGCTACGGATCATACCTTCGTCGCATCTTTCTTTCACAATTGACCATGCCACATGCGTGACGCGGCGCCATTGCGATGCAGTAGCTTCCCGGCGTCAAAGCTGTGCTATAATAGCCGATCCAGTCATAATTTGTCAACATGTTTCTTGATGATGCGCTATACAAGGAAAATAATGGTTAATAGTGACTATTTCTTTCTGCTGGCAACACATAGTCAAAACAAAGGGCAAAGAGGCGAAGGGGGAAGGAGAAAGGAAGAAGAGGCGAAGCGGGCAGCTCCCGCACGGGTAACGAGTCACAAGTTCAAGGAAGTCGAGCAGACGATAGAGTGATGAATAAAGCAAGGAAATCATGAGACAGGCTGTCAAGGTATTGTAGATTGAATTGTACTTTAAGCAATATTGGTATTGTGTCCCCGGATTTCGAGACCGTGTATTAATAAATGAAAGGGAAGATCGGGACCTCAAATAAACTGACAACACCTGTGCAAAAGTATCCTAAGACTGATTCTCATGAATCTCAGCCAGCGGCAATTTTCTTTCTCGTAATCCTGTACACATCCGTGATGCCAATACATGCCATGATACTTCGCGACATCAGTTTCACCAACCGTCAGTCCAATGCCGGGCGTCAGCGTGTCACACTCCTTGAATGGTTCGCTGCAGTAAGTACATCGGACAAGCATATCAACAAGCTCATCAGCTTTCTCTTCGCACACTTCTTCTATTCTCTCGTCGTTCATGGAGCAAGGTTCTCCTCTACCATAACGATTTCGTATGTTCTTGAGTGCCATTCGGATAACTTTTCGTAGCTTAAGAATCTCACTCTTCTTTGAACTGGCGCAAAAGCGGTACGCGCAAGCTTCTTTTCAAATTCAGCCTTCCTCACAATGTTCGCAACGATGAAGAATTCCGAGAAATAATCCTGCAACTCCGAGAACTTCAGCAGGGAATTCTGTATGTCGCTCAGGTGTTCTACTTCAAACAACTTGCTAGGCATTTTCCTCTCGTTGAACCACGTCACATCGACCCTTTGAGCTATGGCGACAATATGGTCATAACCAAACTTGTAGAACTCTCTGACAGAGCTAATGTCACCAAGCCTTCTGCCAAGGAAATCTTTGTTCTTGTCTTGATTTGGCACAGAGGTTTGATATTTCTTCAGATTGCCAATTTCAACAAGTAGTCCTTGATAATACGTATGATTGAACTCATCTTTTCTCGGCTGGAACCCTTGCGTATCTTCCACAGGCTCAAAGGGCAGCTTGCCCTCGTGGCTATTTAGCGCCCAGAGTCCAGGTTTGACCTTGAAGAAGAATCTGTTGTCTTGCACTATCCTCCTTATGCTCGCAAATGGAGTCTTCGTACCCCACTTGACATCTGGAACCTTCATTACCTCCTGATTCAAGAAACCCAATGTCGCAAAACCACCATTTTCTTCCATCACCTTTATCACAGCCTCATGCTGTTTCACAGAATTATCACCTCATCTCGAACACGTACACGTCAGGCCAGACACTTGACAAGTCCAATCCGTTTTCTCAAATGATCACCGCCATCTTTGCCTCTCAAAGCAATCCCCGGGAAATTCCTCATGGATGAAAAGAGGAACCGGGGCGGCGCAACATGTCTTCGAGTCTTCATTCAGCCTTGCAGGTATTCGGCGGTTCCATGTAGTCTCCTCGGCTGCTCCTCCATTCCGCATCCATTACTCATCGCTCAGCGTTCTCCCTGTTCCTTTCGCCCTTCGCGACCTTCACCCCTAGCAGGCTCTCCAGCTAACCCCGCGGGCATAGATTACTGTCTTCACTCAGCAATGTCAAGCGTTCGCGAATGCGCGAAGTTTTGGGGCACGGCTCACGGGTCGCAGGTCAAAGCAAGCGGCTTTGGGAAAAAGAGAAAAGGCTCAAAAGGGGAAATGGGGCGGCGCGAAGCGCGCGGGATTCAAAATCAAAGGTCGAAAGTCCATGGTCAACGAAGAGGCAAATGGCGGAAGGCTTAGGCTTCGCGGTGAAACAGGGAAGTCGCACGATGGGGTCAGATAGGCGGGCCGAATGTTTTTTCGAGCCAGTCGAACAGGGTCGCATGGACGAGGGTTGATGCGCCGAGTTGGCAGTGTTCGGCGCCGCCTTCTTCCCGGGTAAAGACACGGGTGGTGACGCTGCGGGCGTTCACAAGCTTTTCCTTGAACCGATCCACTTGTTCGAGGGGGACCATGCTGTCGTTTTCGCCGGCCAGTATGAGCACGTCGCAGGTAATTTTGTCCGCGACATCTCTGAGGTTGTATTTCTGCAATGTGAGCGCCAGGTCGGGCGCGTCTTTCGCCCCCATTTTCCAGAGGATGGTTTGAAACTCCGCCTTCATTTCGGGTGAGAGTCGCATCTGGAGGGCGGCGAGGGCATCGACTGTCCGGATGAATCCCTTCTCGTAAAGATATGTGAAGAGCCGTGGAACGTTCGCAAACACGACTTCATAATGATCGAAGAGGACGTCGAAGGCGACAACCCCATCGATGCGGTTATCGAATGCGGCGGCGCGCGGGGCGAAGTAACCTCCAAGGCTTATTCCGATGAGGACGATCTTTGGGGGTTTGGGATATCGTCTGAGGAACTCGTCGAGCACGGCGGCGTTTGGTTTCTCCCACTCGGGTGTGAACGGTATTCCTTGTTCCCTGATTATCGAGCCTTGTCCCGGTCCTTCATAAGTGAGACAGGAGTATCCGCGTTCGATGGCCGCGGCGGCAATCTGAAAATACGTTTCTTCCATTGTCGAGTCATAGCCGCCGCAGACGACGATCAACGGCTTGGCCCCGGCGCCAGTCGGTCCCGGATAATAGACTGCTTTAAGTGTCTGGTCTCCGTATGGAATCGTCAAGAGTTCGTACTTCACGTCGAGCGCACCGAGCGCGGCGTGAAAGGTCTCGACACTCTTGTGAAACGATTCGTTCTTCCTCGGATCGCCGGGAAGCGTGAGAAACTCTGCCGTGCGGTAGTAGCTATGTGCGCGGAGCAAGGCGCTTCCCCGGCTTATGGGGTCTTTGAGTTCGCGCGAGGCGTCCTCGACTCTCTTTGCCGCGCGGTCCCATTCCCGAAACCAGTCTTCGGCATTGCCGTCCCGTATTTTGCCGATCGTGGCGAGAATCTCGCCTGTGTCGGCGCCGCCGGACGGGATATGGCTGAATGCCCTGAGCGTCTGGAAATGGAACTCTTCGCTTTTGAAAAAGCGCGTCGAGCCGGTCGCGGGTTTTCCTGCAAAGTTGTAGGCGCTTGCAACTGCCACAGCCAGGACTATTACTGCCAATATCAAGAATTTGTTGCTCATTGTTGTTCTCTCCGTTCTCTGTAACGACCTTCTGCATTCGCGCCACGCAACTCGGTTTCAAAGTTGTGTTCAAACACGGCGTTCACGCCCTTTGGTCGCCCTCCAGTTGCTTGATTCACAATTCAAGACCTGACCCCAATGCTTTTATTTGATATTCAAAGTATATGATGAAAGAAGGGCCATAACTTCAGCCGAGGGCCGCCACCACCTTCTGCATGAGCTTGAGCAACTGCTTTTGTTCCGATTCTTCGAGCACGGTCATGATCCGGGCAATGGTCTTACTGTGGTATTCTTCATGGAGCTTCTCGACGCGGGCCCCCTTTGCGGTCAAACTCACGCGGACAACGCGCTTATCTTTATCCGGGCGAGACCTTCTCACATAGCCCTTTCTCACGAGCTTGTTCACCATGACGGTCATGGTCCCCATTGTGACATGCGCTCTCTCGGCGACCTGCGACATTTTCGGCGAGTCGAGTCTTCCGATGAGGGCGATGGTGTGGATTTCCTGCACCGTTAGGTTCTTGTTCAGAACGCTTCTTTTCAGGTTGAACTGCTCGAACAGGGGCAGGTTTTCGGCGACCTGAAGGAGATACTCATTGAGGGCTTTTGCCATTTCTTCCATGATTGCGTCCCCGGTACAAGCCGCGCGGCTTTTCATGCGCATTTCAATATAGTTTGAACATCAAAACATATTGTACCATAAGCCCCTTTTCTTGTCAAGGGGCGCTGGAGTCTTTTGAAACTCTTTCAGCAAGGCCGGGGACTTCCCGGATAAACGAAAGGAGTAAGGCGAAGGCGGCAGTGGAACTTGTGGCCACGAAAGGGCAGGTAAGCTAGCGAAATGGGCGCGCAATCATAAGCTATATTGCGCAATAATCATGTTTAGTATTGTGTTCCTGGAATCTTAGAAGCAACGCCGGGCGGACGTCCTTCACGCGGGACGGTCTTTCTTGCATATGATAAGGGCGCCGATTATGCCGGGAACCCAACCTAACAGTGTAAGCACAGACACTATGATTATCGAGCCACAACCCTTATCCAGAACCGCCAGGGGAGGGAGAAGGATACATAGGATGGCGCGGCCAAGACTCATAGGTATGTCCTCACGTCTTTTTCTGTGACGCCGACAATCTCATTAAAAAGATATACCATATTTCTTTCGTACCATGTACTGAGCCTGAAGCTCTCTATGAACCCGTTATGTCCCCCATGCTGGTGAATCACAAGCTTTGTCAGGCGATTCAGTTCAAGTCGATGAAAATCCGCCACGGGAATGATGGGGTCGTCTTCGGCGGTAATAATGGTGGTCGGAACCGGTATGGTCATGAGCGCGTCGTTTTTGATTTCATAAGCTTGGAAATATTGCCGCGCGCTTTCATAGGGGCCGTATCGTTTTAGAAGCTCCTCGGTCATGATGCGGATATAGTTGTTGTTAAGGATACCACTAAAATCGTATTTTTCAGGGAAAAGGGACTGCTTCTTCAAGAGGGATTGGCGCCATTTTTTCAAGAAATAGGCACGGATGAGCTTATCACTGTCAACGGTATCCGTTGTTTTGTCCGGATCAAGGAGGGGGCTGATGCTGACGATGTGCTTCAGATTCTCAATGTGGGTTGTCGCGCATTGGTGGGCGATGCGAAGAGCAAAATTTCCCCCAAGCGAAAAACCGGCCAGAAAGACCGCCCGGCCCTTTTCAATGGATGCCGCCTGGCGGACGGACTCAAACACTTCCTCCAACAAGCTTGCATAGAAGAGCCCGCTATTGAGATGATGACTGTCACCGTGATCCCGGTAGTTGAGTCTGAAAACGCTGTAGCCATTTTGATACAGATATTTGCCTGTGCCGGCGATGTATGCTGAACCCGAATCTCCCAGCCAGCCGTTCAAAAGGATCACAAGTCCTCTGGCTTCGGGGTGTGGAGAATAGTGGCCGATGAGGCGAACACGTTCGCACGTTTCGAGTATCATTTTCCGGGCGGCTGACAGCATAGGGTTCTTTCCCAACTTGCGCAACTTGCTGCCGCCTAGAACAGTTTGGAGAAAGGGATGTTTTAGTACGGATGTCGGATGAAACTCGTCCGCGTCCGTGAGAGCCCCCGCCCCCAGCTCTCTCAGTTTACCGCCCGGATGCTCCCATTTGGCCGGCATGATTCATCCCCTCCCGGATTTGCTCGTTTTGAAACTACGCCGACGGCTTTACGCTAATTTAGCTTAAATGCACCGAAAAAATCAAGGCGCTGCGAAAGGTCGGCCAAAAGAACTTGCGGCTACGGGGGAAAAGAGGGAACGGTTAAAAGGGAACATCCGCGCAAAGGCCACCATTGTCATTTGTCGTCTTGACGCGGGGCTTCCTGGGGGAAGACCATTTTGCCGCAAGAACTCAGATCATAGCCTGTGAGGTCACCGGCGAGATCGCGGGAATCGCGTTCGTGGAGAAGTCCCAAGAAGAGTTGGACGCCTTCTTCGAAGAACCGGTCTTTGAGGATGATGAAATCGAACCGTTCCCATCCCCATGAGATGAAGTCGAGGTTTAGGAGTCCGGCTACGGCCCGGATTCCGGGACCGGCGTCGGCGCGACCGGTGAGGACCTCGAGACCGACATCGAGGTGTCGCTCCATTTCGTTATCGTAACCCGCGACATGGTCTCTTTCGATTCCGTTCTTCTGGAGTTGGTTATCGAGAAGGAGGCGGGTGCCCGTTCCCAATGGGCGGTTCACGATTCTTATACCTGTCCGGCCGAGATCGGTAACACCCCGGATACCCTTCGGGTTTCCTTTGGCGACGAGCAGTCCTTGTTCGCGTTTGCAGAAATTGACGACTGCGGGCATTTCTCCCAATTCATCTTCCGCAAAACCGAAGTTGTACTCATTCTCATCTTCCTGGAGCAGATGGCTGGCGGCAATGTGGCAAAGGTTGCGCCTGAGCGCGCGTATTCCTCCCATGCTCCCCAGGTTTCCAAAGACTGCGACATGGTTTGGGTGCAGGCGATTGAAGAGAGAAATGGTCCTGTCGAGCAAGATGTCGTTGCTGCCACTGATAATCAGGAGCCCGTGGTACGGCGGTATGGGGCTTGTCGTTCTTGGATAATTGATTGTCTGGTTCTCGATCCATTGCTCGACCAGGTGTTTTGGAAAAAGCCACTTGCCGGTTACTTTCGTAGCCGGAAGCCCTTTTTCGGCGATGAGGGCGTAGATCATTTTTTCGTTTAAGCGCAGCAACTCGGCAACCTCGTGCGTGGTCAACAGGTCGTTCTTCTCCATTGACATTTCACCTCCATCCTCAGCGATTAAACCACCAATGTGTCTGTAAAGTCAACAATTCCATTGGCGAAAATAAATCTGCGCGAATCCGTGGCTGCAGTAGGCATAAGGTTCTTTGTCTCTGGTTTAGAGCTTCGGGGACAATTCCTATTCTATGGCCTGAAGAACTCGGCCCGCAAATAGGGACGGTCCCCTTCGCGGCCCGGGGCGCGAGCAACTCATGAAATCCGTAAATCACGTCACGAAGGGAAAAAGCTACATAAGTCATCAAGTATGGACAAACAAAAAGGGCGGCGCATTTAAGTCACACCGCCCTTTTCGCTTGTGTCACAAACTACGGCGTCACTTCTCTTCCAGCGATAAGTTTGTGTCGTGTATGGTTCCGTCGTCAAGGGTGATCCGAAGTTTGTATGTGCCTTGGGTTAACCCCTGCGTGGACCAGTTGTAAATGTACTGCTGTTCGACAGGATCGTACCGGAAGAGGTTGCCGGTGTTGGCTTCGCCCACAGGAACGGTCTCGACTTCAAGCACGGTTCCGGTCACGGTGTCAGTGATCTTGAAAACCGACAGAGCTGCCGCCGCCGTGCCGACAGGCGTGGTTCCGGAGCAATACAATCTGAACTTTACGGGAATCGCCCGTCCTATCTTGAAGATGCTCGACCCGCTGGCATTTATGGGTGGGAGTAAGCCTCCGTAGGCGTACGCTACTCTCACCGAAGACTGGCACGTACTCGTATTGCTGCTCGAGTCGGTCGCAGTGAAGGTGACGATGGTCAATCCGGTCAGGAATACGCCGGGCGAATTATTCGCTACCGGGATGGTTCCATCAATGTCATCCACGGCAGTCGCGCTGTTCAGGAACGACTGGATTGCCGGATTGGAGGCAGGCACTCCGCCGCAGAGCAGGCTCACTTGAATGGGGGCAGGACATGTGATTACCGGCGGCGTGACATCGTTGCAGACCAAATCGCTGCCGTTACAGTCCTCGTCAACTCCGTTGCCGCACACTTCAGCGGCCCCCGGATGAACACCGGCATTGCCGTCGTTGCAATCCCCGTCATTTTCGACGTATCCCTCGGGTGTGCTGCAAGCCTGAACCGGCATGGCCGCGTTGCCGTAACCGTCTCCGTCAGCATCACGATAGAAGCTCTGCTGCACACCTTCATCAGATTGGCCGTCGCAGTCGTTATCCATGTCGTCGCAAATTTCCTCCTCGGGAGTCCCAGCCGAGCAGGTGTCTTGCAGACTGCCGGCAACGCAGATCAACTGACCGGTGGAAGCGCATTCGCCTACTCCGCAGCTTGTGGCTGTCGGAACATAGGCGTCATCGGCTACGCCGTTGCAGTTTTGGTCTAAGCCGTCGCAGTCAGCATCGGAACCAGTCGGCGAACCGGCGGAGCAAGTATCCACTTGAACTCCTCCCTGGCAGGTCAGCGCGCCGGTTGACGCGCATTCTCCGACTCCGCAGCTTGTGGACTGGTTGTACCATGCTTCGTCCGCTCCGTCGTCCGCCACCGAGCCGTCGCAGTCGTTGTCGAGACCGTTACACAACTCGGGGGCTCCGGGGTACACTGAACTGTCCGTGTCGTCACAGTCTTCTCCGGCGGAATACCCGTCTCCGTCCATGTCATCCACACCCATGGCGGTTGTATGATCGAAACTGCTCATCTTCGAGTATGGGTTGCCGCCATCGATAAACTGCTCACATGCATACTGGGGCAGCCAGTTGCCGTCTTTATCCTTTGCCTGGATGGGAACTCCCGGCACATCGCATGTGTTTCCGCCCGCTGGAGACCACGTTACTCTATTAGGATTGGTCCAGCAGCTCAGGTCGCCCAGTTGGTCGGCCGCCACGAACGACGGGTCATCAACAACGCACAACATTTGTTTGGAGGGCAGGGTGATCGATTTGGTTGATGCCGTCAATGTGAGGTTTCCCACTGACAGCGCAACCTTAAAACCGTCGTCCAGATAGGCGGCGCTGACGCCGAGCAGGTTTATCAAGCCGACATTGTTCTCTATTTCTATCGCTGAGATTCCATCAATGATGAAATCGTACGTATAGGTTCCGTCTCCGTTGTCGATCACCTGCACGCTGTCGAAGACGCCCGAGAATGCTTCTACCTCGCAGGCGACTGAACAGCCGTCTCCGCCGATGGCATTGCCGTCATCACATAACTCGCCCAACTCGAGAGCGCCGTTACCGCATGTTTGAGCGTCGCAGGAGTCGCCGACGCCGTCGCCGTCGAGATCAGCTTGAGCCGGGTTGTTCACAG
>JACRIR010000026.1 GCA_016215705.1 Candidatus Poribacteria bacterium | reverse complement strand
GCCGTGATGAAGCCAAGCCCCCCCGCCTCGGAAACAGCCGAAACAAACTCCGCTCTACTCAGCCATTGCATGCCGCCGGCCAGGATTGGATACTCTATTCCCAACATCTCGGTTATGCGTGTCTTGAACATGGTTTCTCCTTCTCCCTAACAGCGCTGGAAATGATGACGAAATTTGGTTGCTCTTATCAATCCCGCGAAGGCGGGTATCCAACGACAAGAAACCACGAGCCTTACTTCTTGTTTCTCTTCTCTCTCTCTTTCCTTAACTCACCCTTGACCAAGCGTCTGATTTCATCGCGGCTTCTCACTCGTGGCCTCGAACCTCATGACGAGGACCGGGGGCTCGTCAGATATTCCTGCGTGCATATATGTGTAGTGACATCCGTTAGGATACCAGAGGACATATATTTGGAAGCCTACTTTCCTGATGGACGCTTGGGCATTTGCTGATCATATTTGCCGATTTTGCCGGTCTCGTCCAGTCTTTTCTGGATGTGCTCCATAATATCGTAAAGCTGATCTTCTGAGGTGCGCGATTCGGCGACCAAAACGAGAGAGGGCTTATTTGAGGATGCCCGGATTAGTCCCCAGCTATCATCTTCCAGGACGAAACGAATCCCGTTTACCGTGATTAGGTCCTTTATCCGGAAGCCCCCAATTAAGGTGGCCGCCTCCTTGTCTTTCTTGTATTGCTCTATTAGTCCTTTAACAACGTTGTATTTGATCTCGTCGGGACAAAAGGGGCCAAGAGTGGGAGATTGCCAAGTCTTGGGCAAGGCGTCTACCAATTCCGACAATGGAGCGTCCGCTTCATCAAGGAACCGAAGCAACTGCACTGCCGATACAACGGCGTCGTCATATCCACGCCCGTAAGGCTCATTGAAGAACCAGTGGCCGCTTTTCTCAAATCCGGCAATGGCATTGGTTTCGGCCACTTTTGCTTTTATGTAGGAGTGTCCTGTCTTCCAGATCACAACATTCGCTTTTGTCTGGCGAAGTATGGGATCGTCTTGATAAAGACCTGTACTCTTGACGTCTATGACCACTGCTCGCCCTGGATGCTTGGGGCAAATGGATCGGGCTATCAGCAAACCAAGTTTGTCGGCGAAAATCTCTCTCCCTTTTCCGTCGACAACACCTATTCTGTCACCATCACCATCAAGACCTATTCCGAGGTGAGCGCCGTGTTTTAGAGTCGCTGCGCTTATACTGTGCAAGAAGGCGACATCTTCGGGATTCGGGTTATGGTGGGGGAAATTCCAATCAGGGGTGCAATCAAGCTCGATGACTTCACATCCAAGCTCCCTGAGCACCCTCGGGCCAAACCGTCCTGCCGTGCCATTGCCGGTCGCCAGGACCACTTTGTGCTTGCTACGCAGTTTTCCACCTTTGAGGATGTCTGCCACATAGGCGTCAAAAATGCCTTCGTAGGATTCGTATTTCCCGCTTCCTTCCCGGAAAACTCCCTGTTTTGCAGTCTTTTTGAAGGCTTGGATCCCTTCGGGTCCGAGTGTTGAGGATAGGCCATCCGCTACTTTAATTCCTGTCCAGCCATTCTCATTGTGACTGGCCGTTACCATCAAACCAGCCTTGGTGTTCAAGTGATGCTGCGCGAAATACAGCATAGGGGTCAGCAACATTCCAACGTCTACGACGTTTATGCCAGTGGAGAGAAGGCCGATTATGAGCGAATGGCAAAAGGCCTGACTGTAGGACCTGAAATCGTGTCCTACAACAACTCTCTTTTCTTTCAGCACTTCCAACGCAAAAGTCCCATAGGCCCTCCCAAGTACGACAAAACCGTTGGGATTGACTTCCTTTCCTATCAACCAACGCACATCATACTCGCGAAAACCGTTATCCGTCATAAGAGTCTTTTCGAAGTATTCAAAGGAGTTGTCCGGAACATGGCTACTTATATCCCATCTCATGTCGAATCCCCTGTCACAACAATTTCGTGGATTTGTCCAGTGGAAGTGTGTCCGAAAACTATTTGACCATATTTGCTTAATAATTATAGCCGAAACAACCGATGATAACAAGCGTTTCTTGGAGACGCTACGCAAAGCAAGTCCACGTTTTATGTCAGTGCGGCCATTTCTGCGAAACAGCGTGTTCGATTCAAAGAAATATCCTGAGGACTGATGCCCGCCTACTCGCGGAAGGCGTCGCAGAGTTTCCTTTTTAGGATTTCGGGGCGGGTGAAGAGGCCGACCAGCCGCAGGCTGACAGTGATGACGGTTCGGCCGGTTGTGTTGTCGGCGTGGCAGCGGACTTGGTACCAGGGCAGATATATTCGGACGGCCATCGCGACCATGAGCAAGGTTGTGGCAAGCCAAAGGACGGGGACAGCGGGATCATATCGGTAGCTGAGGACGCTGCTTTCCCTGAGATTGTCGAGCCGCATGTTCATGTGCATGGCTTCGGTTGTAGTCCCGAGCGAAAGCTCGGCGACGGTATTCCAGGGGCGGGCGCTGTTTCCGGCGGGAGGACTATCGGGCGATCTATCGGGAGCGTCCTCGGGCGGACGGTGCTGAAGCTTGGCAGAAGGAAGTAATATTTGGATTGAGCCGTCGCGCCTGAAAAGGGATCCCAATCGCGGGGTTTTGAGGCGAAACTCACCTTCCATTTGCGGTATCATGAAAGGTGTCTCAGCCTGAATACCCAGGAGGGTATCATCGCCGACTTGCAGGTCGAACGCATAGTCATAGGCTGCTTGATAGAACGTGAGGCCGCCATAACGGAGGGGATCGTTCACTTCAATTTTCTTCTTCCGAATGAGTTTGCCGTTTTCATAAACCTTGAGGATACTGAACCAGTCACGAGGGTAAAATGAGTCCGCTGTGAGCCAGTAGGCAATCGGGGCGTGATTTAGTCCCCAAGCGGTTGACAGGCGTTCAGCGGGTTCATCGGGATATTGAAGGGTGGGCTTTTGGGTGTATTCAGTAATAAAGCGTTCAAGCTCGATCTCGACGTGCCGCGCGCGCGCGTCCGGTCGCAAGCCAAGCAAGTTCAGAAGGTGACTCCATTTTGTGGAAAGCGATCTCAACGCTACTGACTTCTTGCCGCCGACGGGAATCGTGAGATCACCCTCGAAAGCGCAGAGATACGAGACGCAGAATCCACCGAGCGCCAGCAGGATGCAAACATGATAGAGCCATGATATCCACCGGTAGGGCAGCCCTCTCTCGGAGACCACTCTTTTCACGTGGGCATCTTCAGAGAAATATCTGATCCGCCTGAATCCGATGCGTCTGAGCGTCTTCTCCATGTTCGCGGGAGATGCTTCAGTCGCGCAGGCCACTGAGAACGAATGGTCTCGCTGCAACAAGTCCTCGCGCGTGAACAGGCGGAACACGTGCCTTCGCCGCAACACGCCAAGCCGGTGAAGAGAGCAGAGAAAAAGGTGGAGCGCGAAGACGGCTGCTATGAGGGCGAAATACCATGAATGGAACAGGTCCAGGAGCCGCAAGCCGCCCACCAGCCACGCAAGTTTTCCGCCGGCTTCGCGGTACGCATCCAGGCTATCCGGTTCGGTGCTTTGCGGGAAAACCGTTCCGACAAAGAACAGGAAGGCGAACAGGGCAAGGAACACCAATGAGGTCTCGACAGAGACCATGGTGCGATAGAGCCGGCCGCGCCCGGAAGCACGTTCTTTTGAAATAGCTTTTTCCATGCTCACGCCAGAAGATTCAGATTACCAACGGCACGAGTGTTCCAATTCCGGATTGCAAGTTTTCGATCACTCTTGTCCAAGGAAGAAGAATCCAAACCATTATAGACAGAAACCGAAGAAATTAACAGTGAGCAATGCAGAATGGAAGATATTTAGTCAGCAAGAACCTGTAGTACTCACGTTCGAAACCGTGAATTCTTGTCATGATTTCGAACGACATCCTACACGGAAATCACGAGGGCGCAATGAATTGCGCCCCTACAGACAAGAATGAAGAATATCGGGGACACGATGTCGCATCGTGTCCCCGATTTTATGAGGCGCGATGAATCGCGCCCGATATGCGCTGTTTGGCTGCGGCTATGCCGCGCTGTGCAATCTGCGGATTCTTTCTGGGCCTTTGTAATCGAGCGCCAATTACGAACATGAATTTGCGGCGCGACAACTTCATGGGATGAGTCTCCTCAGTTTTCCTCTCTGGAAGCAAGGCATGCGTTTCCTGTATTATATAGCAGCAAGAATGGGTAGAGAAGGCGAAAAGGACAGGAGGAGTGACAACATGGAGCGGTTCCAGAACAAGGTGGCGCTTATAACCGGAGTCGGCAGAATCGGCGGAATCGGCGCAGGCATTGCGAGAAGGTTTGCAGAAGAGGGGGCTGCCCTCGCTATCGCCGATATCTGCGCCGACTACGCGGATGCGCCCGGCTACGGAATGGGAACATGGGAGCAACTCAGCAAAACGGCTGAGAGTCTGCGCAGCCACGGCGTTCGCGTGCTCGCCATCAAATGTGATGTCACCCGGAGCGACGAAGTCGAGGCAATGGTCGAGGAGACGGTTAACGAGCTTGGGAGGATCGACATTCTTGTGAATAATGCAGGCGGCAATCCCGGCTCGGCGCCCGCACTCATGATGGAAGAGAGCGCATGGAGACGCACGCTCGATATCAATGCCACCGGCGCTTTTCTGTGTTCAAAGGCTGCGGCTCAAAGGATGGTGGGGCAGGGCGGAGGAAAGATCGTCAATCTCTCTTCGCGCACGGCCAAGACGCCTGCCCCATATTTGGCCGCTTATATCGCCTCGAAGCAGGCGGTCATCGGACTAACACGGGCAATGGCGCTTGAGCTTGGGCCGTTCAAAGTGAATGTGAATGCGGTCTGCCCGGGCTTCATCGACACTGACCTCACGCGCGAGGGCCATTCCAAGCAGGCCGAGGCCACCGGGGTTTTGGTCGCGGACATTGTTGCCGACAAAATCAAGAATATTCCGCTGGGCCGCTTCGGCACACCTGACGACGTCGCCGGGGTGGTTGCGTTTCTGTGTTCAGAGGATGCGAATTACATGACCGGCCAGGCCATCAACATCACCGGCGGTTGGGAAATGCACTGACTTCAAGTAGGCGAAAGGCGAAAGGAGCAAGGCGAAAGGGGTACTAAAGACGAAAGGAACAAGACGAAAGACGAAAGGGGAACAAGAAGCGAAACGCGGGCGGAAGAGGGTTAGTTTCGAGTGTGGTTTCTTGCGTCTTTAACTTCGCACTTTAGACAATCTAGTAACGAGACACACTAATTGCGAAACATTAGGCCGAATAAGCTCCCATTTCCAAAAGCTCATGCGCCATTTGTGATGTTTTACTGTTTCTGTGTCAACATACCGGTTCACTTTAGACACTTTGCACTTTTGGCCCCTTTTCGCCTTGTTCCCTTCGCATTTCGCCTACTACGTTTTCCCGACGCATGCCATGTAGACAACAGTCTCGGTTTTCCCGTCGACCTCGATGAGATGGTTTATCTCTTCATCGTAGAACGCTCCGATTGAGCAGCAGCCGAATCCGAGCGCCGCTGCCGCAAGATAGAGATTCTGGGCGATGTGGCCTGCGTCCATATAGATATAGCGGTACGCGCGCTCGCTGTATTTCCATTTTGCCCTGCCGACCACTGCCGTCCAGATAAACACGATAGCAGCGTCGTCAGCCATGTACTGATCGAGCGCCGCCACTGCCGCCTGCGGGCCCAAAGCACCCTCTTTGAGCAACTGAAGAACTGCTTCAAGGGCGTCATAATGGTAGATTCCGGCAGGCAATCCAGTGACGCGATTAATCAGCAGATAGGTTTCTACCGGGTAAAGCGCTCCTGCCGACGGCGAACTCCTCAGTTTGTAGTCACCCACTCTCTGTGTGGTTCCCTGGGTTGCCCAGAGGAGTTGAGACACATCGTTCAGCGAAAACGGAGCGCGTCTGTACGAACGCAAGGAGCGGCGCGCGTGCATTGCATCCCATAGCGAAGGCCCACCGCTGGTGACAGGCGCAGGAAGCAGGAAAAGCTTGGGCGGTTTCCCGAACGTCTTCTTGAGAGAGGGCCGCAGGCTTCGGTGTGCGTCACCATGCGGCATCGAGCCGCGGATGTATTTTGTGAGTTCGTGATAGTTCTCGCCGATTCCTTCGTATTGCACTTCGACTCACCTCCATCATAACTCTAATCCGCAGATTGCATGGGCGTCATTCTGAGTGAAGCGGAGAAGCTCATTCACTGCAAAGGCGCAAAGAACGCAAAGGTTAAGAAGAACAGAAAGCTGAAAGCACGAAAACCACGGGGAACACAGCGCGGCGTAGCCGCAACCGAATCGCCATATCGGGCGCGATGAATCGCGCCCCCTACAGAAATCCCTCGTATACCCCCGTGTGAGTTTCATACGGTGTGTCAAGAGAATCGCGACAGGAATTCAAGATTTCGAACGTGAGCAGTACAGGGCGGAATGACCGCAGCCAAAGAACTGTAATTCAAGGCCCATGCTATTCGAGCCTGTGCAGATAGCTTGAGATCACTTCCCTGAACTCTTCCTTGTTCTTCTCGATAAGCGCTTGGCTGTCCTGACTCAAGACTTCCGGACATCCGAGAATCCTCAACCAGAACTCGTAGTGTTCCTTTCGCTCGGCCAAGAACGACGGAAAGTCTTTCGTCGCCTCGACGAATGCACCGTTTCTTTCTCTATAGATATTGATCCAATCAAAGGCAGGCGCAACTTCGACGTTAAGAAAACCTGGCGCGTTCTCGTATGCGCTTATGCGCTCAAGAACCTCAAATCTTCCATTGTGGTCGAGGTCGCGGATACAGTATGTGCGCAGAGGCACGTCATCATGTGTCGGCGAATGCATTTCCAGTGTCGAGACGAATTCCGTGGCAAGGTCGGCCGACGATGGCGGGCGCGATGCGCATGCGGTCATCAGCATTGCAACGATGAGTATCAGCAAAGCATTCAGGGAGGGCATTTCTTTCATTCGGCGCGCGTGCTTCCACCAAGTCTCATTATGCCGTGCGACGACCTCATTCACTTTTGCGATACAGCAGAAAAAAAGAACTTCCACCACTCTATCCGTTCACATGCAAATCGTCGCGAATGTTCTCTTGAGATTATGGAAAAGTTCTTGTTCGGCAGACAATGGCGGTCTGCCGGTCACAATTCTGCCTTGATGATACGCACAACCTCTTTTATGGTCTTCTCGTCCGTGACTTTGAGGCCTTCCTGCGACATCAAGTCGGCCAATCGATTGAACAGATTGTCACGAGCGGTCGAATGTGTGAGGCACATGAGCATCACGGGAGCGGCGACTATCCAGCCCCAGTAGTGGGCCGGCGGCCCGAAATCGGCAATCACGATTCTGCCGCCAGGCCGCAGAACGCGCCGTATCTCGCGGAACATGCCTTTCTTCACTTCGGTCGGCAAATGATGAATCATGAGGGTGCTCAAAACGGCGTCGAAGCTCTTGCCGGGGAAAGGGATTTCGTCGACGGAACCCTCGAGAAACTCTATGCGGAGATTGTTATTGCGGGCTTTCGTTCTTGCTTGTTCCAGTTGATCCTTGGAGATATCAATGCCGCAGACGCGGCCCTTGGGGCCGACCTTGCGCCTGGCTGCGAGCGCAAGCGTGCCGGTGCCGCATCCGCAATCGAGCACGCTTTCATCGGGTTTGAGTTTGGCCTCTTGAACGATGCGTTCAGCAAATGTTTTTCCGAAGCCGATCAGATCGCTGCCGATGTCGTAGAACCTTGATGTAATACCAGTGATAGGCAATCCTTTGGATTGAGTTGTCATGAGCGGAAACCTCCGGTATTTGAGTTACCACACTATATCACGAAATGAAAAAGGGGAAAAGGGGAAAGAGGGGAAAAGCAGCCGAAAGCGCGAAGGTGAAAGGGAATCCTCAATCCGAAATCCGGAACTACTTCATCCCCCACAGCAGCAAGTAGCGGGACACAAACGGAATGGGCCCTTTTTGGAGGGCTTGCTCCATGCGTTCGATTCCGCGAGAGAAGGCTTCCGCCGAGATCAGATGGAGGGCGGAGAATGCCTTGTCGCGATATGCCTGGATATCATCGAGCTGGCGACGATATTCCACTATTTGCTCGCTGATACTCCTGAAACGGGCTTGCTCCATCTCTTGTCGAAGCATTCCGATGACCGGATACCTGTCCAGGTCCACCTCGACGGTTTCCGGGAAATAGACTGCGAGCGGCTGCCGATTGCGAATCATCCATTCGGAGCCGGTGATTGTGCACGCTTTTCCGCCGGACTTCAACGCGCGATATATTTCTTGAAAGTGAGCGAGCCGGTTACGGACGTGATGAACCACGCTGACCGAATACGCAAGGTCAAAGAAATCGGCGGGTGAATCGATTCTCTCGGCTGAACCAAGACGAAAATCGATTCTCTCCGACCGTGTTGCTGCTATTGCCAGCATTTGTTCCGACAGATCGATACCCCAACACTCGCAGCCGGTAGCCTCCTCGAGAGCGACAATGTAGTTGCCCGTTCCGCATCCGACCTCGAGCACGCGGGACTTCCCGGAAATCTCGCCGGTCGAAATAAGACTCTTCAATGCCTCCGGATTGATCCGGCGATGCTGGGCGTATTCGGAGGCTATTTGGTTGTAATCGATATGCACAAGTCCTGAACCTTATTTCATCTGCAGATCGCATCGCGAAACATTGCCGCGCTGTATTACTCACGTTCAAGATTATGAATCTCTGTCGTGATTCTTTGCAAGAACCTAATGCATATTAATCACGCGGGCGCGATGAATCGCGCCGCTACAAGTCGCCTCGGAAAATCGGGGACACGATGTCGCATCGTGTCCCCGATTTTCCTGACTGCGGCCATATCACGCTGTGCGAATCTGCGAAACCTGTGGATTCCCGTTCCCGGCTTTATTATTTGCCT
>JACRIR010000025.1 GCA_016215705.1 Candidatus Poribacteria bacterium | reverse complement strand
TTTCCCTGAACCCATGCCTTGTATGCTTCGATATATTCGGCGCCTTCCGGAGACTTGCACTTCCATTCCAATGAAGTAACACTCACGCGGTATTCCTTGCCTTTGCGCAAGCAGACCGCTACAATGCCACGGTCTCCATCGCCGACATCGAAGCCCGTCACCTCAACCTCTTCGCCAACTGCGAGAGACTTGAAGGGAACTGAGACATCGTCTTGAAGCATCGTCAGGAAGCCGCATTCTTGCTCCTCCCCATCATGGGCATCTACGATGGCTTCCTCAATGAGCTCCTGAATCCGTGCCGACTGCCGACTTGTTTCATGACATCTTTGAGTTCTGAAAGCAGACCTCGGGGCAAATGGAGATGCGTAATATCTTCCCCATAGCATTTGACGAATCGGGGTGTTCCATAGGTCGAGAGACGCAGCTTCTGTTTCTTGTGGAACTCAGGGTTGTGCAGACAGGCCAAATGCTTGACACGCGAAAGTAAAGATGGAGGAAGCCCGGACTTTTCAATAGAAATCTGTGCTCGAAGCGCGCACCGAATTTCCTTCGGCGGCGGATGTTCCTTCTTGGAGGGCTTGATGACTACTCCGAAACTCTCCGGACCGACGATGACAGGAGGCAGCAGTTCCAGGAGAGCCTCCAGTTGCTGATGAGATAGACGTTTGATCTGACTGAGAAAGGCCCATTGATCCGGCCACGACTCAAGTTTCTCATTCAAGAATTCAGTATTCCCCAATACCCGAACTTTCTTCTGCAAGGGAAGCGCAATGAGATTCCCGAAGCCGCCTTTGGGCAGGAAATCCTGATTGGGAAAGAATCGGTCGTAGCTGGACAAGTCCATTTCTGCTCGAGTCACCATGGTTTCTCGGAGGAGTGAGACCCCTAATCGACGCGCTGATACGGCGGGAACGGAAGTCGAGAAGAATATCCACACGTGGGCTCCGTTGCCTGATCGCGAGCGTTCCAAATAGGCGGGAACCTTCCAGCGACTGCACGTCGCCAAATATTCGTGCGCATCGAGATCCCATCCTGTTCCGTCGAAATCGCAGGCAAGAAACCAACATGTGTCGTCTTCAAGAAGCGGATAGACGCCTACAACCCTGTTTCCTGATAAGTGATCGCGGACGACTTCATCTGTCAGAGGAAGGTACTTCTGTTTGGATTTCGCTGCTTTCCCGTATCTCCCCATCTTAGCGGGCGAGTATCCTTTCTTCCCCGTTCTCTCATCAATCCAATGAACTGCGAAGACATCCTCTCGACCTTTGAAAAGACATCTGAATAGGGTTATCTTCTCCTGAACAGAAGACCTTGAATTTACCGCGGGAAAGGGCTTTACATCTGGAAATAGCTCCTTCGATTCCGCAGAGTCCTCAGGCGCAGAAGACCCAGAGGCCAATCCCAGCATTCGGCGAAGCCGCTCGTTTTCCTCGCGGAGCCGAGCGTTTTCCTCCAGCGCTTCTTTCAACGTCTCCGAATGCTCATTGGATTGAATACTGTTTTTCGAATCGGCTACCATCACGCATTCTCATGTCTTGACAGAACCCGGTAATGCCTACGGGACTTGGCTTCATGGTTCTCCGAGTGTTCGATCAACTTCTCTAAATGCTCCTGCGCACCGATGAATCCGAATACGAGTATATCGAAGACCGGTGACATTTTCATTTGAGCGCGGTGGCGTTTGCAGGCAATTGAATCGTTGCGCTTGATTTTAGACAAACAAATCTGTTAAATTCAAGGCAATGCAAAGCCCATGACTATGGGAGATCTTTTCCGAAGAGACACAGACGAAGAATCATGTTCGGGCGGAGTCCGTTGCGCGGCGCTTGATGACTATTCACATGATCGATGAAATCCGGGAGTCGTTGGAGCAGTACTTCAAATGGCTAAGAGACAAGACCACGCTCCGGCAGGTCAACAAGGACTGGGTGGAAATCACGACGCCGTACATGGACCGTCATAACGACTGCCTCCAGATTTACGCAAAGAGACAGAATGGAATCTTTGTCCTGACAGACGACGGTTATGTCCTGGAAGACCTCCGAAAGTCCGGCTGCAAACTTGATAGCCCAAAGAGGCAGGATTTGCTCAGGATAACGTTGGCGGGATTCGGCGTGCAAAACAACAAAGGGGCGCTGGAAATTCACGCATCGCCGGAAAGTTTTGGTCTCCGCAAACACAATCTCGTTCAGGCGATGCTCGCAGTGAACGACCTTTTCTTTCTCGCCGTGCCGATGGTGGCGAATCTGTTCTATGAGGATGTGGTTACGTGGTTAGAAACGAACGACATTCGCTATACGCCAAAGGTAAAATTCACGGGCAAGAGCGGGTACGACCACCTTTTCGATTTCGTTATCCCAAAATCGAGGAAACGGCCGGAACGAATCCTTCAGACGATCACGCGCCCGAACCGGGACACAGCCGAAGCCATTGCCTTCAAGTGGATCGACACAAAAGAAGTGAGGCCTTCGGACTCCCGGGCGTATGCGTTCCTCAACGATGTAGACCAGAGCGTGCCACGGGGCGTCATCGAAGCGCTACGCAACTACGATGTAACCCCCGTCTCATGGACCGAACGCGAAGCGATGAAAGAAGAATTGGCGGCGTGAGAGTTGCGCTTTTTCCAAAAACATTTTCAGTGGTTCCCGGAAATATGGATTGGGACGTGTCAGCGCAATTTATGCGCTGAGACCCAATCTGCTTGCCATCGGTCTCCCTGCAAGGATAGTCAGGTTCCTGCGCTTTTAATTATGTGCGTCTGACATCTTTGCTTTCACGTGTCTTCTTTGACTCCCTGACGCCATTTATGTATGATAGAAAAACAGATGGGAGAATGAATTGTTAGGACCCTTTTTAGAAGACTTATGAGACGATCGCGCAACTGGCGACCTGATGAGGAAAGCCGACAATGGAAGCAAGACGAGAACACGCTTGGGCGATAACTTCTGAGAAAGTCGAATTTGCCATTCGCACAATCGTTGGTCTGGTCCAGCCGGTCAAAGTCATACTGTTTGGCTCTTATGTCAGCGGCAACGTCACGATCAACAGCGATCTTGACATTCTGGTGATTGTCAATGATGCAGTAGAGGACCCTCGCAAGGAAAGCATTCGGATTCGCCGCGCGTTGCGAGGCGTATCAATGCCCATGGATATTCTCGTTGTCCCGCAAGAAAAGTGGGAAGAACTGAAGGACCGGCCGGGCATGATTTACCGCGAAGCTCTGCGCAACGGGAAAGTTGTCTATGAGTCCTAAAGACTCCGGTAGGGCGCCGGGCTCGCCGGCGGAGTGGATGACCTATGCGGAAAGTGACCTGAAGATGGCGCGATTGGCGGCAGGCGATTCCTCAATCCGTCGGGAACAGGTGTGCTTTCATGCCCAGCAAGCTGCCGAAAAAGCGATCAAGGCCGTTCTGCTATCACGAGAAATCGAATTTCCCCTGACGCATGATATCGAAGAGCTCTTGAAGATTGCGGAAGACAACGGCGTGCAGTTGCCGGAAAATATCTGTGAGGCAGGTCTTCTGACTCCATACGCAGTTGAGACGCGATATCCAGGCTACTCATATGAAGTTACTGAAACTGACTTGAATGAAGCGATGCGGATGGCTGAACTTGTTATGGCGTGGGCAAGTGCGATGCTGAAAGGATTCTGAAGGCGACTGTCCAAGCATCGTCATCCTTGAATCTGACATGGCCAAGGCATTCAGCCATTCAGAGGCGAAGTGCGACGAAGCCGAACCGGGACACAGCCGAAGCCATCGCCTTTAAGTGGATTGACACAAAGGAAGTGAGGCCGCCGGACTCCCGGGCGTATGCGCTCCTTAACATGTGGACCAGAGCGTGCCACAAGGTGTCATCGAAACCCTGCGCAACTACGATGTCACCCCCCCATGGACCGACGCGAATCGGTCGAAGAGGAATTGGCGGCTTAGGGGTTGCGCTGTTTCCCAAGACATTTCTAGTGACGCGCAGAGGTACAGATTTTGGAGATGTTAGCGCGACTTATGCACTGGAGCTCAGAGGTGCAAAATCGACGAGAAGCCGCGCTTGGCAGTGTTGCGAGGTAGCAGTTTGTGCTTGTCCGGATGTGATATTGCGATTCCGCTGCAAAACCCCCTCTCGGGGTCGAAAAATCGAATGCCTGGGAGCCTTCATAGAAAGGCTTCTACGCAACCAAGGATGGCCCACGGCACGTCTTTGCAGTCAAATTAGACAAGTTTATCCAACTGCATGTTCTTATACCACAAATAGGTGGTTTTGCAGCGGAATCATATTGCAAGACCTGACCCCGCGAAGATACAAGAAATGCAAAAGAACCATCAACGCCCATATTTAACCTTGCGCCAGAATTCTATTGTGTTTTTGGTCGCTTCCAGCGTGTCGGCGGGATAATCTGCTTCCAGCATGCCGATTATCTCCTCGGCGGCGTCCAGACAATCCATTACGACGGCTTCGTCTTCGATCTCTTCCTTGTCCAACTCGTAGTCAGCTTCAATCCTGCTTGCGTGCAAATCTCTCAGTAACCGACCTGCTTCAACAAGCGCGTCGTTTCCTGATTGATTGAAACAACTGTATGTGAGAACGTGTATTTCCCGTCTTTCCGCCGGCCTCGACAAGTCAATGCCAATTGATTGCAGCAGTCGTCGTCCCATGTGATGGGCGGCATAGTATGCCCGGCTTACTGCCGTTCGCCTCGCGGCTTTGCCGCCCTTGTGAAGCTCTCGCGCAAGGATGAGAAAGTCTTTGGGGTTCATGAAGGCTGGGAATGACTGGCTAAATGTAGTCCACGCTTGTGACAAACCATCGGCCGAATTCGGATGGGAATTTCTTTACGAAAAGACGAGTATATGATCGATACTGTTGAAAGGCTCTTTTCCCTGATTTTCTCAAATGAATCCTGATTCGAATGTTCTTTTCTTCCGGGACTTCCGGGTTCTCGAACATCTCGAGCGAGACGGACACTATATTTGTGAATGAATCACGGATGATTCTCTCCAAGTCGCTCAAGCCGGAAACAATGCTGTGGGCTTCAGCTTCGGGCAATTCTTCGCAGAGGAATCTCCGGACATCTTCGGAAACCGTTATTCCTTTGGGTTTTAGCCCCGCATTGAAGAACCTCTCCGCGAGATTCGCCATCATATTCCCCTTTCCTATTCTCAGTAAGCTTAGCAGAAACGGCAATAACATTCAAATTCTTTTGACATCTCGAGGGTCAGTGACCCCGAAACCCGTGTTCATCAGCGGTTACAAATGCCTTTTGTTGTCCGCGCCTGCGAAAGCGTATTCGGCCAGCGCATGATCCTTTTGCGTGCAGAAAAGAATTCCGACCGGCATATTGTCGCCGTCAGCCGAACAATATTGGTCTGACAGCGTTCTTCGATTTGTTTGAGAAACTCGTGAATGATATAATCTCGCGAGAGAACTTGGATTACCCAAAGAGATGATCGATCAAGTAACGTCTCTGAAAGTGACTATTTCGTGAGCAGGTATCCGGACGCTTCGCCGGGAGTTCCTTTTGAGGAATATACACAAGAGGATGCAGGGGAAAAGATTTTCGTTGGCGCGTCTGCGCCCGCATACCTTGCAGTAGTGTCCCATGTCTCTCCATTCAACCAAAATTCGGCAGTCAGCGCTGTTCTCTTGCCTTGCTTCGCGCCCTTCGTGAACTTCGTGGATGAGGAGTTCTTTCAAAGAAAGCTCTGCCTTTGACTGGGTTCGACCCCTTATACTTGATTTTGCCGGTGATTTCAACTAAATTAGATACGGAGACCGAGAATATGATTCGCGTATCGATAGATCAAGCGGTTATAGCCCAATTCTGCCGCAAGCACTATATGAGAAAGCTCTCATTCTTCGGATCGGTCCTCAGAGAGGACTTTGGGCCTGAGAGCGACATTGATGTGCTTGTTGAGTTTGAAGCCGGCCATGTGCCCGGGCTGTCTTTCTTTGAAATGGAGGCAGAGTTGTCGGAACTTCTTCACCGCAAAGTTGACCTGCATACCCCTAAATTTCTGAGCCGCTACTTCCGCGACGAAGTTTTGTCCGAGGCCGAAGTCCAGTATGACAAAGCATGCTGACGTTATTCGCTATCGCCACATGCTTGATTACGCAAAAGAAGCGGTCTCTCTCAGCCGAGGCAGAATGCGGGAGGACCTCGATACTGATCGCACTTTGAACCTTTCACTGACGCGCTTGCTTGAAATTATTGGGGAAGCCGCAAGCCGTGTGTCGAAAGAGGAGCGGTCCAATCATCCCGAAATCCCGTGGTCACAAGTGGTCAGCATGCGGAACCGCTTAATTCACGGGTACGACTCAGTGGACTTCGATATCCTCTGGCAAATCGTTACGAGCGATTTACCTCCCCTCATCGTGGCGCTTGAATCAATTCTGTGAAAATCAACCGCGCGTCTGCGCAACTGTTCTGGATTCCTGTCATTCGTGACCCCGGAATTCGCATTCATCGGCGCCCATCGGCGGTCTTGCTTTGCTTCGTGCCTTTCGTGATCTTCGTGGATGAAAGAGAGAAAGGCTTCTCCCGTACTTCAGATGCGCAAATCCCGCGCCCACTTGTATGATATCAACTCGCCATTCTTTGTTTCTTTATACCCCCGCTCATCATGGGAAAAACGCTCGATGGCCTTGACCGTGTAAGGCTCAAACGTGCTCTTCACCAGATCGAGAACTTCCCTCTCTTTGTCCGAGAAAACGGTCATTTCCGGTTCTTGAAGCGCGACGTGTATTTCCCCTGCGCATGTCTCGCCCCAATACTCTTCGCGAACTTCCAGCAGACCCTCCTCCTGCATCGCCAGGAAGAAGTGCTCATAGTTGTTCGGGACAGGACCATGGGGAAGATGGGCGTAGCGCGCGCCCGTGATGGACACAGTGGTTTCCTTGAAATGTTTGAAGTCGGCATAAAAAAGAAACTTGTTGAGTTTGGTTAGTCCGGCATGTTTCGTTCTGCATTCTGAGTTCTCAGTAACTTGCCAAAACCCGCCATATTTGCAAACTCATCACGGATGCGCTGACAAGACTTGTCCCTTTATACTTGGTTTTGCCGGTGTTTTCAACTGAATCAGATACGGAGATCGACAATATGATTCGAGTATCAATAGATTGGGAGCCATAGAGAAATCCTGCCGCAAGCGCCATATAAGAAAGAACTCGCCGCAGGCGTTGCCGTCGGTAAGATCGCGACATCGGCTCTTTCTTAGATGCCTTTGTGGTGAATTCTTTTCTTTTTGGTTGGTTGCGGCTACGTCCCCACTTTACGAGTATTTTCCGTATTTCCGGGCGGCGCGGACCATGGCGATGTAGTTCTCGGGCTTGCAGCCGGGGTGGATGGTGTTCGAGGAAGTCATGATGTAGCCGCCGCCGGAAGCAGCGTCTTCGATTGCCTGTCTGACTGCTTGCTCGACCTCCTCCTCTGTTCCCGAAGGAAGCACTTCCATGCAGTCTATGTTTCCGAGCAGGCAGGCCTTGTCTCCGTAGAGTTCCTTCACTCTCTTCAAGTCCATGCCTGCTTGCGGCTGAAGCGGATGGATTCCATCGAAGCCTATCTCGATGAAACGGTCTATTATCGGCCAGATGTTGCCGTCAGTGTGTTTGATTGCTTTGCCGCCCTTGCTGTGAATCACATCCACAAGCTCTTTCTGGTAAGGGCCGATGAATTCATCGAACTGCGCGGGCGACATCAAGGTGTTCGCATTGAAGGCAAGGTCATCCTCGAGGGCAACGGCGTCTGCGCCTGCGTCGAGGGCAGCGGCGACTTCTTCTTTGTGGTAATCGGTCGAGATGCGGGCGAGCTCATGCGCGAGTTTAGGGTTATCTATGTAGTCGATCAGCAAGTGTTCGAGGCCACCCCGCAATCCCCAACTGTACCGGAAACAATCATGCGAGCAGAATACGATTGCTTTCTTGCCGCTGAAGCGTGCTTTGATCATGCTCAGCATAAACAGGTCGACATCAGGGTCGAATTTTGGCGGAGTGTAGCGCTTGAGGTCGGACGCCGATTTTATTGGGCCTTCCATAGGAAAGGCGAGCCCGAACGGGTTGCGTTTGTAAGTGATGCCCCACTTGTCCTTGAAATAGTCGTTGCCCATCGGTTCCTCATGATGAAGCACGCGCGCAGACACTCCTTCGATATCAAGTTCCTCCAGGAAGAGTGCGAGCGCGTCGAAGATCATGAGCAGTTCCTCGGGAGTCATGTCGGCGACCGGCTTGGGCGGCGGGAGCTTGTCGGTGAAATGGCGGGCGATTCCGATAACACTCGCCTCATTGTAGGCGAGTTCAAAGAGCGGCACGCGATCAGGTTGTTGAAGGCTGAGTGCGGCGAGTATTCGGTCTCTTCCGGTCATAGCAGAGCCTCCTAAGAAACAGGCGAAAGGTGAAAGGGCAAAGGCGAAAGGGGAGAAGCAAGAAAAGAAAGATTGCTTCGCTCCGCTCGCAATGATCCTAATGAACGCGCTCTTTCTTTCATAATTAGCCCCGCTCAGAGGGGTCAGCCGTTCCTAAGAAACGGGAAAGACTAGAAAAGAGCAAGGCGAAAGGGAGCTTCTTCGCTTCGCGCAGAATGACGCTACGGACAGTTCGCCTCACACTCTACCTTTCTTTTACATTTAACCACCCCGGCGCTTCGCCTGTAGGGGCACGGCGCGCCGTGCCCCTACAGCAATCAATAGACAGTCCCTGTGTGCAGATTTGACGGGCACATTCTCACAGCCGCAACGTTAGATATCGCTGATACTCGCTCAAATTGTAGGCTGCTTGCGCGGCCTCATCGAATGTCGGAAACGTAGGAATCCCTGCGTGAGCGTATCTTTGCTGCGCTTCCCTGCGGAGTATGTCGCCTTCCAGTGTCTGGCCGCCCGTCAAGATAAGGAACAGCGGCTTCTTGAGTTCGCGCGCGCCTTCGATTGTCATCCGGACGGCAACTTCGAGAAAAACGCGCTCGCGCCTGAGCGCCCATTCCGCTCGCTGCATGTAGATGAGCGCATCAACCAGCGGATCGTCGCGCAGAAACGCTATCATCCTGCTGAAATGGTCGGGGTTGACGAGCACGCTGAATATATCGAGCGGATTCTTCACGCTTTGGCCGTGCACCGGCACAAACTCTTCGAGTCCGCGGATGGTGGCTTCCGAAAGGTGAGGCACTTTCAGGCCGGCCCTCTCAGCCGCGTCGGTCATCGTCACGCTTCCGCCGCCTGCTCCGCCCACAATCGCCACGTTTGGTCCCTTCGGCGGGGTCAGGTCTTGCAATGCGACAATCGTGGCTGCAAGCTCTTCAATCGAATCGACGGAAATGATACCGGTCTGCCTGCATAGCGCGCGCCAGAGATGTCGAGAGCCGGCTATCGAGGCCGTGTGCGAACTGACCGCTCTCGAGCCGCCCTCGGTTTGTCCGCCCTTCCAGACAACCAACGGCTTTCTCACTGTGAGTTTCTTCGCCATCTCGAAGAATGCGCGCCCGTCTTTGAGACCTTCGATATATGAGCCGATGACTTTGGTCTTTTCGTCGTCCGCGAGGTATTTAAGGAAATCGTGGCATTGCAGGTCGCTCGCGTTGCCATAGCTGATGACCTTGCTGAACGTGATTCCTCTCGGCTTGCCCACCTCGATGAAGTGGCCTGCGAGTTGGCCGCTTTGCGAAACGAAGGCAACCGGTCCGCTCTCTGAAGGGAAGTCCTTCACCCACGCGACGCCGCCGTCGGGGCAGTACACTCCCATGCAATTGGGGCCGACCACTCTCACGCCGCCTTCCCGCGCGAGCGTTGCCATGTCGCTCTCGAGCTTCGCGCGATCCTCCAGGCCCGTCTCGCTGAAACCGGCAGTGAAGATGTGGACAAACTTGACGCGCTTCTTGACGCAATCCGCCATTACGCCCATCACTGCCGATGCGGGCACGCTGAATATCGCGAGGTCCACTTCATCGGGAACTTCGTCCACGCTTCTGTATGCCTTGAGGCCGAGGACGGTATCGGCCTTCGGATGAACAGGGTACACCTTTCCGCGATAATTTTGCTTTACAAGCCCTTCGATAAATGTTTTCCCGCCCCAGCGAAAGGGGTCTCCATCGGGCGAAGCGCCCACGACTGCGATGGTTTTCGGATAGAAAAGGGTGTTCAGGGAGTTGTTTGTATCCATGTTCGCATCAACGGCCATCGAATTACCTCCGAATTCAGATCATAAAAGGGAGAACACACGTATTGGGCGCCGGGATAAGATTGGGACGATCACAGGGGCGATGTGAATGAATCTACCACAATAGTAGCCTCAGTATAACATATGAAAACGCCGATGTCCATCTTCAACCAAATGTCTTTTGTACTAGTACTTCAATCCAGTGTCGCACAGTATCGTTACGACCGTGGGAGATGCGCCCAGGCGGCCGCTGGAAAGCAGTTTCAAGGATGCGCAGACGTTTGCGGCAGCCGAGAATCCGACGCACAATCCTTCCTTATTTGCCAATTCCTTCCGAAAGCGTGCGGCTTGTTCGTCGGAGACCGCTATCGTCGTGTCTGCGAGCGAGACGTCCCAATGCGGAGGAACAATTCCATATCCAATGCCCTGAATAATATGCTTGGGCTTTGTTACCTTTTTTCCGGCCAATATCTCAGCGCCCTCCGGCTCCACGGCTGCGCAATAAACGGAGGGCTTCCGCCTTTTCAGGAACCGGCTTGTCCCCACGAAGGCGCCTCCGCTGCCCACTGCGGCGACAAACCCATCGATCTCGCCGCCTACGGCCTCCCAAATCTCCGGTCCCGTCCCCGCCTCATGCGCCAGGACACTCGAAACATTATTGAATTGGTCGACGTAGAATGCGCCGCGCGTCTGCGCCAACTCGACGGCCCGCTCAGTCGCCTTCTCAATGTCTCTTCCTGTCACCTGACCGGGCGCGCCATCAACCTGCGGAACAAGCACAACCTCCGCCCCCAAAGATTCGAGCATCCTCGCTCGCGCAGGGCTATTGCCTTCCGACATTACGGCGACAAAGGGATTGCCCATTACGTTGCAAACGACGGCCAGGCCGGCCCCCATGTTGCCGCTGGTCATTTCCACTACCGGCTTCCCGGGCGACAGTTTCCCGGCCGAATAAGCATCCTGAATGATTCGTAACGCCGCCCTGTCTTTGACGCTGCCGCCGGGCTGAACGAATTCAGCTTTTGCCAATAATCGGCCCGGACCGGGATGAATCCTTTCAAGCGACACCAGCGGCGTATTGCCGATCATGCCCAGGGCACTGTGAAGAATTGCGTCTTTTGACACCGTGGTTTTCTCCCCCCGCGTTTCTGCGTGGCGGTCGATGTTAGCATCTTCCATAATTGTCTTCTGAATTCTTATCGGTCTTGCGATTCGGATCAAAAACAACAATTCAATTATATCAGTACAGGTAGGCAATACTGAAAGAAAAGGAGGTTGGACTTGTCCCGCAGCAGGGGCGACTCGCGAGTCGCCCCATCGGATCATGAAACAGATACTTCACATAACTTACGAAACGCAGCACCCCCTCCTTTTTCCTTGTTTCGTTTTCCTTCAAATCGGCAGCCCGGCGGGAGGCGACTCCGGCGCTTCCATGCCTTCGTATTTATAGAACTCTTCGAGAGGCCTTGCCGCAACCTCGTCGATAAACTTCTGCATCTTGCTCTCGAGCTCACCGCTCAGTTTGTTGGCCTTGTGATTTGCGATAATCTTCTCCACCTTGTCGGCGCAACGGTCGAGCACGCCCTTCGAGCCGGCGCTTTCCCATGCGTCGCGCGGATTATGGTCAATCAGATCGCTTAGATACAGTTCGGAACGAAAATGCTGCGCAGTGTGCATCTGGTTCATGTAGTTCTCCGACCAGTCTAGGTTCTTGATCAGGTCAACTGCGAGCGTGGTGTCGTTTACTTCGATTCCGCGCGCGATCCTTTTCAGCATTCCGGCGATCTCATTGTCCAGAACCATGAGTTCATGCGACCCGACGACGGTCCTCTCGAGCGTGCCCATGCATGTGATGTAGTTAATGCCTGACATGTACGCGGCGAACAGGTTCATCATTCTCTCAAATCCGCATTGGACATCGAGCAGCTTCGAGTCCGTGGTTCCCCCAACCCCGCGCGAAGGGATATTGTAGTATCTGGCAATCTGGGCGCATGCCGCCGTAATGAGGCCGGTCTCGAATGAGCCGATTGCAACGTTGCCGGTTCTCATATCGGCCACGGTCGAGACCGTTCCCCACAACACCGGCGCTCCGGGATTGATTATCTGTGCGAGCGTGATGTGCGCGAGCACCTCGGCGTTGTGCTGCACAAGCAGGCCGGCCAGAGTCACCGGCGCAGTTGTGCCCGCCATCGCTTCGGGCGCCATAATGAGCGGCTGGTTGTGCTCGGCGAAAACTTTCATTCCGTGACCTTGCGCGGTGTCAATCTTGAGAGGACTAACGACGCTGCAAATGCCCACGAGGCGCGGCCTCTTCATCAATTCGTCGATACCCCCGACTATCATGGCCGTCATATCCACCGTGTCCTTGGTGGCCAGGTATCCGAGAGTGCCGGTTCCGAACGGCTTTCGCGCCTCGCGCGCCCAGACTCGCGCAGCCTCCACGTGGATCGTCGTCATCGGGATGTCGCCCGGCCAGATATCCATTTGATCGTTTGTCAGGTTTTCGAGATCATCTATCAGGATAATATGTTTGCGGAGGTCCTCAAGCGTCGCGAGCGTGAGGTTTCCCTTGCTGTCGAGCATATGAGTAGGCGTGCCGAGCCCGCAGAACAGAGATGACCGGCAATCGATGCGAACTTTGAAATTCGGGTCATGCCCGTAGACCATGAAACCGCTCGGAGCTTGTTCGATGGCCCACAGCACGATTTCTTCGGGAATGCGGACCACTTGTTCCGTGTCGTTCACGAGCGCGCCGCGTTTCCTGAAAAGGTCTCGCAGGTCATCGGCCTCAACCTTTACACCTTTTTCCGCAAGAACCGTAAGGGAACCTTCGTGAATCTTCTGTATTTCGTCCTCGCTTAGAACCTCGAATCTCCTTGTCTTCATGAAACCGCCTCCTTTGAATTTGCCGAAAAAAGAGTCGAAAGGTACTTGTCCATAATTGCCATCTGGCGCTCCGCCGGGAAGCGAGAGGGCTCCAATGTCGCCTGGATGCCCACGCCATCGCCCATCGCGGTGATTGAGTCGGCCTCAGCAAGGGCATCGACGTCCGCCCGAATGACGCCGTTTCGCTGCGCTTCGAGAATCAGGTCCGTCATGAACCTCCGCGACTCGCTGTATCTCAGTTTCTGTTCCTCCAACATCGAGGGATCACTCACCGTCCTCCCCCAAAAGCTCAACCAAATCTGCATCCCCAAACGGCCTTCCGTGTCCAGCGGCAAAGACTCAAAGACCACGCTTCTGATTGTCTCTCTGTCAACCACCCCTGCCATTTTTCTCTCGACCCGCCGGGCCAGCCGCACCCGCGCAAGACGGAGCGCATAGAGAAGAAGCTCCTTCTTGTCTCTGTAATAATGAGTGATAACGCCGGTCGAACAGTGGGCCTCTTTCGCAATTTCCCTGATTGTGGCGTTGTCTATTCCCCTTTTGGCTATGACTCTCCACGTGGCCTCCGCCACTTCTTCCCGTTTGGAATCGTAATCAACAATCTTTGGCATTGACAAATCCTTAAGAAGGTGATATTATAACTCACGTTATGCGAAAACATATGCTGTTATATACTGTAATCAAATGTCTTACATATTATAAAATAACACATGTTACATTATAAGTCAAGAGAAATGTTGTCTGAGCATACGTCATGAATAATGCACATGCAGTCGGAACCCATGAACAAGTTCGTTTTTCCCCTCTCGAATCTCTCGCTTTCGCCCTTCGCCTCTTTCTGTCGCAGCCATTGCGAGCGGAGAGGCGCAGGCCCGAGCGAAGCAATCTTTCTGTTTTCTTGGCTTTCATTCCCTTTCGTCTTGCTCTTTTCGCCTTTCACTTTTCCTTGGGAGGAATCGCAGCATGCTAATCGTTGGAGAACGTATCAACACGAGCAGACGGCCGATCGCCGAAGCGACTGAAAAGCGGGATGCAGCCTTCATCTGTCAGGAAGCGCGCGCCCAGTTGGAGGTCGGCGCCAGTTTCCTCGACGTGAACGCAGGCACTTTCGGGGAAAAAGAGACAGAAAACCTCATCTGGCTGGTCAAATCAATCAGGTCTAAGGTTGACTCTCCCCTGTGCATCGACAGCTCGGACCCGGAGGCCATTCACGCAGCGCTCGAGATTTGTGGTAAAGGGATGATGCTCAATTCCATCAGTGCGGAAAAGGAAAAATACCCGGCGATACTCCCGCTCATCAAAGAGTTCGGCTGCAAAGTCGTCGCCCTGTGTCTGGCGGGAGGCGAGATTCCGACCGAGCTAAGCAGCAAACTGAAGATCGGCCTCGATTTGGTGGAAGCCCTCCTGTCGGACGGCGTCAAGGCGGAAAACATCTACGTCGATCCACTCATAATGGCGATCGGAGTCGACCAACAGACGGGCAGAGTCGCGCTCGCAATGATCAAGGAATTGAAAACAAAATATCCGGACATTCACACGATCTCCGGGTTAAGCAACATCTCGTTCGGCCTGCCGGTGAGAAAACTCCTGAATCGAACCTTTCTTACAATGGCAATGGCCGCCGGACTCGACGCCGTAATCATGGACCCGCTGGACAAGGAAATGATGGCCACCCTCACGGCCGCCAATACACTCTTGGGTCTGGATTATTGCTGTGGCGAATACATCACGGCATTCAGGAACAACCGATTGGGACGATAGTCACGGGACGATTGCAAATCATCAGACAGGCTGAACGGAGGAAATGAAAATGTTCGATCTCAAAACACTCTCTGAATACCTTCAAAAAGGCGACGCCAAGAAAGTCGGCGAACTCACCGCACAAGCGCTCGCAGAAGGCCTATCGCCGAAGACGATCCTCTCCGAAGGTCTCATTGCGGGAATGGACATTGTCGGCGCAAAATTCAAGAAGAACGAGCTTTTTGTTCCTGAGGTGCTGATTGCCGCAAGGGCGATGCACGCCGGACTGGATGTTCTCAAGCCCAAACTCGCCGAAACCGGCGCAAAACCGGCGGGCAGAATCGTAATCGGCACAGTCAAGGGCGACCTCCACGATATCGGCAAAAACCTCGTCAAAATGATGCTTCAAGGCGCCGGCTTTGATGTGCGTGACCTGGGAATCGATGTGACAACAGATAAGTTTGTGGCAGCAGCCGGCGAAGAGGGCGTGCAGATTGTAGCGATGTCGGCTCTTCTATCTACTACAATGCCGCAGATGCGCATAATCATTGAAGCTCTTCATAAAGCGGGCCTGCTAAGCAAGATCAAGACGATGGTCGGCGGCGCCCCCATTTCTCAAAAATACGCCACCGAGATCGGAGCGGACGGCTTTGCGCCCGATGCCGCCTCCGCCGTCGACAAAGCCCGCCAACTGGTCGGAGTATGAGGGAGAGGACCAAACACGGGGAGCACATTTAATGAAAAGCGAACCCAAAGTCCATCCACTAATCGAGCAGGGAGACATCTACCTGATTGCGGGGGTGTATGACGCCCTATCGGCCAAACTGGCTGAACGCGCCGGCTTCCACGCGGTCGTCGTCACAGGCTACGGTGTCTCTGCCTCGCTGCTGGGAGAGCCCGATTTCGGGCTTATGACACAAACCGAGTTGATCGACACAGCCCGCAGAATCTGCAATGCCGTGAGTATCCCCGTATCGGTCGATGGTGACACAGGCTACGGCGGAGCGCTGAACGTGTTTCGGCTGGTAAGCGCGCTCAAGGAGATGGGCGCGCGCGGGGTCTTGCTGGAAGACCAGACGTGGCCGAAACGCTGCGGACACATGAGAGGAAAAGAAGTCATTCCGGCAGAGGAACACGCTCAGAAAATACGCGCGGCGGTCGAGGCCCGCGGCGACTACGCCCTCATGATAACAGCGCGAACGGACGCGTTGGCCGTGCACGGACTCGATGAAGCGATCCACCGGGCGAATTTATACAAACAAGCCGGAGCAGACCTGATTTTCGTTGAAGCGCCTCGCACTGTCGATGATTTGCGAGAGATCGGAAGACAGGTTCCGCCTCCGCTCGTGATAAATTGCATCGAAGGCGGCCAGACTCCTCTGCTGTCACTCGAAGAACTGAAAGCTCTTGGATTTATTGCCGTGGGTTATGTGCTCTCCGGCCTGTACGCCTCGGCAAAAGCGCTTGCCGATGTCTATGCCTGTCTGCGTGAACACGGCACATCCGCCCCTATGCGCGACCGAATGATGGATTTCAACGAGTTCGCCGAAGTAATCGGCCTCAAGAAAAAATATGAGCTAGACGAACGTTTCCGCGCGTAGCCGCGCCCCCTCTGTCATTCTCGTTTTGTTGCACAGCGCGGCGGAGCCTCAACCAACCAAGAGAAGAAGAAACAAAAGAGGCAGTTTACCACGGGGAGCATCCCGCCGGGGGCGGGACCCCGCGAAACGCGGGGCCTCGGCGCGGGAGTCACGGGGAAAAGAAGAAGAAAAAAAAGAAGAGGCGTCTTTAACCACGTATTGACACGGCGGGGCGTAGCCGCAACTAAGAAAAAAAAGAAGAAGAAACTCTGGGAACACGAATGTCATTCCGCGAAACGCGGGACGCAAGGCGCGAGACGAATGACACAAATGAAGAAGAAGAGTTGGATCACGAATTACTCGAATTAAAGCATAGGTGATAAACTGTGGAATGTTCGCAAAGAAAAAGAGCATTAGACAAAGAAAGAGGGCATTCGCACTCCGGCCTTTTGGCTTATAGTGGGCGGCATGTCACTCGCGGGCTTTGTTCACCTTACTCTCCCTACCCTCTATCAAGCGCATCTCTCTGATATGGGTCACTCCGGCAAGGCCATAGTATTCAGGTCGGGGTCTTTGATTTCCACACTTATGGGCCTACTTGGCTTCGGCTTGATTGCCGACAGATGGGGAGTCCGCAAAGCCTTCAGCGCCGGTGCAGCCATGACGGCGGTCAGTATCATTATGCTGACTCTGATCCCTATCAGGTTGAATCCGCCAGCGTCGATATATTTGTTATGGTTGGCGAGGTGTGGTCCGGAATTGCTCATCCCGCTAGTTGCTTTGGAGTGTCACGGATTGGCCGGTTTTGGAGCAATTTACGGAGTGCTGAGCTTGGTCGGAACGATTGGGGAGAATATTGGCATCGCCGGAGTCTTGGCAATAGGGTTTAGCCACGGCTCCAGCGGGCACATTTATAACTTCATCTTTGGGAATCGGTTTTCTTGGGGACTTCTGGTCATCCCGACTCTCCTGAGCGCATACTGCATACTCAAGACCAAGCCTCTACAGCTTTCTCGGTCCGAAACCATCGGGACCGAACGATGCACAGAGACAGATTATCCGCAAAGCTGAAACCAGCCCCTGTACTACTCAGTTTCGAAATCTTGAATTCCCGTCGTGACTTCGCACCGCACCCTGCATGGAAATCACGAGGGCGCAATGAATTGTGCCCTACAGACAAGAATGAAGAAAATCGGGGACACGATGAGGCATCATATCCCCGATTTTCTGAGGCGCGATTCATCGCGCCCAATATGTGCTCTTTGGTTGCGTCGGCGCCGCGCTGCGCTCACTGCGTCTGCATATCCAATTCGTAAAAGCGCATGAGTACTTGTCCCGTGACCGCGCGAAGCAGTAGGAGTATTGTATCCCTCTCGTCGTGCGCGCCGGCAGGAATAATAGCCGTGTATTTGAGTCGAGTAGGTAAGTCAGGCGTATAGTCATACTCGAAGACTACTGTGTCTCCCCTTTTCTGCACGAGATTCTTGTGCAGCGAAACAGTAAAAAGCTCTATGGATTCATCCACCGGCACCGGTTCGCGAGGAATCACGATTATGTCGTTGCGCCCGTTCTCCGCCGTTTGACTGAACCTGAGAAAACGTCCATCAAGATCCCTTACGTCGATTATCTCCACTTGCTCCGTAGTGTTCAGTCTGATGCTTTCCAGCGAGATGGGGAACCAGTTCCTGATCTGATGCTTGCTGTAGAAGACTGTATTGCCGTCATCCTTGACCGACGCAGTGATTTCGGAGAAAGCTGGTGGTTGCGGATTGGAGGAGCTTGCGATAGCGGTTCCCGTGATCAGACAACCAAAAGCCGTGATGAGCGGCAGCCAACAAATCGGGGGCACAGATCGTAGAATGGTATTTCTCAGAAACATGGGAAAACCCTCCTTTCTTGGCCTAGAACGGAGAACATTCACACTATATAGATGCTTGACAGGCCCGAAAGTTCGATTTTGTTCATGGCTAGTATATCGGAAACGACACCCAAATTCAAAACATTGCCCCCGACCTTACACCCTCATTGCTTCCGGCTTGTCTGGGGAGGGATCTTGGGAAACGGGGGAAGAGTGAAATGTGAACGGAGTGTTGCCCAAATGGTAATAGCCATTTGTCATTCTGAGCGAAGGGCCGCAGGCCCGAGCGAAGAATCTCTGTCTATAGGTCGCAAATTTGCAGGAAAACGAGAGATTCTTCGTCGCTTCGCTCCTCAGAATGACAATCCTG